>CAJUGT010000024.1 GCA_910586435.1 uncultured Acetatifactor sp. | reverse complement strand
GGGAACGATTCTGATTGGGTTTGCAGTGCTTATGTTTGGAATGGAAACCATGAGCGGCGCCGTAAAGCCCCTTGCGAATGTACCGGAATTTACAGCGCTTTTTACGGCATTTGAAAACCCTGTTTTGGGTATGATGGTGGGAGCGGTTTTAACTGCGGTGATTCAGAGTTCTTCTGCTTCGGTTGGTATTTTGCAGGCGATGTGTGTCACTGGAAGCGTAACGGTGGGAGCCGCGCTTCCGGTGATTATGGGGCAGAATATCGGAACCTGTGTCACAGCTTTGCTTTCCAGTGTGGGGGCAAACAGGAATGCGAAAAGAGCATCTTTGGTACATCTTTATTTTAATCTGATAGGTACCTTGGTATTTATGACAGTATTTTATGCCGCAAATCATTTTGTGCAGTTTGCTTTTCTGTCGGATACGGCAAACGGTGCGGTCATTGCGGTGATACATAGCATGTTTAATATTGCCTCCACAATCGTGCTGCTTCCTGCTTCGGAGCTGCTGGTAAAACTTGCGCATTTTACCATTCCGCAGTCAGAGACCGAAACACTGGAAACTTCAGGAAAAGTGCTGGACGAAAGATTCTTGGAGAAACCTGCGTTTGCGGTTGCGCAATGTAAAAATGCGGTGTGTGATATGGCGCAGCTTATCTTAAAGGCAATGAATTTATGTGTGGTCATACAGGAAAAATATGATGAAAATGCAGTGCGGACAATTATGGAAATTGAGCAGGAAGTTGATGCCAGGGAAGATGAGCTGTTGTCCTATCTGACAAAACTTTCCGCAAAGCCGCTCTCTGAACGGGACAGTAAAACCATCAATAAATTTAGCAGGTGCATTACGGATTTTGAAAGAATATCCGATTATACAAAGGGTATTGCATTTACACAAAAGAAGCTGTATAAGGGCAAAGAAAAATTTTCAAAGAAAGCGGCTGACGAAGCAAGGCTGATCTATGAGGCAACCCTTGAAATCGTGGAATATACGGTTTCTGGTTTTATACACGAGGACAAAGAGATGGCATTTTGTATTGATCCGCTTGCGGATGTGATTAGCCAAGTAAAAAAAGATATACGAAAGAACCATGGCAAAAGACTGGAAGAGGGGAGGTGTTCTGTGGAACTTGGTTTGGCCCTTACGGATATGGTCACTTCCCTGGAGCGTATTGCGAAGCATTGTTCCAACATAGCGGAGGAGCAGATGGCATCCGAAACAGACCAGTACGCATTACATCAATATGCCCGGAATGTGAAAGAGAGGAACGAGTTGTATAAGGAACTGCATGAAAGATATACAGAAAAGTATTCCATGAAAAAACTTTGAAGCCCCCACAGCCCTTGTGGCGGAAAAGACAGCATGAATTGGAGGTTTCCACGAAAGAGGTGCCGGAGCGTGTTTGAAAATTCATTCCCGCCATCTGCACGGCCCACTTTGCGGTATATTTGGCCCTCATTCGAGTCCAATCTACAACAAATTGTGACGTACAGCTTTCAGAACGTAATTTAAACATGCTCTAGTTATTTGGGAGTACAATATATAATGGAAGGAGGTGTGCAAAATGGCGATTGGTAGAGTCTCAGGCGGCATAGAAGCATTGGCTGTTGCTGTCAATCCTTATAAAGAAGCAGTGGAGCTGGTGGAACAGCAGATAGATGAGGTGGCAGATGATCTTGCCAGGGATACCTATGAAACAACAATGAAGCCGGATGATTATGTTTATCCGAGTGAGAATTATAATGATATTTTGAAAGTCAGTGCGGGAGATCATTCCTCATCATCGAACAATAACCGTCAGCCTCAATAAAAGTCTGATTGCAGAGGTATCTGGGAAATATTCTGCAATAGAGGCCAAAAGCAAGATGAAAGGTCTGCGGATAAATCAACACTTATTTATGTATTGGCAAAAGAAAGTGGCGAGGAAATTGTTGTAAAAAACGTAAGGGGCTGTCCCATTAAGGGTCATGGACACTGGATATAGGTATGCCTGATTACCTGCATCCTGTATCTTGTGTAGAATTTCTTAATGCGACAGCCCCATGATTGAACAACACTGCGGATTTTGCAATAGGGTACAGGAAATGGGGGTGCTTCGGCACTCCTGTTTTTTACTGTAATTGTGGTTACACATGGCAAAAACCTTGCATCTACACACCACCTTTTGAATTTGGGATATAATGTTCCAAACGTTTGAGAAGGTTGGGAGGATTCAGAGGTTTAAAAGACAAAAATGCCAGAAGAAAGGAATGTATATGAAAAACCATCTTTTTTATAATTACAAATTTATGCTGAAGACAGTATGTCAGGCATCCCCATTGCGGGTATGGCTGAATATTTTCTTTACAGTGATAAAGGATTTATTTTCCATATTCTATCATGTATTCTTTTTCGCGTATTTTATGGAAGCGGTGGAACAAGGGAAGAATATCGTTCAGATTGGGAAGGTGTTGATTGCCTTTGGGATGATTCATATTGTGTTTGAGTTATTGAACTCGTATTATCAACAAAAGTATATTCCAGAAGATGATGTCAAGCTCTCATTGTTTTTCAAAAAAATGATATATCGGAAGATTATCACGGTTGATATTGAATGTTTTGACAATCCGGAATACTACGACAACGTAACATTTGCGTTGAGTGATTTATTTAACAGAATAAAGAGCGTCTTAGATAATATATCCCAGTTTGTTTCCCATTTATGTTGCGTTATGGTGTTGATTGGCTATTTTGCGCAGGTGGATTGGGTTATTGTAATGTTATCTCTTATTTCTGTTTTTATGGGATTGTTTTTTGAGCCTATGAGTAACAGGCAGAGATTTTGTTATACCAATGAGAGCTTAAAATACCAACGAAAATATGACTATGTGAGAAGAATTTCCATTCAGGCGGAATGTGCGCAGGAATTGAGAACCACAAATGTGAAAAACGTTCTAAATAAAATGCTTGAGGATGCGTTTGCGGGATTGATGGCGCTTCAAAAAAGGTATTACAAGAAAATATCAGTGTATGACAGTATTCAAGTTTTTATGGGATTTGGAATTGTATCCTGTCTGACAACGCTTATCTCCATACACAGAATCATCATTGATAAGACGGTAACAATTGCGGTATTCCTGCCTTTACTGGGAGCAATAGCGCAGTTTACCTGGAGGGCGTCTTCTGTGATAAGCTCTTTTAATGGCATATGGAATGATAATATTTATTTAAATAAATTTATTGGATTTTATCAGTATGAACCGAAAATCGTTTCGCGCAGGGATGAAATGGTGCAGGGAGAGTTTAGTGGAATTAAGATAGAGCATTTATATTTTAAATACAATAATAATGAGGAGTATGCCTTGAGAGATATTTGCATGGAAATTCAGCCCAGACAGAAGATTGCGTTGGTTGGTTATAATGGGGCAGGAAAATCGACACTGATTTACCTGCTTTTGCGGCTCTATGATCCTTGTCAGGGCAGCATCACTTATAATCAGAAGCATATTTGTGATTACAATGTAGATAACTATCGAGGAAAATATGGAATTGTTTTTCAGGACATAAATGTTTACGCTGCAACCATCGGACAAAATATCGCAATGGATACGAAGGTTTATTCGGATAAAGAAATGGAAGATATAATGAATTTGCTGCATCTGAAAGAAAAGATAAATACCTATGAAGGTGGTTTTGACACGCAGCTGACCCATGAATTATCTGATTTGGGTGAGGTGCTTTCCCTTGGACAGAGCCAGTGTTTGGCGTTGGCAAGAATCTTTATCAACCCGGAAAAGCAGCTATACATTTTGGATGAACCTACCAGCGCGCTTGATCCTATAGCGGAAGAAGAGATTTTTGAGCTGATGAATAGTTTTCTGGCGGATAAGACCGTTATATATATTTCTCACAGGTTTTCAGCATCTAAAATAGCGGATAAGATTTACTTTATGGAAAATGGTCGGATTGTTGAGCAGGGAACGCATGATGAATTGATATATCAAGGGGGAAAATATGCGGATATGTTCCATTTGCAGGCAAAATACTATAGGGACGAAGGGGAAGGAATGAAAGAATGATAGAAATTATAAAAAAAGTGATACATAATAATCTGTACATGCTGAAGATTTTTTTTAAAGCAGCTCCGCTGTATTTTATTTGTTACACATTGCTGACCATAATTAGAAGTGTGTTGTTTAATACCTTGGGAAATGTTCTGCTGATACAATACATTGTCAAGTCGGTAGAAACTGTGATTGCGCATCCGGAAGAAACGCAGAAAACCGTGACGCAGTTGATGCTTGTCACATGTGTATATTATGGTTTGGTGTTGATGCTAAATACGGTCAAAGAGGGAATATGTAATAATAGCTTGACAAAAAGCGCGGAAATCAAGGTCAACCATGTCTTTACAAGAATGCTGTTTGAAAAATCCAGCACAATTGACCTTGCCTGTTATGACGCTCCAAAGTATTATAATAATCTGGTGACTGCCTGCAAGGAATCAAATACCAGAGCCTGGAACACTTACAGGAATTTTGTCAATTTGATTGAAAACACAGCAGTATTGCTCTCGCTGTTTTATATAATCAGTTCCCTGGATTTTGTAGTGTTTGTTCTGGCGGTTGTGATTAATGTTCTTTCCTTTTTGTCCCAGGTTAAGCTGAATAAAATGAACGGTGTAATTTATAATAAAACGAGACAATGTAATAAAGAAGTGGACTATACAAATCGCATGTTTTTCTTAAAGCAAAACGCAAAAGATATTAAGATGACAAACATTGGCAATGTTTTGTTAGATAAACTGACCTCTTCTTCCATAAAGCTTAACGATATTTATACTGCATACGGAGCAAAGAAGACCATGTTATGCTGCTGTGATAATCTGATGAAGAAAATTCTTGGAGATTTTGTGACATTATTTTATCTTGCCTGCATGGTGCTTGTAAAACGCGCGTTTACCTTTGATGTGATGACTGCTTTGTGGAATGCCTATGGTACAATAAAGGGAAACATGAATCATTTTGTGAATTCCATAAAAGAATTCCATAATAACAGTATCTACATAGAGAAGTTTATTCAGTTCATGGAAATAGAAAACAGCATAAGATTGGAAAAGGGCCTGAAAGTCAATGCCAATACACCGATTACAATTGCGTTTGTGGATGTGTCTTTTTCATATGACAAAAAACACAAAATTTTAGACAGACTGAACCTTAGTATCAAAGCCAATGAAAAAGTGGCAATTGTTGGCGGCAATGGTGCCGGGAAAAGTACGCTTGTTAAGCTTTTACTGAGACTGTATGATCCTGACAATGGCAAAATTCTGGTAAATGGAATTGATATTCGGGACTATGATGTGGAATTTTACCGAAAGCGCATATGCAGTATATTGGTTCAAAACTTCCAGCTCTTTGCGTTAACGCTCTATGAGAACGTCAAAATGGATATTGTGGACAAAAAAGCGGAAATCGCTGACTTGGATAAGGCGTTGGATATGGTGGGGCTGAGGAATGAAACAGAGCGCCTGCCTCATAAGGGAGACAGTGATTATTCAAGAGAATTCAATGGTGACGGCGTGGTATTTTCAGGGGGACAAAAGCACAGGCTGGCGCTGGCAAGGGTGCTGTTAAGTGAGAATAGAATGGTGATTCTGGATGAGCCGTCAAGCGCATTGGACCCAAAAGCGGAAAGCGAATTGAATGAGCTTGTGTTTCATATGCTGCCGGAGAAGACTATTGTTATCATTTCTCATAGGTTGTCCACAACAAAAATGGCGGACAGGATTATTCTGTTACAAAATGGAAAGGTGGCTGAAGATGGTTCACATGAAGAGTTAATGAGAAACCATGGCACATACGCTGACATGTTTGAAGCGCAGTCTAAGAGGTATAAATAATGAGGAAAAAAAGGCTGATGTCCGGAAAGCCAGGACAGGATGTTGGCCGCAAGCTTCCCATAGAAATGGATACCGGAAAAAGGTGGAGAATGTACACTGTTTTCCGGTATTTTTTGAATGGAAAGTCCCTATATCAATTACAGCGGCGGACAGGATTCGTTCTCCTGGAATTTCGCCTGAAAGGTGATATGCAGGTGCTGTCTTTTTTCTTCAATAAGACCAATCAGCAGATCATATATATAGTTAGTCATCTCTGCCCAGGGCTGCTCGAAGGTAGTGATGGAAGGAACAAGGTATTGAAGAGTGTCCATTCCGTCGAAACTGATAATGGCAATATCTCTTCCAGGTATCTTGCCCACATTGTGGATTGCCTTGATTGCCGCCGGTGTGGCAATATCAGCGGCGGAGCAGATGGCGGTGGTTTCCGGATGTGCCTTCAGATACTGGGATAGAGGCGGATAGGCATAGGAGCAGATATAGTGACTTTCTATCACATGGGACAGATTGTGCTCTAAGCTGCGCAGTTTGAGCACATCCTGATAGGCATTCCATCTGAGTCCGTAGACACTGGTGTCAACTTTGGATGAAATGAGCATACAAATATTGCGGTGTCCCCTTGAAATAAGGTACTCCATCTGTTTGGCGGCAGTTCCGTAGTGATCCACCTGGACGCTGGAATAGGTTTCCGTGCTGATCTGATCCGGAAGCACGGTGTTGACAAAAATCACAGGACAGGGCAGGGACTGAAAATATTTTGAGGGGACACTTTTGAATTCTCCCCCAAAATATACCATTCCAATCAGTTCATGCTTGTCTATGTAGGCCAGAAGTTCCTGAAATTTCTCGGTTTTGTCCTGGGTATAATAATTGTCGTTGAAGGTCGTAATTGTGTAATCCGCATTGTGAAAACGGATGGAAAGCGCCCTGGCCATAGTCTGATGAAGCCAGTCGGAAATCCCCTCCATGGCAAGCCCGATTTGAGGAATCTTGGAGGGCAGCTTAAGAAAACGGGCGCTGTTGCGGGGGGTGTACTGGTTTTCTTCTATAATTTTTAATATGTTTTGACGTGTGGTGTCACTGATATCCGGATAATTATTTAATACCTTGGATACTGTGCCCGGGGTCACATTGGCCAGTCTTGCTATGTCTCGTATGTTCATGCGGTTCGACTCCTTGTATAAGCTCTGTAATCGGTTTGATTCCAAACTCCCTTAGGCGTTCGTAAGCCTGATCCACTGTGTCATCCCACAAACTCGGTATATTGTGGCAATCAGACCCCACTATCACTCTGACAGGAGCCTGCGCAACCATTTTCCAGAAAGAGTCATGAGGATAAGGGTGCCGTATGCCGTCGGGAAAATTTTCTGACTTACGGCGGAAACCGTTGGCGTTATACTCAAGTACGGTGTCGGTGACAACTGCGGTATCAATAATGATATCGGCAGCTTTTTCACATTGTTTATCCCATGCGAAGTGATTCAGCATGTATAAGTCGGGATGAGCAACGGCTTTAAAGTAACCGCTTTTCATTCCTTCCGCAATGGTACGGGCATAGTAGAGAAAATGCTCCGTGGAGGAAATCGGTCCGTAAATATTGGCGTCATTTCCCTGGGCATCTTTATAAAAATGCTCTCCCATCAACAGGTAATCAAATTTCCATGTGGTCAGAAGTTCTTCATAATAATTTCGATATTCCGGCAAATATTCAATTTCCAGGCCTTTCCATAAAATAATATCAGACTCATATTGCGCTGTCAACGCATTTAATTCATCCAGATATTCCTGTAGTTCACAAAAAGGCATCCGCATCCCGTAATCCTTATTGGGAAATGGCCCGTGATCGGAAAAGCCCAGTTGAGAGAACCCAAGTGAAATGGCGGCTTTTACATATTCCTCCTCTGTTCCTCCAGCGTGTCGGCAGCGCTGAACATGTGTGTGAAAATTGGTTTTTATGTCTTTCATGGCATGACCTCCCCTTTCCTATAATAAAGTTTTGTCTCTGCGCAGCCCAACTGGCGAAATAGGATTCCAGCGCAAAGACTCTGCTGAAATCAACGCAAAGACCCTGCGGAAATGATATTCCAGGTGCCTGACGGGCACACTGCGCCTTGGTTCCGATACTGTTTCTCATTTGGCTTATCCAACGACCAATGTTTGATAAGATGTATATTGTTATTTCTTAGTCAGGCTATTTAAGAAAGTGTTTCGTAAAATAAGACAATAGTTTCGGAAACAATATGTCTGCTGAAAGTATGAACTTTCGCATCGACTATGAGCTAATTATAACATTGACCAAAAAGAAAAGCAATACTATATTTAAAATGTGCAATATTACTAGTAAAAAATTCATTTGGCTATTGACATATGGCAAAAAGTTTAGTAATATCAAACTATAACAGAGCGAAAACGGTTTCGCAACGCAGCACATTTTCAGAATGTCTAAAGGATAAAATATACGAAACATGTTTAGAAAGCTGGAGAAACGATTTTCGTGAGTATTCCTGAGACAAAATTTCTGAATAGCAAAATTTCTGGAATGAAAAATTTCTGAAATGAAAAAACGAGGAGGAAATGAACATGAAAAAGAAGTTGTTAAGCGTTGGATTGTCAGCTGCCATGGTACTTTCACTGGCGGCCTGCGGAAACGATTCCGGAGAGTCTAACTCGTCCAGCACACCACAGACGCCTTCTTCAGGGGCTCAGGCAGCGGAAGAAGAGCCAATCACCTGTACGCTGAAGGTGTGGGCGCCTTCTGAGGATCAGGACCAGGAGTATGGCGCGTGGCTCCAGACCATGTGCGAGCAGTTCAACGGACTGCATCCCAATTGGGACATCACTTTTGAGTATGGCGTATGTACGGAGTCCGATGCGAGAAAGCAGGTTTTAAATGACCTTGAGGCAGCTGCGGATGTGTTCCTGTTCTCATCCACGAACCTTGAGTATTTCTGCAAGGAGCAGGCTTTGGCAGAGCTGGGCGGCAAATATTTGGATCAGGTGAATCAGCATTATTCCCCTACGCTTGTAAAATCTCTTACTTATGAGGATGGGGGCGTATATGGTGTGCCTCTCACCACCAATACATATTTTATGTACTATGACAAGAGTGTATTTTCTGAGGATGATATCAAATCCCTGGATAAAATGCTTGAAAAAGGAAAGGTTTCTGTCCAGTTGGACAACGGCTTCTATAATGCCTGCTTCTTCCTTGGGGCGGGCGGCACGTTTTTTGGAGAAGGCGGCATGGATCGTGAATCCGGCATTAAGTTCTATTCCGATGCGGGCGTTGCCATGACGGAGTATCTGATTGATTTGTCCAAGAATACGAATTTTGTTTCGGCGTCTCCGGAGGATGCGATTTCCATGATGCGTGAGGGCACTGTGAACGCATACTTCTGCGGTACATGGCAGGCAGCGCAGACCAGGGAAATACTTGGAGATAACTTTGGTGTAGCGCCCATTCCCTCTGTAACTGTAAAGGGTACGGATTATCAGCTTCGCCCGTTTAACTCCGCAAAGGGAATCGGAGTGAAGTCAACCACCCAGTATCCTCAGGTGGCCATCGAGCTGGCACTGTACCTTGGAGGATATGACAGCGAGAAGTATCATTATGAGAAGCGCGGCTATGTTCCCTGCTATGATGAATATCTTGCTACCGCTGAAATTCAGGCTGACGAGGTTGTAATGGTAGACAGCTACACGGTTTCCAATATTGCGGTGCCTCGTATGAGCTTTACGGAGATGTCCTGGTTCTGGACACCTGCGGAGAGCTTTGGCAAAGAAATCTTAAGCGGAGCTGTTACAAAAGAGAATGCGGCAGAGAAACTGAAGGCATTTGACGCAGCGGCAAACTCTTCCGGACTTGAATAAGAAGTAAGAGCAAAATTGAAGTGTAGGCGACAGTGACTTATGGGGCCCGCAGGCATATTGTTGTAATGTGTCTGCGGGTTTTTCGGGAAAAGAGGTTCCAACGATGAAAACGAGGAAATCGAAGAAAGAATTTGAAAATAAATACCCCGCCACAGACGCTCTGAAAAAGGGTTCTATGCTGACACGACTGTCAGTACTTGTATTAGGCGCGGGATGTCTGGCCCGTGGGCAGATTGCGAAGGGCCTGTTGTTTTTGGCAGCGGAGATTGCCATCATTTTATATTTGATTCAGACCGGCATTTACAATTTAAGTATGCTGATTACGTTGGGAGAGGTGGAACAGCAGAAGGTCTGGAATGAAGCCAAGAGCGTATATGAGTATGTGGACGGGGATCGATCTCAGCTGATCCTTCTGTATGGAATCATTACGTTGGCAATAGTTTTGGTGCTGGTTCTGCTTGCCCGCAGCTCTCTGCGGCAGGCATATAAACTGGAGTGCCTGAAGAAGGAAGGACAGAATATACTTTCTTTCAAGGAGGAATTGCAAAATCTCCTTAACGGCAATCTGCATATGACGCTTCTGTCACTTCCTGTGACAGGTGTACTGATGTTTACCATACTGCCGCTGGTATTCATGATCAGCATGGCTTTTACAAGCTATAGTGTGGAAAACAGCAAGCTCGTTCTATTTGACTGGGTGGGGCTTGAGAACTTCAGGCGTGTTATCGGACTTGGGGGAAGTCTTGGAAAAACGTTCTGGCCTGTGTTGGGGTGGACGCTTATCTGGGCGCTGGTGGCTACTTTCTCCAATTATTTCTGCGGGCTGATTTTGGCGCTTTTCATCAACTGGAAGGAAATCAGGGGAAAGAAGATGTGGAGATTTTGCTTCGTGCTGACTGTGGCAATCCCGCATTTCGTCACATTGCTTATCATGCGTACCATGTTGCAGCCCGAGGGCGCAGTCAATATAATGCTTCGGAATATGGGATTGCTGGGCGTGAAAGAGTCCCTGCCCTTCTTTACCAATGCGACCTGGGCAAGAGTGACGGTAATCCTGATTAATATATGGGTTGGTGTTCCTTACATGCTGCTTCAGGTGACAGGCATTTTGCAGAACATTCCCCAGGAACTTTATGAGGCAGCCCGTGTGGACGGCGCAAGTCCCATTGTGACATTCCGAAAGATTACGCTGCCCTATATGATGTTTATTATGATGCCTTATCTGATTACCACCTTTACCGGTAACGTCAATAACTTCAATGTCATTTTCCTGACCTCCCAGGGTCTGCCGAGACCTGTGGATTCCACTGCGGGCAAGACGGATTTGCTGGTTACATGGCTGTATAAGCTGACCATTGAGAATCAGTATTACAATGTGGGTGCGGTGATTGGTATTATGACTTTTGTGACATTGGCAGTTGTATCGCTGATTACTTTTAAATTCAGCGGTTCCAACAAGAATGAGGAGGCGTTCAGATGAATAAATTCAGCAGATATCCTATGAAGAAAAAAATACTGGTGATTGCTGCTCATTTGCTGCTTACCGTTTTGTCCGTGATCTGGCTGATTCCCATTCTGTGGGTTATTCTGACCAGCTTCCGGGGGACGAAAGGTTCCTATAGCTCAACCTTTTTCCCTACCAGTTATACCTTTGACAATTATGTAAAATTGTTTACGGATTTTTCGGTATTTAATTTCCCGAAAATGCTGTTCAACACTTTTTTGGTTGCCACTGCCAGCTGTCTGATTTCAACCTTTTTCGTGATAGCGGTGGCATACACCCTGTCAAGACTGCGTTTTAAGGCAAGGAAACCTTTGATGAACGCCGCCATGATTATTCATCTTTTCCCGGGTTTTATGTCCATGATTGCCGTCTACTATATCATCAAGATGATTGGATGGACAGCGGGCCCCATGCTGCGTGTGGCCATGATTGCGGTCTATGCCGGAGGCGCAGGCTGCGGCTACCACATTGCGAAGGGATTCTTCGACACGGTGTCCATATCGTTAGACGAAGCCGCTATGCTGGACGGCGCCAGCAGGTGGCAGGTGCTTACGAAAATCATTATGCCCTTGAGTAAGCCGGTGGTGGTCTATACGCTGCTGACTTCCTTTGCCGGCCCCTTTAAGGATTTTATGCTGGCCAAGGTTCTTTGCGGAACGCACAGAGATTATTATACGGTGGCTGTGGGTCTGTACCAGATGTTGGATGTGGAATACATTGACCAGTGGTTTTGCAGCTTTGCCGCAGGTGCTGTCATCATATCCATTCCTGTAGGCGCTCTGTTCTTAGCTACGCAAAAGTATTACGTAGAAGGAGTGAGCGGCGCGGTAAAAGGGTAACAAATCGTTGCTTATAGAAAATTATAAAACCCCCCGAAAGCATTCTGCTGCTTTCGGGGGGTTTTTATGCACACGGGCACCCAGAGGAAGAATGTCAGCAAAAGCTGACGGGGGCCCGGCGCAGAAGCAGGGGGGAAGGGTCAGGCAAAGCTGTAAAGCGCGGCATCATTTTCCGCCTTGTGTTTTGGATAGTAAGAAAGAAGGGAAAGTAAGGCGCCGCACAACTCAGAGCGCTTGGTTTACTCTGTTTTCAATAGAGAGAGCGGTGTCGTTCCATAGGCTTGCCGGATAATCCCGTTCAGGCTGTCACGTTCTGCGTATTCTCCGCTGAAGTGGCTTAAATCCTCCGACCATTCGTCGGGATAATACATAATTTCGTTGAAATAGTTCGGAAATTGGGAATACATCCATGTGGATGTATATGCTTCGGCCAGCTCTGTCACCTGTTCCCGATAGAATTCCGATACGGGAGAAGGGTGAATATGGAGAGTGACCTTATTTTTCTGACATAAATCATAGAGTTTCTGCGCATATTGATCCGCCATTTCAAAGGGAAAAGCCAAACTATCGTTCTCTTTGTTGAAATCAATATAACTCAGGCAAAGTTTGCGGCAAATAGGCGAAGCTTCTATGAGATTTACCACTTCTTTGTTCATAAAAAATCTACCGTACAAGTCTTCCATAGTATCAATGGTATTCTGCTCCAAGTCTTTAATGGCGCCTGTCTCAACATATGTCATAGCCCCATACCTGTAGCCCCATTCCGTGTCAAAGGTTCTGGTCAGGGGAAGGGGATGTATGACCAGGAATACATCTGTGGCATGGGGATGATTTTCCAGATATTCTTTTGCCAGAAGGTACTGGCCGGGCATGAGAAGGGCGGCATTGGTGGTCAGAATGGCTGTCTGGGGATTCTTCTCCCCCAGGCTGACAAAAAGCTGATTGGCGATGCTGTCCCCAATGAGCAATTGGGTAGTGCCATCCGCAATATTTGCCTGGGCAAAAGAAGGAAGCATGGTGTTGGCTTCCATAAAGCCTTCGCTGTCAGTCCATTTGGCGATGATAGAGCGAGCGGGCTCCCGGGTGGAAAGATGGAGGATACAGATACAGAAACAGAGGATAATCATACAGAAAAGCAATCCTTTGCCATACAGCTTTTTCATATCGTCAGAACCTTTCGTAAATAAATGTGGATGCCATTTGCCCGTAATTTCGTACTATCACAAGTAGAATTAATAATGTAAAAGCCACATATATGGTCCACCTTGCCCCAAGGAGAACCTTGTGAGCCATGATATGTTCCATGGATATTTTTTTCTCATGCAGGAAATCCACGGCAAAGACCAGGAGGAGTCCCAGAAAGAGGATAAGGAGTCCTGGTTTCGTGCAGCCCAGCAGATAACTGCCGTAATAGGTCATTTCATGGAAATGGAAGCGGAAAAATATACGGTAGAGGATGTGGAGAGCATGGGACACGGAATCGGCTCTGAAAAAGAGCCATGCAAAATCAACCAGCGCAAAAGTGGACAGAATCCGCATCCCATGCCCTGCCAATGATATAAGGCTCCTGTGCTGTTCCTGAGGGGCGCAGGTATCCGTTGAGGTGCTTTTTGAGAAAGCGCCTGTGATAATGTTTCCTAAAATACGGTAAAAACCATGCAGGGCGCCCCACACCATAAAGTTGCCGCCGGCCCCGTGCCACAGGCCGCTGACCAGAAAAGTAATCAGCAGGTTGCATTGTGTACGGAGCCTGCCTTTCCGGCTTCCGCCCAGAGGAATATAAACATAATCCCTCAGCCAGGAAGAGAGGCTGATATGCCAACGATTCCAGAAATCCCTGACGGAAGACACAAAATAGGGCTGTAAAAAATTGTCCCTCAAGTCAAAGCCCAACATTTTGGCGGTGCCTGTTGCCAGGGCGCTGTATCCGGCAAAGTCGCAGTATAACTGTATCGAATACAGAACCGTGGCCCACAGAAGAGTGGCTCCGGGCAGTTCTTGGGAGCTTCCGTAGGCATAATCCACCATATGGCCTATTTGATCCGCCATGACGATTTTCAGAAAATATCCCCATAATAACAGATACAGGCCGGAATGGGCCTTTTGGTAGTCAAAATCCCTGCCCTCCCTAAGCTGTGGCAGCAAATCCCTGCTTCGCTGAATGGGGCCGGAGATGATGGTGGGGAAAAAGGAAACGTACACTGCGTAAGTGACAAAATTTCTTTCGGCGGCAGTCCTGTCCCGATAGACATCTATCACATATCCCATGGCCTGGAGGGAGAAGAAGGAAATCCCCAAGGGCACAAAGGGGGAAGTCGGAAGGAGAATCCGCCACAAAAGCAGAGCGGATACATTGGCCAGAATGCATAGGGCAAGAATCTTTTTTCTTCCGGAGCCTTCCCTGGATTGGCCAAGGAACAGGCCTGCTCCATAGGTGGTGACGATACAGAAGGCAAGCCCGGGCAAATATCTTATGTCATTTGATAAGTAGAACAAGAGGCCTGCCGCAAACAGCCAGGAAGTCCGAAGCTTTTTGGGAAGGGTGAAATTGATTCCTACAACCGTGGGCAGGAATAAAATAAAGGGAACAGAAATAACAGACATACCATATACTCCCATTCATCGGCAGTACCGTCTTGAGCTTTTGGGATGGCCAAAGAGACTTCAAAACGGCTCTTTTCAGCGGGTATTATCATTGTCGGGATGATGGGCCACAGTGTAGAAGCCATGGGTATGGAGGATAAAGCCCTGTTCGACAAAGGCGGATAAATCCACATTCTGGCTTAACAGATAGGTGGCGTTTTGATCCGGCGCCGTCACATCAAAATCCGTAGAGAAACGTCCGAAGGATTTGGCAACCAGATAGGGAGAGGGATAATTAAAATACTCCACCGTATCTATAAATTCAGTGACAGGCTCCCTGGTGAGAAAAAGAATTCGGGAGTGTTCCTGTCCCCGGCTGTAATAAATGGGGCCGTCATAAGAGACCGCTTCCTCCACGGCCTCTTTTAGTCCCCGACAGAAATAGTAATCTGTTATCTCACGGTATTCCGTAAAATAGTATCTTTCAAATCCTATGAACTGCACCAGATAAAATGCAGCCAGCAGTGCCAGATAACGCAGATCAATAAGACTGCAAAGATAATACATGCCCATTGCCGCAATGATGATCATGGGGATGAAGAGCATGTTGCTCCTGTGAATATTGGTGTAAATCAGGGCGCCCTGCACAAAGCCTGCGCCTGCCTGGACCAACAGGATAAATTCGGGCGCGTATTCTTTTTTCCACCAGTGCTCCAGTGTGGTTTTGACACAATAAAATAAACCCAACACGAAAAAGGACAAGGTACCCATGTGATAAATACCATATTCTTCGGTGCCGTTGGCGGGCAGGCCGTCTTCCTGCACCTTGATGACATGCCAGAGTCTGGTGAGTTTCCGGGGAATATCCTGGAAAGAGACCTCGGAGGCACGCATTTCAACCAGCCTGGGAACGGAGAGGAAGGGCAGGCGTATCTCCTGGATAACGCCCATATTTACCAGAAGAAACAGCAACAGGGGCAGGGCGAGCAATCCCAGGATGGCAGCGGAAAGGAACAGATAGCGATCAAAGTGAATCTTGCCGCTGATAAGACCATAGCCAAATTCCAGGAGAATTATCAGGGGAACCATGGGCCATATGGTTGCGTAGCAGTACAGGGACAGTCCATACATCAGTCCTGAAAGCATCAAATATTTGGAGTTGTCAAGTCCCCGCAGGAAAAAGTAAAAGCCAAACAGAAGAAATCCCGGGGCAAGATTGGCGTCCAGTCCCCAGCGGGAAAGCCCGATATGCCAGGGAGAAACAGCAAGCAGGAAGAGAGCGCAGAGAGCGGCAGTCTCGTTTGCCAGCCTTCTGACGGCCAGGTAAGTCACCCATAGACTGAAACATCCCACAATGACCTGGGGCAGCCGTATGACCCAGATGTGGGGACCGAACAGTGCCATAAAGGGTATCATCAAATAGGTATTGAGGGCGCTCATGCCGCTGCCCCAGACAGTCAGATATACGGGAAAACGGTATCCAGCGGAATCCATTCCGTAATGAAGCAGTGAATAAGCCTCATATCCCGCAAAGGCCTCATCTTGGTGAAGGTCGCCGGGAACAATGCCAAACTGCCAGATACGGGAGAAGATACCCATAAGAAGAAAGGATATAAACAGTATACGGGCAAACGTCTGTGAACGCATGGAATCCGAATTGCCTGAAAGGTGAGAGTTATCGTTATGTGCCATAAATGATTGCCTTTCATAAAAAAGGGGGTAATATTTTTACGCCCTGACAGGGGTGAAACATACATCGTAAATTATAGCGGTTTGTAATGGACACGTCAAGATTTTAGGGAAAAAAGATTGACAAATGGCCGGGTTCGGGAGATAATATAGGTAATGCACCCCGATGCGTAGGGAACGGTTACTTCGACTTCAAGGTAGAATCGCGTTGTTATGGGTTCGACTCCCATCTGCCGCTTGCGGCAGTAGCTCCAATGGTAGAGCACGTAATGAAACCGTTTCCGCTGATGTGGCGGCTGGAATATGCTTGCAACACGATTCTCGGGGTGTATTTTTTAAAGTAGAATTGATTTGTGTCAGTGTACCCCTTAGGCAGGACATAAGCGGAAGCGCAGGCAACAGAGCGGATGGCAATTCAGATAAGTCATTAGGCGAAGTGGAAACGGTGACACCGAGTGAACAGTAAGTGTTTCATCATACTGAAAACCGGTGATACGGTGTATGGCTTTGGAGCGGCAAAACGACATATGGATTGGGAGGGCTGCCGAAGGGAGGAATGGATGTGAGCAGGTTTCGGCAAATACTGAGGTCTGACAGGAGTAGGGATATGGTGATTAATTTTATGGGAGGGGAGTCGTTTTGTATCAGCCCCCTGGAAACATTAAAAATGGTGAGTGCCTCCTCCATTTTGGGAGAGCCTTCCTACTATCGCAGTGGAGGGCTTGGAACAAAGGGGAAGGAAATGAAATATAAAGGCAATGGACTGTTGCGGGGAAAGCTGCTCTTTGACCAATCCTGGGATGACCGTACTGCCACGGAAATTATGGAATCTGCCATAGATGAAGCATTGGACGCTGATTTTGAAGGAACCCTGCGCTGGGCGGCTTATTTAAGGCAGACCTATCATATGCGTCTGAATCCTCAAGTGATCATGGTGAGGGCGGCAATGCATCCGAAGAGAAAAGAATTTACCGGCAAAAATCCGGGTTTATTTGAAGAGATACAGTGTCAGGTTATGGGCAGGGGAGATGACGCTTTGTCACAGATGGCGTACTTTCTGTACTGTAATCATGGGAAACAGAGAATGCCCAGCCTTCTGAAACGTTCTCTGGCGAAAAAGCTCGGAAACCTGGACGCATACGAAGCCGCCAAGTACAAAAACGCGGAAATCGGACTCAGGGACGCAGTGCGGATAACACATGCGCACTCGGAAGTGATTGACGAATTTATGAGGACGGGCGGGATAGCGCTGCCGCCCCAGAAGAAGACCTGGGAAAATCTGCGCTCGGAAAAAATGCCGTGGAAAGAGATTTTTCATCAGATTTCCATGGGGCATATGGCCCTGCTACGCAATCTCAGAGGCGTCTTCCTGGAAAATGAGGATAAAGAGTTCTGCGCAGAGTACTTAAAACGTCTGAAAGAAGGGGTGGAGCGGGGAAAACAGTTTCCCTTTCGTTATTACGCCGCCTACAGGACAGTGAAAGCAGATATGCAAATTGCTCATAAGCCGCAGATTCTGGATGCCCTGGAAGAGTGTATGGATCTGAGTATGAAAAATCTGCCCGCGTTTCAGGGGAAGACCATGTGCCTGTCTGATAATTCAGGTTCTGCCTGGGGAGCCATTACTTCCGAGTATGGCACGGTCAGGATAGGTGAAATAGACAATCTGTCATCAGTGATGGGAGCGGCCTTGGCCGAGGAAGGATATGTGGGGAAGTTCGGCAACAGGCTAAAAGTATTTCCCATATCAAAACGGGGACAGATTCTGCGTCAGGCGGAGGAGCTGTCGGCTTGCATGTGTGACGATGTGGGCGGAGATACCGAAGGCGGTATCTGGGAGTTCTTCTCCAATGCCATAAAATGGAAAGAGCATTGGGATCAGATATTTATCTATTCCGACCAGCAGGCAGGGCATGGAGGTTTGTATGGAACAACCGCGCAGAAGACAGAATATATGGGACAGGGATACGGCTGTCAGGAGAATGGCCGGGGGCAGGGCGGATACATCAATGTTTTTGACCTGATTCTGGAATACAGACGAACGGTAAATCCGAAAGTCAATGTTTTCTCCATCCAGACTGCCGGATATAACAATGCCTGCGTGCCGGAATACGCTTACCGTACTTGTATTCTGTATGGATGGACAGGAAAAGAGTTAAGCTTTGCCAGGCAGATGATAGATTTGTGGGATGAAATAGAGCGGAAAGAAGTATAGTTTCTTTTCAGAAGGATGTACGCATAACATATAACGTTTCCGAAGGCTATCTGCGGGAGCGTTTTTATGTTACCCACAGTGGGGGAACATTTGCCATACATGACAATTTGAATGGTTTGGCTGAGAACTGTAAACGTGAAGTTTAAGACAGTCTCAGAATGGAAAGGGCAAGGTGTCCTTCATGGAGGCACCCGGAAGGATATTTCAGCTAAGCTTTCTGCGGATGAAATTTCCTTTCCTGGTTAGGGCGCCAAAACGCAGAGACCGGAACAAGTTTCCGCTTGCGGGACAAATCGCCATAAACGGCGATTGGAATAATAAAAAACGGTCTCGGAACGGAGGTGCAATGTGTCTTTCAGACACAGAGAAGGGTTTTCAGACGCAAAAGCGGCTGAATAACCCTTCCCTCATAGGGGCACCGAAGTGCAAAGACCGGAACAAGTTCCCGCTTGCGGGAACTGGAATAGGAGATAAAAATATGACATACACAGGGTATTTATTTGCGCATTTTATTGGGGAGCAAAAGGACGGGGAACAGATTTATTTTTCATTGAGCCGTGACGGACTGCACTGGCAGGATTTAAACGGAGGAAAGCCGGTTCTGCGCAGTGAAATTGGGGAACAGGGAGCCAGGGATCCTTTCCTGATTCGTTCACCCTGGGAAGGCAGGGACGGAAGCGCAAAATATTACCTCATTGCCACCGACCTGCGCATTGAGGCCGGGAAGGGCTGGGAAGCAGCGCAATATGCCGGAAGCAGGGATATATTGGTATGGGAGTCGGATAATCTGGCAGAATGGAAAGGACCTGCGGCACATACCATAGGTGTGGAGGGTGCCGGGTGTGTATGGGCCCCGGAGGCGATTTATGATGAGGCAGAGGATGCCATTTTGGTATTCTGGGCGTCCATGGTGGAGAAGAAGCAGAGGATTTATGCCGCATACACCAAAGATTTTCATGAATTTACAGAACCTTTTCTATTTCTGGAAAAGGAGAATCATGTGATAGACAGCACAATCATTCGTACCGAGGAAGGGTATTACCGCTATACCAAAGATGAGACGACCAAGAATATCTGTGTGGATTTTAGCAAAACCCTGCGTCCTGAAGAATTCACAGAAGTGAAATCCGAAACCTTAAGTTGTCTGCATGGGGTGGAAGGTCCTGAGATTTTCAAATTCCATGACAGGGAGGGGTGGTGCCTGATTGTGGACAGGTTTGCGGCCCACAAGGGTTATTTGCCGTTGGTTACGGAGAACCTGGCATCCGGGGAGTTCCGGATTCTGAAAGACAGTGAATTTGATATGGGGGCAACGAAAAAACGCCATGGAGGAATTCTGCCCATAACAGAAGAGGAATGGGAGAGCCTGGCACAGGGGGGCGGGGAACTGGAATAAAATCAGCGCCCCCGAACGGTGCCTGGGGAAATGGAAGGGTGCGGAAGCAACCGTCCAGTTCCCCGGGAAGGATGGCAGAGAGAGGGGGCGCGGAACTGGAATATGAAGCGAAATGTTAGTTTGGAGGAAATTTCCGACGGGCGGTTATATGGCATTCATGATATGGTGAAGGCGGATTGTCATGGATGTGAGGGGTGCTTTGCCTGCTGTACCGGAATGGGAAATTCTGTGATATTGGACCCTTATGATGTGTATCGTCTGCAAAAGGGACTGAAAAAGGAATTTTCAGTTCTTTTGGAGGAAGGAAAAGTGGAATTGCATGTGGTGGACGGTGTAATTCTTCCCAATCTGAAGATGGAAGGAGAGGAAGAACGCTGCGTTTTTCTGGATGGACAGGGGCGCTGCGGCATTCATGAGAGCCGCCCTGGTATCTGCCGTCTGTTTCCCCTGGGGCGCTATTATGAAAAGGGGGATTTCAAATATTTTCTGCAAGTGGGAGAATGTAAGGAAGTCAATCGCTCCAAAGTAAAAGTGGAAAAATGGATTGACACCCCACAGCAGAGACAAAATCATGATTTTATATGTGAATGGCATGAATTGTTGAAGCAGATAGAAGAAGCGGCGAACCAGGAAGGGGAAGAGATGAATTTGGACGTGGGAAAGCAGCTGAATATGCTGCTTTTGAAGTTATTTTATCTAATGCCCTACGCATTGGAAGAGGATTTTTACGGGCAGTTTGAAATGCGTGTGACATCCTATCGAAAGTCTTTTTTGTGTCACAGGGCGGAGTGAGGGAATATATGGAGCCTTTGGTTTCGATTATTGTACCTGTCTATAATGCGCAGGAGTTTTTGGAACGCTGTATCAATAGTGTGCTGGCACAGGAGTATACAAATTTTGAGTTGATTTTGGTAGATGATGGAAGCACTGACAATTCTGGGGCTGTCTGTGACAGTTATTTGAACCGGGATGCCAGAATTCGAGTTATTCATAAAGAGAACACCGGAGTCTCGGACAGCAGGAACCAGGCATTGGACGAGGCCAAGGGAGAATATCTGCAATTTTTGGACAGTGACGACTGGCTGGCACAGGATGCTACCAGGCAGTTGGTGCGCAGTGTTCAAAACAGTGGATGTGATATGGTGATTGCGGATTTTTATCGTGTGGTTGGGGAAACTATATCCCATAAGGGAGATATTGAAAAAGACGGAAAGCTTACCAGGGAAGAGTTTGCAGGTCATATGATGGAAAATCCTGCGGATTTTTATTATGGTGTGTTATGGAACAAACTTTATCGAAGGGATATTATTGAGCAAAATCGGCTGCGGATGGATGCCAATATCAGCTGGTGCGAGGATTTTATTTTTAATCTGGAATATCTCAGACATTGCCATAACATTTATGCGTTGCGGGTGCCTGTCTGTTATTATGTGAAGACGAAGGGAAGTCTTGTGAACAGCCAGGGCACCAGTATCAACAATACCATACGGATGAAATTAAATGTTTTTGAATATTACCAGCAGTTTTACAAAGAAGTCTATGATGAAAAAAGTTATGAAGAAATCCGATTTCAGGTATATCGCTTCCTGCTGACCTATGCGAAGGATGGATTTGTGCCGCCTTCATTCATGCCGGGAAGCAGGAAACTGGGGCAGGAACGTCTGACTGCTGTGAACCCGGAAGCGCTGAAAGGTGACAGTGTGGCATTAGAATATTATTGCTATCGTAAGCTCTGGGAGAAGTATTGTGAAGTCACTGCCATGAAAAATGATTTATCTTTGGATGAAGTGCAGGTTTTGGTGTATCTGAATCAGGGGATTCCCATCCATGAACTGGGACAGCTGGCGGATTTGACAGGAATATCCAGAAGGAAATTAAGCAGTGTAATACAGAAATTGGAGAAACGGCAGATGGTGAGACGGGTCAGTGTCCGGAAAGAGCTGATGGCTGCCCGTAAAGAGGCACAGACAGGCAGGGAGGAACAAGAGGACAGTATTCAAAAGGTCGTGATGGGGCGGGAGGAGCTGAAGGGAGCGGCCAGAGAGGCATCTTTCGCAGTAAGTGAATTAAGGGCTGAGGGGGAGCAGGAATCGGGCATGGAAGAACTGAGTCATGCTGCCTTGACCCAATCCACTTCAGAAGGAGACTTGCGGAATGCTCTTCAGAAGCCGGAAATGGGCCTGGAAGAAATGAGTGATACTGCCTTAGCTCTGTCTGCCTCAAAAGGAGAGTTGTGGAGGGCGCTTCATGAGTCGGTTACAGGCGGGAATGCGTTACGGGACGCGGTCAGGGAATCCATGACAGGCGGAAAAGATTTGCGCAGTGCCGTTAAGGAATCTACGACGAGCGGAAAAAAATTGTGGGATACCGTTAAGGAATCTATGACGGGTGGAAAAGAACTGCGGGATACCGTTGAGGAATCTATGACGGGCGGAAAAGATTTGCGGGGTACTCTTCAGGAGTCTGTGACATGCCGGGAAGAATTGCGGAATGCTGTCAGGGAATCTGTATCCGGCAAAGGAGTCGCAAGGTATGAACTCCTTCCAGAAGCTTTTCCCATCCTCCGGGATTTGGAATTGGCAGAACAGGATTTTCATGCCGTCTGGCTTAAAAATTTGAGTGAAGAAGAAAAGGTAAACTATCAGGGACTTTCCCGGAAAGTGTGGGAAGGTGTCAGAAACTATTTGAAAGGATGAAAGGATTTGATAAAATAGATGGAAACGGAGGAAGAACGTCAGGCTCGCCGCAGGGAGCGGATTAAGGAAATGCAAAGAGAAAAGCGCAGGGTGGAAATGCTGCGCAAATGTATCGGGGTTTCCATTGCGGCAATGGCAGGCCTTACAGGATGTTTTCTGGGACTCAAAGGGGCGTCACTTATCAATCATAAATCACCGGAAGAGACCCATGAACAGGTTCTGGCCAAAGACAACCCCAGTAAAGGGGGCGATATGCTATCCGAAGAGGCAGTGTGGACGGTGAAACATATGGATGACAGTGTGATTCTGAAAGCTGGCCTGGGCGGGGAAGGAAGAAATCTGGCTGCCTCTGGGGAAGAGATTCCCAATGTGGGAGGAATGACTCATGGAATGGGGGGAGCGGGCGAAGACGAAGCGTCAGACAAAGATTGGATAGCTGACATCCAGGCGCCGGGAACCATGGGAAATGATGCTGATGGACAAGTACCGGGAACCATGGGAAGTGATGCTGATGGACAGATGCCGGGAACCATGGGAAGTGATGCTGATGGACAAGAACCAGGAAGCATGGGAAGTGATGTTGGTGAAATAATGGGAGCCGACGGCATTATGCCGGGCGAAATGGAGTCTGAAGAGAATGCGCTGCCTGCGGGAGGCGCTGCCATGTCAGGACAAAATTCTCTGTTTGAAGCCCATTTCACTGAAGAAACCCTGGGATTTGACAGCGATATAGCCAGCGAGTATGGAATTATGATAGATGTGAACGACGGTGTCATCCTGGCCGGTAAAGATTCTAAGGAGCGAATGATTCCTGCTTCCATGACCAAGATTTTGACAGTTTTGGTTGCGGCGGAACATGTGACAAAGGAACAATTGGAGGAGACAGTTACAATCACGATTGACATAACGGATTATTGTTATTTTAATGACTGTAGTGTTACAGGATATGGTTTGGGGGAAACGGCCACCATAAAGGATTTGTTCTACGGAACGATTCTTCCTTCCGGAGCAGATTCCGCATTGGCATTGGCCATTTATGTGGCAGGTTCTCAGGAGGCTTTTGTGGAATTGATGAATGAAAAATTAGAGGAACTGGGGCTGGCTGAGACAAGCCATTTTACCAATTGTGTGGGAATATATGATGAAAATCATTACAGCACTGCGTATGATATTGCCATGATTCTAAAGGCGGCAATCGACAATGAATTTTGCCGGGATGTGCTTTCCATGCATATCTATACCACATCCCCTACGGAGCAGCATCCGGAGGGACTGCGGGTATCCAATATGTTTTTGCGCAGAATAGAGGATGTGGATACCCATGGGGAAGTGCTGTGTGCCAAGACGGGGTATGTGGGGCAATCCGGGAACTGCGCTGCCAGTTTCAGCTTGGGAAATGACGGCAGAGAGTATCTGTGTGTAACGGCGGGCGCTTCCGGCAGCAAGGAGTGCATTGCGGATCATGCAAAACTGTATCAGACATTTATCCCCTGATAAAAAGGTCAGCCAATCTCCAGATGATAGGAAGCGGCAATGATGTCATAAACATAATCGTATGTGGACAGCCGGTAGTGAGAAAACTGGTCCTTTTTATAATCTTCTCGAACGGGAAAGGATTGCAGCCATGTGCTTTCCTGGACCAAATCAAAGCAGCTGCCTTCGTGGCAGGCTGTTTTGACCAAATTTTCGTAAGTATCCAATTCACAGGAAAAGCAGGCCAGCAGGTTATGAAAAGTGAGTTTAAATGATAACCATTTCTGGCCTTTCTGGCCTTGACGCAGGAGGGGATTACTAAATTCTCCTGTAAAAGTAAGATGTCCTTTTTGGTCTTGTGACACCATATCCAGAAAAATACAGTCCCTGCCGTATAAAGTTCCATACTCTGTCTGAATAGGGATTAAGTTTTCCATAAAAATGTCTCCTCTATGTGGGTGTATTAATCCATAATTATGTGCGCACATGGAATCAGAAGTTGGCACACTGCGCTACTTTGTCAGCATTATACCAAGATTACGTGTGCTTCAGTACACATGGAATCAGGAGTTGACACAAGGCCCTATTGTGTCAGGCCCTCTGTCTTTATCAAATTACAGTTTATTATAACACCATTTCGGGGTATTGACAAGGATGCCGCCGGGCATGAAAACTGGGTGGTACTGCGAAAATACCGCTCTTGTTTTGGGACATTTTAAGCGGGGGATTGAAACATGGATGAGAAATTTAAAGCGTTTGAAATGCGGTATCTAAAGAAAAAAACGGATGGGAGCAAAAGGTATATTTGTAGAAACAGCAGGAGTAGGATAGAAGCACATCCATATTGGACAAGGGTAGAAGGATATAATTTATAAAATGTTATGGCATATGATTTGAATTGACGGAGGAAGAGAGATGCGATATGGTTCAATTTATTTGATTGTTAAGGACTTTGAAAAATCAGTTTCTTTTTATGAGAAAGTGTTTGATAGGAAGGTAAGTGCTGTAAATGGAACACGCTTCGCCATGTTTCAGAATGAAGGACTGAATCTCTGTATCATGAATGGCTATTATGATGTTGAAAACGGCAGTCAGGTAAAAACAAAAGGTGAGTATTGGGAAATATACGATAACCACAGCCAAATCGCAAAAGATATAAATTCCCGTAAGGTATTCATTAATTTAGGGGTACAGGACTTAAGGGCAGAATACAATAGGATAAAAGAATTAGAAATTGCCACACAGATGACGGAAATCCGATATATCAATGTTTTTTCGCCATATTGGTATTTTACATTTATGGACCCTGACGGAAATCCGATTGAAGTCACAGGGAACTATGCAGAAGAGCAATGATGTGGGCTTACTTTTCAATTCTGCCGAAACTGAGTAATATTTTAGCTCGCTTTACAGTGATATATCCTTTCCAGTACTCAGTTACTTGCCTGGAAACATCACTGTCAATTCCCCAGGTGAAATTGGGACTCCATACACCTTGCTCATTTATGTTACTGAGCCAAAACTCAAAGGTTTGTTCAATTCCATGCTTCACATCGTCATACCATATTGAATTTGGAGACGATACGAAATCAAGGGGAGTGAAAAAATATTCATGATATTTGCCTGGATCAAAACAAGTGTTTTCAAGTATTCTTCTTCGCATAGACTCCATTACTTCATCTGATATAAGGGGAGATTTTATTTGAAGAAGCTGTTCCACTAACGCTTGCATATTAAGTGTGTCATGATCACCGCAAAAGTCATTGCTGACAAGAAGTTTGAAACAATCAGCCGCAATTTTATATCCCAGTTCTTTTTGACTGTCTGTTCCGTTACATATCATTGCTGAAGCAACTACGGCACAGGGATTGGGATGAAACGCCGTGGAAGGCGAGTAATTCAACCAAGGAGCATGAGGATAATCCATAGATTCTTTTGGGGTGTCTTCCCAATATTTTGGTATGTCCTGCACTGATTTTTCAAAATAAGCCAGTATGGCCTTAAACCATTCAGAAGAACAATCAAGTTTATACTCATAGGCTTGAAAAATTGCCTCGGCAGTGGGTATGGCAGCAGAGAAAGGGCAAAGCATATCTATCTCAAAGCCGTTTCCCATACCGCCATCGGCATTTTGATATTTCAGCATTTCTTCAACAATAGTGTCCTTGCTGCCGCCGTTAAACAGATAATTCCACTTTGCGCAATCATATGGACGAGCATTCGTCTGCATCCAGTCGTTCATTATTTTCAGTTGTTCCTTAGTCAACACTCTCATAAGAACTCTCCTTAACCTTTGACCGCAATACATATGGTCAGTCGAAAAATTTTTTCCTTAACAAGCTTGGCTGTGCCGTTCTAATTGTTATTGACAGTTGTCAGCGCAGCCACATCAAGAACAGGGGAAATGGCAGTATGCCGCAATGTGCTGTTTCCATTGGTAATTATGGATTTTTCAATTTCTCCTTGCTTCGCAATTCAAAAAGCCGCCATAAGTATAGCATAAAAATATAAAAAATTCTACCATTTGTTTTTCGCTTCTGCAATTAGTTTTTTGCCAAAATCTTGTAATATTTTACTTATTGCATACACAATTTCGAGACGAATTGATACAGTAAGCAACGTATTTACCTGAATGTATTTACCTGAATAGCCTGCATAATAACCGTCAGCTTCGGATGAATCTATACAATTTAATGCAAAAGACTAATTGAAGTTTTCGCTTTGCTGCGTTGGTGTATCTGATTGACACATGGCAAACTTGCTGTTATAATAAAAAGCGTAACAAGTCACCTATCAGGAGGAATGCATGGAAGTAGAAAACTTAATTTCAGAATTTTCAAGTACTACAGAAAATCAAAGAAAAGCTATTTTCAGCACAATTTTTATCGCTGGAAATAAATTGCAGACACTTTTTGATAACCATATTCCAGAGGTATCGTTAAAGCAATTTATGCTGCTGTCACTTGTGAGACAATCAAAAGAGCAGCTGACGTTTACCCAATTAGGAAACTTGATGGGGTGTTCAAGGCAAAATGTTAAAAAATTAGCGGATGCTCTGGTGAAAAAGGGCTTTATTACCATTCAGCAAAGCCCCCATGACACAAGAGCCATGTGTATTTGCCCTGCTAAAAAAGTAAATGACTATTTTCTCAATGACTTTTCTGTGTATCAAAAAGAATTGTGCTATCTATTTGAGGCTTATACGGACAAAGAGATTGAAATGCTTTTTATCCTTTTATCAAAACTATATGGGGGCATAGAAAATTTAGAGAAGAGGATTGCTGATGAAAAAAGGTAAAAAGCGCTCTGTTTAAAATAGAAAGCAATAAAATATTCCGGAAAAAGATGTGATAGAAGATATGTTATGGAAAATATAAAAGGAGATTGGCAAGAAGATGAATACAATAGTGATTTACAACTCACAGACAGGGTTTACAAAACGTTATGCCCAGTGGATAGCGGAAGCCGCAGGCGCCGATTGTCTGGAATTATCAATGGCGAAAAAGAAAAATTTGTCTTCCTATGAAGCGATTGTCTTCGGAGGCTGGGCATGTGCAGGCGGCATCAGTAAGATTGGCTGGTATAAGGGCAATATGGATAAATGGGCCAATAAGAAATTGATTGCGTTTTGTGTTGGCGCAAGTCCTATAGAGAATCCCGAAATAGAACCTGCCCTTAAGCAGAATTTTAGCGAGGCAGAATGGAATAAAGTAAAGGTATTTTATTGTCCGGGAGGTTTAGATTATGACGAAATGGCTGCCCCATCTAAACTTATGATGAAAGTGTTTCTCAAAACCCTGAAGGCGAAAAAAGATAAAACCCAGGCAGAAGAGGAAATGGTTAAAATGATTTCATCCTCTTATGATATTTCGGACAAGAAATATATTGAGCCCATTTTGGAATGCCTCAGAAAAGCCTGATTTTGGAAATCCGAATGAAAAGCCCGTTTATCAAAGGTATTTATGAGGGGACCAATTCTGCGATTCAAGCAGCGCTATGTACGAAAATCCATATATGAATGCTATGTAATATGGCATATAAATACAAAAGAACAAATTTGAAAGGAAATTAGAGCGTGTTTGGAAATTCATTCCCGCCATCTGCGTGCCTCACTTTGCGGTATATTTGGCCCTCATTCGGTCAACGTAGCCCACTGCGCCTCCCTCATTCGGGTTCAATCTACCACAAACTGTGACACACAGCTGTCAGAAAGCAATTTTCAAACACGCTTTAGGGGGATTAAAATGCATATCAGAAAATCCGGGGAATCAGATTTAAGTAAAATTCTTGATATTTACGCAGGAGCGAGGGAGAGAATGCGGAAAAACGGAAACCCCACACAATGGGGAGACCGTTGGCCTTTAGAAGAGGTGATTCTGGAGGACATACAGGCGGGGGATAGTTATGTGGTGGAAAATGACGGCGAAATCTGCGGCGTCTTCTCTTTTCTTGTGGGGATAGAACCTACTTATGTTCATATTGAAGACGGAGACTGGCTCAACGAAGAACCTTATGGAACAATTCACAGACTTGCGGGCAATGGAGTGATGAAAGGGGTGTTTGCGGCCTGTCTGGAATATTGTGAGGGGCGAGTTCCCAACATCAGGATAGACACACACAAAGACAATCATATTATGCGGCATTTGCTGGAAAAATATGGATATGCGGTGTGCGGAAGGATTTATGTGGGAGACAATACGCCCAGAATTGCCTATCAGAAAATAACCGGAGAAGGCAGGGGCATATGACGCGTTGCCTGCTGATGGTGCCGTGTGTCTGTGACATGCGCCGGCATGGCTTGAAAGCGGGGGCATGAACCAACATGATTCTCACATGGGATTCATATGGAATGTAAGTGCCTGATTACTCAAAGGAGGAACATTTCAATCGGGAAGATTTCGGAAACGGGCATTAAGTGAAACAGGTATGTTCAAGCGGATTGTGTGCCCGCAAAGGTGGGCGGAAGGGAGAGCCATGGAAAAATGGCTTGGAAAAAGGTTTTGGGCGGCGCTGTTTATATTTGGTCTCATGGGGCAGGTGGCATGGGTTGTGGAAAATATGTACTTCAATGTATTTATTTACAAAATGTTTCATGCTTCCGCAGCAGATATTTCGTTAATGGTGGGAGCCAGTTCGGTGGCGGCCGCAATTACGACAATTTTTGTAGGCGCTTTTACGGATTATATGGGAAAGCGTAAGGTTTTTATCTGCGGCGGATATATTGCCTGGGGGATTTCCATATTGGTGTTTGCGTTTATCCGTGTGGACCTGCTGACACCCATAGCGGGGGGCGCTTTGCAGGCTGCCGCATTGGGGATTACGCTGGTGATTGTCATGGACTGTGTTATGACATTTCTGGGTTCTTCCGCCAACGACGCATGTTTTAATGCTTGGATGACCGATTGGGGTGACGGATCTAACAGGGGCAAAATTGAAGGAATCAATTCCATGATGCCATTGGTAGCCATTTTGGTGGTATTTGGAGGGTTCGCCGCTTTTGATTTGGAGCGGGCGGAAAGTTGGACTACAATTTACCTGATTGTGGGTTTGACAGTGCTGCTGATTGGAATATTGGGAATTTTCCTCATTGAGGAAAGCAGGAAAGTTCCAGGGACGGGGACCGGGGCTGAGGAAAGCAGGAAAGTTCCAGGGACGGGGACCGGGGCTGAGGAAAGCAGGAAAGTTCCAGGGACGGAAACCGGGGCTGAGGAAAGCAGGAAAGTTCCAGGGACGGAAACCGGGGCTTTTCAGGAAAAGAATGAGGTAGGGGCTGACGAAGAGGAAGGCATCACTGGAGGCATGGAGAAAGGGGGAAATCATAGCTATGCGGCAAACCTTGTATACAGCTTCCGGCTGAGGGTCATGAAAGAAAATCCGCTGTTGTATGCGGTGCTGGGGGCGTTTGCGGTTTTCGGAATCTCCATTAATATCTTTATGCCCTATTTGATTTTATATTATGAGAAGACCCTTGGGATGGAAAATTACGTTATGATTATGGCGCCTGCCATAGTCTTGGCGGCAGTGGTGACGGCTTTTTATGGAAAGCTCTTTGATCTTCTTGGATTTCAGGCATCGGTGGTTCCATGTATTGTGTTTCTTTGCGCAGGCTATGTGATTTTATATGTGGGTACCGGTACTGGCATCGTATTTGTGGGGTCATTGCTGATGATGACAGGCTATCTTACCGGGATGGCGGTTTTCGGCGCTATGATACGAAGCCATATTCCGGAGGAGAAGGCGGGGCAGTTTCAGGGGATTCGGATCATAGGGCAGGTGCTGATTCCGGGCATCATAGGGCCTGCGGCAGGAGCGGCTGTATTGCGTAACGCAGAGCAGGTGATTAATTCTGATGGGACAACTTCTTTTCTTCCGAATCGGAATATTTATATGGCAGCGCTGGTGGTGGCGGTGCTTCTATTGGTGATTTTGAGGTACATATTCGGAATGATGAGAAAGGGGCATTACAGGCTGATCAGTCAGGCAGGAGAGACGCTGCTGAGGGGATTTCAAGGGAGCAATGGGGGTGCTTTGGCAAACAAAGATACTGGCCTATGGAGCAGGAAGGAAGGCGGGAACGACACTTTACCGGAAGAAGATTTGGGAGAGGGCAGCGGGGATGTGAGGAAAGGGGCAGATGTCTGGGGGAATTATCCGAGGCCCAGGATGAGACGTGAAAGCTTCTATAGCCTGAATGGCAATTGGAGTCTGAACGGACAGAAGATTCTTGTACCCTTTCCGCCCCAATCGTTTTTGTCCGGGTATGAGGGCCATGTGGGTGCGGTTCTGGAATATAAAAGAGAGTTTGCCATGCCTGTTGACTGGAAGGGAGGAAGGGTATTACTGCATTTTGGCGCAGTGGATCAGGTGGCGGAAGTGTTTTTAAATGGTCATTTCGCAGGCGGGCATGAGGGGGGATATATGCCTTTTTCCATGGATATCACGGAATATGTCAGGGAAGGGACCAATGTTCTGGAGGTAAAAGCGAAAGATACGCTTTCCCATATGTATCCATACGGTAAGCAGCGCAAAAACAGGGGAGGTATGTGGTATACGCCCGTGAGCGGTATCTGGCAGAGTGTGTGGATGGAGCATGTGCCGGAAGTCTATATACGGAAGCTGGATGTCACAGCGGATATGAAGAAGGTACGGATATCAGTTGAAAAAGGCGGAGGAATAAGCGAACGAGAGCCAGCTGAGAAAGGCGGAGGGAAAAGCGAACGAGAGCCAGCTGAGAAGGGCGGAAAGAAAAGCGATATTGTGCCGGAAGGCGGAATCGCAGGCAAAGCCATGCTGGGAGCGCAGATGGTCGGTGGTGAGGAAGCCTGTGGCATCCAGGTGGAGATTACTCTTCATGACGGCAGCATACATCTTGTACAGGCAGAGGGAACTCAAGTGGAAGTGGATTTGGGAGCCATACTGCTGGCTGACGGCACAAAGTACCAACCAATGCTGTGGACGCTGGAACAGCCGTATCTGTATGAAATGACCGTTACCCTGGGCGAGGATAAGGTTTCCTCTTATTTTGGCCTCAGAACCGTTGAAATAAAGGAAGTGGACGGAATGCCACGGGTATGTCTCAATGGGGAGCCGGTGTTTTTACATGGGGTTTTGGACCAGGGTTATTATTGTGATGGAATTTATCTTCCTGCGGAAGAAGAGGAATATGAACGGGATATTTTGCGCATGAAAGAATTGGGCATAAACCTTCTGCGCAAGCACATCAAGATTGAACCGGAATGTTTTTACTACTTTTGTGATGTACATGGAATGCTGGTCATGCAGGACATGGTGAACAGCGGCCATTATTCCTGGCTCAAAGACACTGCGCTGCCCACCATTGGGATTTGTCAGAAAGGGAAGGGGACATTCTTAAGCCAGAAAAGGAGACGGGATTTTTTCGTGGAAAGCATGAAGGAGACAATTGCCCATTTGCGGGGCAATCCCTGTGTTGTGGCTTATACGATTTTTAATGAGGGCTGGGGGCAGTTTGACAGCGACGCCATGTATGAATTGGCGAAAGAGTTGGATTCCACAAGGCTTTATGACGCCACTTCCGGCTGGTTCCATGGCAAAAAAAGCGATTTTGACAGTCAACATATCTATTTCAAACCTCTGAAACTTTCCCCAGCGCCCCAAATGCCGGTGCTGGTGTCGGAGTGTGGCGGCTATTCCTATGGCATTTCCGGGCATGTCTATTCAAAATATACCCGTTTTGGCTATGGGGATTGCAGGGACAGCAGAGAACTTACAGAGCGTATCAGGCAATTGTATGAGGAAACCATTCTGCCCGGCATTCCGAAGGGGGTGTGCGGATGTGTATATACCCAGCTCAGCGATGTGGAGGACGAGACAAACGGTTTGTATACCTATGACAGGAGAGTGTGTAAGGTGGAGAAGGCGGCAATTGTGGAACTAGGGAAGAAGGCGCAGGAAGTGCTGAAAGAAGATACGATTCGCCCCCGGTAGTGCCTGGTGGATTGCTTAGGTTAGAGTTCCTGACTGTAAAGGGACGGCGGCTGGGGTGGGGGAAGTTCTGTTCGGCCCAGGCAACGCCTCCGCCGGACTAACCGCCAACAAAAGCTAAGACACAAAAGTATTAAAAGTGTTGTGTCTTAGCTTTTGTTGGCGTTGGATTCCGGTTACAGTTTCAGGACGCTCTCAAGTGCTTTCGCAGAGCTTACCCCACCCCAGCCGCCTGTGTTACCGCAAGTATTATTATCAAGACCTGAAATGATATACCAAATACACCCTTAAGACATATCTTTGTTATACCTCATAAAACATACAATACAAATGCCTGGTTTGACGCTGCTTAAAGCAAACAAGTAAGCCACTTCTACTTATGTCCGCAGTTTTTTGAATCTCATAGGATGTACCAATAGGTATAACTTTCGGAAACACAGGCGTCCCTTTCGCTGCCATTCCTTTCACCACCGTCCCTTTTTCCACCATAGAAGAAATCCGCATCCACCGGCCGTTACCAGGGCCCATTTGTGCCTGTCGGAGCGTATTTGATTACAGTCACCCTTGAAAAGTATATCCAATCCATGTATACTGTATAAAACAATGTATGGGAAAATAAAAGGGGGAAGTAGGAAAAATCTACTTGATAGAACAATGCAGTTACCATATTCCGATGAATTGGAAATACAGTATCTAAGCAGGCTGTTTGATAATACCAGCGAATGCTATAAATTTTTCTGGTTTCAGGCAATGATGACCAAGATATTAGAGGGCAGCAGAAAAGTATCTTATGAAGAGTTAGTGGATGAAATGATTGCGGACGCATGGTACATGGTTACAGAATACCATTTGAATCTGGGGCCAAGAGATACATTGGAAAGTCTGGTGCGATATTTGCAGGAAGTCTCTCAGATAAGGTCTTCCGAAAAGAAGGAAAACATAATTCGTTATTTAAGGAATTGTAATGACAAAGAAGTCTTGAGACGTAAGAGGGTATTGACAAAGAATGTACCTTATCGTATTCAGGCTCCTTTTATGAACAACATAAAAGGGAAGGAATGGGATGTTTCGGAGAACGAACTGATTGCCAGGATAAATACGGAAAGCAGGCTGATGTATTATTTTGATGAGCTGAAAGGTATGCGTACCAATATTATCATCAGTCAGGATTGGTTTTCCTATATACACAAAAACCAGGAAATAGTCAAAGGCTGGCTTCAATATCGTATGATAATCTACTTGCAGCGACGCAATCCAAGTGTGCCCGGGATTGCGGATAAACTCTATCCTCCCCAGGAGCGTAAACTGGAGAAAATTCAGAAATATTGGAAAGTTGTGCTTTCCCTGCAACCGGTGACGGAGATATATGGACATCAGCAGTTGAGCGAAAAAGATATTTCGATTGATCATTTTGTGCCCTGGTCCTATGTGGCACATGATGAATTTTGGAATTTAAACCCTACAACAAAAAACATCAACAGCAGTAAAAGTAATTATTTGCCTGATTGGAATATCTATTTTCCTCAGCTGGCAGAAATAGAATATTTATCTTATGAAATGCTGTGGAAATATGAGACTGTACATAAAGAGTTTGAAAAGTGCGCAAGAGAGCATCTGAATAATGACGAAATAAGGAGAAAAGTATATCGGGAAGGGCTGAGTTTTCCAGAATTTGCCTCTGCGCTGGAAGAAGTGATCCAGCCAATATACATATCCGCGAAAAACTGTGGATTTAAAAATTGGATTTACGCTTTGGATGAAAAAGGTGAGTGACAGGATGGACCACACGATAGCTTATTATGATAAAAATGCCGTAAGTTTTTGCCTGGCCACAAGGGGGGCCGACATGAGTTTTTGCAGAAATAAATTCCTTGCGCTTCTTGACCTGAGTACTCGAAACTGTCCCAACAGCCCCTCCAATCACAATATTCATATTCTTGACGCCGGTTGTGGCAGCGGCCGTGATTCCAAGGCGTTTCTGGAAGCCGGATATGAGGTTACGTCCATGGATGCCTCAGAGAAAATATGTCAGGAGGCGGGAAAGTTTTTGGGGCGGAAAGTGCTTCATATGTCATTTGAAAAGATGGAATTTTATCGTCAATTTGACGGAATCTGGGCTTGTGCGTCCCTGCTGCATATTCCCGGGGAAGCAATATCCAAGGTCTTGCTCAGATGCAGAAGGGCATTAAAACAGCATGGCGTACTGTATGCTTCGATGAAATACGGGCAGGGAGAAAGGGTTGAAGGAGGAAGATTCTTCAGGTATTACATGGAAGAGGAAATAGGCCAGCTTATGGCTGGCAGTGGTTTTGCTGTTGCCGAGCTGTTTGTGACAAAAGACGTTCGAGTGGGTCGTGAAGGGGAGCGATGGATGAATGTGTTGGCAAACGCTGCGGAATGAGAACGGATAGAAGATGAGGAACTTCAGAGAAAAGTGGAGGATCTATCTGTGGAGACGGGGATTTGATTTTGCGGGAATCAGCGCTTGAGATTGGGCAGGGAGCAAATGGCTGATTTTTTAGGATTAAGGAAGTGGGACATAAGGGCACTATGATAGAAAGGATTGGAAAATATGAACATATGGGAGATATTGGGGATAAACGAAACCTATGACAGGAATGTGATTAGAAAAGCTTATGCGGAGCGGGAAAAAGACTGTAACCCGGAGGAACATCCAGAGGAATTTTTAAAGCTGTGGCAGGCATATGAAGGAGCCATTGCCTTTGTGAGAAATACAAATACGCCTGGAAATTCCTTTACGCAAACCCAAGAGCCGGATAAGGCAACTGAGCCGGACCAGGAGCAGGAGGAGCCGTCCGTGGAAGGCCGGAAGCCAGAGCAGGCAACTGAGCCGGACCAGGAGCAGGAGGAGCCGTCCGTGGAAGGCCGGAAGCCAGAGCAGGCAACTGAGCCAGGTCAGGTACAGGACCAGTCGTCCGTGGAAGGCCAGGAGCCGGACCAGTCGGATGTGCTTCGGAAACAGAGTGCTGCGTCCGGTTTCCGTTTGGATTTTGTGAAAGAGAATTCGTTTCAGTATGCAGAAGGGATACGCAGGTTCCGAGAACTTTACACAGGAAAACGAAGGAAAGATCGCGCTGCATGGGCGGATTATTTTGTATCCGATGTATTTCTGGAAGGATACAGGGAGAAAGATTTTGTCAGCCTGATGTTGGAGGTGGTAAGAGAGGAAGGGGAGCAGAATCCGCCCGGTAAGGAATTCCTGACGGAATTGTATATTGCCTATGGTTTGTGCGCATATAAGGTATTCTGGGAAGATGGCAGTTCGGGCATGGAATTTCGAGTGGATGAGACAGCACCTTTTTCAGGTATGGAGGAGGTTATGGAGATTGCCAGGATGGGGTCTGCCATCACACGCCTGAAGGGAAATGAACCGGCATTGGCGGCAGGATTTCGGGATTACCGGGAGCTTCTGGCCCTGGAACAGAAAGGAGATTGGTCCAGTGAGAACATAATCGCTTTGAGGAAAATAGTCTATCGGTATGGGCTTGCGAATATCTCCGACAAGCCCATGTGGAATGCGGATCAATATGAACTTTCCCAGCGCCATCCGAAATCTGTAAAATTGATTACCTATTTCTTTGCCCATGAAAGGGGAGCGGGGCAAGATGAGCTTCCGGTGGAGGCTTACCAGATGATTTGGGGGTATCTGGGGCTGGAGACAGCTACCCAGGGAAGGGAGAAACTTCTATATGGCGGGCTGAGGGAAGCGGTGCTTGTCCATGTGCCTGGAATCCTGGAGCAGCCCAAGGTGGATTACAAGAAGCTCACAAGGGAGTTTTTCTATGACTATTATGGGGAACAGGTAACGCATTACAGCAATGAAGGACGGACGCCCAAAGAGAAGGAGGCTCTGGATAAGTTTTTTGAAAGGGAGGATGTACAGATAGCCCTGAGAGATGATGTATTCATAGATAAGCAAATTGCTCGTTATTGGATTGGCGAATCCAGTGGGGAGTATCTGTTGGAGAAGCTTGAGAAATTTTATTCCATTCACAGGGAACTGTCTCTGGCAAGAAATGTTTTGGAGAAAGCGAAGGTGGCCAGGGACAAAAAGAGAATTACCAGGGAGTTTTTGGAGGATAAAAATGATTCTGCCGAGGGCAGATTTGAACTAAAACACAGAGCATGCCTGCGCTATTATCTTCACACAGCTTTTCATCAGGCCTGCGGTGTAGTCAATCGGATAGTGTTAAAGGAATATCTAAGGGAAAGAATGCCTTATTCTGAGGATTGGAGCCTGCGTTTTACAGGGGAGGATGAGGGATTGTCCACAAGACCCTCCATGGAAATCCGGTTTGGGAACACAGGACAGGATGTCTTAAGTGTCTCTTTCCACCCCAGGCATTGGGAGTATCTGTGGAACGGCAGTCCTCTGGTGCCCCGTTTTCCAGGACAGGCTTTGGCGGAAGTGGGGGAGGATATGTATTTCTGGATGCTTGTGCCCGTGTCTTCTGCCCACATTGCGGACTATACCGATATTTATGAAGAACTGAAGCGCAGACTTTCCGTTCTGGAGCTTCAGGAACAAGACATTCCTGTGATTGCGGACTGCATTGCGGGCAGTATATGCTATGAAGAAGAGCATATGGTTCCCATGTGTACTTTGTATGCCGAGAAGAAGGAACAGCTCTTTGGATGTGACATTTTTGACAATGGCACATTGGTTGTATATGAGGAAGAGGAGCAATGCAGGAGGGTACTGTCCAGGGAGAGTAATATTCCCGACCCGGAAACCGCAATGAAATTGGCAAGGCGTCAGCTGAGGCAGCTTGTGATGGAGTGGAATGTGGATGTATGTCCGGAGGTTTTGCCGCAGCGAATTTTGATTCTGTATACATATGGTGGTTCTAAGGTCCTGGAAGGGGTGGAAGAAGAAACCATGCTGGGATTTCTGCGGATGTATCTGCGTTCATTTTTTGAAGGGAAAGTCCGGCGCCTGGAGCTGGACTTTGGTCAGCGGGCGCTGATATTTCTAAAGGATTCAGATATGGAGAGATATGCGTGTTTTTATTTTGAACATGAAAAACATCGCTGGTTTCGGCTGGTGGGTCTACCGGAAGTCTATGAGGTAGTGGATGAGAAGGATGTGGTTTATGAGCCATTTGGGCTTGGTATGTTGCCCAATTATCTGGTGCATCGTAATCTTGGATATATGAAAAGCCTTTTGGAGGATATATTTGACCAGGTGGCCTGTGAGGAACCGGCGTCGAAAAATCTTATGTGGAGTCCACAGGTGTACTTTAAGGCGGAGTCCCAACAGTATCATCTGGCGCAGAGAAAGTTTGGCAAATATCCTCCGGAGCAGGCATGTAACAGAATACAGGAGCGGTTCTATATTCCGGTGATTCCCACCCAGGTGAAGTACAGGGAGCAGAAGGGAAATCCATGGGAAAAAATGGATATGTCCCAGGGCAAAGAGTCCTTGCAGGCAATCCTGGGCAGATATATGGGGGGAAAGCTTGAGAGACTCATATTACATTGGGAACTTATTGTAAAGACTTTAAATGGAAGCACGGAAAAGCTGAATCATTATATTGTTCTTAGACAGGACCAGGGGTGCCATCAAATGATGTATGGGGAAGGAGATTCCAACGGGGTAAGTTTTCTTGTAGCCAATGTGGAGGAATATCTGCGTGTGGAAAAGAAGAAGTACCGCAAGGTGGTTTTTGACAACCAGACGGTGCCGGGATATTTGGTACACACAGATTTGCGGAGGATAAGAGATTATCTGGATCTGCTGTTTTCCGAGATAGAGAATCCGGATATGATTTTAAGGCAGTTTGGAGAATTTGCCTATCAGAATGAAAAGGACATTGCCTCCCTGTTAGAGTGATACAGACAGGGGGATCTTCAGCTGGATTTGAGATGCGAAGACTTTGGAAGAAGTGGTTCCTGCGGTGGCATCTCGGGATATAGAGCCTGAGAATATCTTGTGAAAAGATGGAAAACCTTATGTAATAGACAGGTTACGGGAAAAGCATGAAATTGTGTCAGATGGTAAGGCAGGAGAATAATATGCAGTATGTGGTAGGGTTGTATTATGATAAGGAGACGGAATCAAGAATTGATTCCATCGTAAAGAAAATAGCGGACGCAGGGATCAGTACAAAACTTTTGGAATGGAATACAAAGCCCCATATTACATTGGGCTGTTTTCAGGATATTGATGTGGAAAAATGTATCAAAAAACTACAAGGGTTTGCGGACATTCATGAGGTGATGCCGGCATATATTGACTCCGTGGGTATGTTTAATGATACCAGGACAATTTTCCTCTCCCCCACCATGAACCGGAAGATGTATCAATTTCATGGAGAACTTCATGAATGCCTGAAGGATTTTGATACGGACGGGGGCGAATGGTATTGTCCTGAAGCCTGGGTTCCCCATTGCACCGTGGCGCTTACCAGGGAAGACCATGAAGCGGCGTTTTATCAGGCCAGTGATTTGGTGCTGCGTGAATTCAGGAAGATTCGGGGGGAATTTGTGTCAATAGGACTGGGTAAAATGTCCATTCCTGTGGAGGAGATTGTCAGAATGAATTTGCGCAGGAAGTCATAAGAAAAAGAGTCCGGCTAAGAAATGTCAAGAGGAAATTTAAAAACAGTCTCGGAACGGAGGTGCAATGTGTCTTTCAGACACAAGGAAGAAATTTCAGACACGAAAGTGGCTG
>CAJUGT010000023.1 GCA_910586435.1 uncultured Acetatifactor sp. | reverse complement strand
TCGCTTACCGAAAAAGAAATTTCTATGTGGGAACAAGAGCATAGAACACTCCTTAAACATATTGCGCCTAATGAATTTGATATTTTACATTATGGTGCTATTGCCGAATTAAAAAAGCGTTAAATTCCGGTACCACGTCTGCGTTTTTGCGGATGTGCTTTTTAGTTTCAGGGAAAACTATTCTTCCACATGCATGGAGCAGCCATATACGCTTTATTGTTATGCTTCTCTCAGTCGAACCGGTCATACTTTATAGTGGTAAAGGTTGACTTTTGTAAAGTGTGGATGTAAACTTTAACAAAAGACAGTGGTAAAATATGGGATTTTCGGCAGAGCGGAGGGAAAAGGTGGTATTGCAGGAACTGATTTGGAATCAGACGGGGGAATATGGCAGTTCTGCTATGTTTTTTCGAGGTGAGGGCGCATGGGTGAACGAGGAAATGCAGATGGTCATTTCCCAGGGGAGCCATGTTTCTTTTGATACCTATTTTAATATGTTATCCGTTTGTAAATGGCAAGCCTATACCATAGTTCAAAGGGTATCCGCTTCTGTTGTACTATGTGGAAAAGGTTGTATCAGCCTGATAGGTTTGGACAAGGGGGATGCCGCAAGGGAACACTTACTTTGTGAGGTGGAGTATGATTGCTCTGTCTTTAAGGAAGTGGAGGTATTCCGGAACAAGGTGTTGGCTGAACTTCATGATTTCTGCTATCTTAGGATAGAAGCGGAGAAGGAAACCATTGTCCGAAGCGGTGGTTATCATATGGAGGAAGAATGCCATATAGAAGCCGGGCTTTTTGACATAAGAGAAGATGACGGAAGAAAAGGCCACGGAAGAGATGGGATAAGTATTGCCTGCTGTATTTGCACTTATCAAAGGATAGAGTATGTGAGACGCAATGTGGAGATACTGCTTCGGGAAATTGTTGACAATTCCAGTTCCCCCATGGCCGGAAAGATGGATATTTATGTTGTGGACAATGGAGGCACTCTGTCAAAGGATATGTTTCAGGGGCATCCCAGGGTTCATATATTTGCTAACAAAAATTACGGAGGAAGCGGGGGTTTTACCAGGGGAATGATAGAAGCCCTGTTTCGTGAAAAAAAAGATGCCTTTACCCATTTGCTTTTGATGGATGATGACATATTAATCTATCCGAAAGTATTGGAAAGGACATATATTTTGCTGAGATTGTTAAAGGAATCCTGCCGGGACCATATTCTGGGCGGGGCCATGCTGCTGCTGGAAAACAGGGATATACAGGCGGAGAGCTGCGGATATTATGACATTTTGACCGGATGCAACAGACATTCTGTCAGAGAGATGATGAATCTGGGCAGAAGGGAAAATCTGATTGCGAATGAATGTGAGGAAGGTGCCAATTTCAGCGGCTGGTGGTATTCCTGTATTCCCGCCGTACTGATTGGAGAGTCTAATTTGCCCCTGCCCCTGTTCCTGCATCGGGATGACCAGGAATTTGGAGTCAGATCAGGAAAGGAAGTCCTGCAAATGGGAGGGATATGCATTTGGCATCCTTCTCCTGCGGGAAAGCATTCGGAATATATCTTCTATTATGATATGAGAAATATGCTGATTGCGTCACAGAACCATTATCCGGAGCGCTTATCGGGACGTATGCTGCGCAGGCTTCTTTTGACGAAGGTGATACAGTGCTGTCTGGGATACCGTTATGGAAGCGCTATGATGTGTCTGCGGGGATGTGAAGATTTCTGCAAAGGGATTTCTGCCTTCAAAAAGATGAATCCGGAAGAACTCCACAGCAGACTGCGGAAGGAGACGGGATATGAGTGGTTTGCTGTCTCTTCAGAGATGTATGCGCATTGTCTGAAGAAGGCAAAGGATGAGGAGCATCTTGGCATGGGGACGAAGCTTAGGAGATACTGTTTTCCCTCTTCTGAAGTCTGCTATGCGGAATCGGACTGCAATTACCCTTCCTATTTGGGGTACAGACAGGTGGTATATCTTAACGAGAATAAGGATAAAGGGTATCGCCTGACCAGAAGTTTTCGGGAAACTTTTCGGGTTATGGGAAAGCTTCTGAGGGTTTGGGCTCTTGTGATACGAAAATACCACAGGGCATGCGCTGAATGGGAAAAGGGGATGGATGAGCTGAAAAGCTTAAAATTTTGGGAAGAGTATCTTGCGTCACCGCCGGAAAAAAAATAGAACCGCAGTCTGGAAGATAAATGCCTGTGTAGAAGCAGTTTCCGCATAGCCTGGGGGCATTGACAGGAAGTGCGTCTGTCTGCTTCTGCTGAGATTTTTCCAGATTGGCTTTTGTTTTTGGTCCACTGAAAGGTACAGACCCACCCCAGGAGAACAAGGAAGACACAGAAGGCTGCCATAAGCCATTTCTTTTTCACTATCTTTATCACGGCTATGACAGCCAGGGCCAGCAGCAAAATATCTCTCATAAAGCCCTTCTTCCAGTCAGTATGTCCTGACAAACATCCACTGCCCCCCAAGCTCATGAACCTCTGAAAACAGCGGTTCATTGCCTACTTTACTCCAATACTTCCAAGGCTCGGTTATCACGTCAATCGATGTGTCATCAGCCAAATATATATATCCTGAAGCGTCTGAAAACTTAGTAGTGAAAAGGATTATCATAGGTTTTTCTACTTTTATATAATATGTTCTCTTTGACAGAAACCAGTCGGAACCTCCGTCAAGTGTTCTCCACACATCGGTATCTTCAGCCTGGGTAATCTCCGCCAGGAATTTTTCGGCTGTACTCTGATAATACGGTTTCAGCAGAGCAAAATGTATCTTCTCCAGATTGGCTCTGGTTTTGGTCCATTCAAAGGTACAAACCCATCCAAGGAGAACAAGGAAGATACAGAAGGCTGCCATAAGCCATTTCTTTCTCACTATCTTTATCACGGCTATGACAGACAGGGCCAGCAGCAAGAGTTCTTTCCGGACCATGATAATGTATAAAAATACCAGAGCCAGGCAGCACAGAAGGAAGCAACTAACCCGGACAAATTTATTATGTGTATTAAGGCGCATAGTAATATCCTTCATGAAGTCCTTCTTCCTGTCAGTATGTCCTGACAAACATCCACTGCTCACCAAGGTCCTGAATCTCCGAAAACAGTGGTTTCCCTGCAAAGCCTACATCAGGCCAATATTTCCGAGGCTCGGCTATCATCCCAAATGCTTCGTCATCGGCCAAATATATATATCCTGACACATCAGAATATTTAATGACGAAAAATATAATCACATGTCCATCTGCCTTTAAATACTGTGTGTCCTTTGACAGGAACCATCTGGGTTCATATTCTCCCCATACATCGGTATCTTCAGCCTGGGCAGCTTCCTTCATGATTTTTTCCGCCTCTTTCTGATAATACGGTTTCAGCAGAGCAAAATGTATCTTCTCCAGATTGGCTCTGGTTTTGGTCCATTGAAAGGTACAGACCCATCCAAGGAGAACAAGGAAGATACAGAAGGCTGCCATAAGCCATCTCTTTTTCACTATCTTTATCACAGCCGTGACAGCCAGGGCCAGCAGCAAAAGTTCTTTCCGGACCATGATAATGTACAAAAATACCAGAGCCGCACAGCATAGTAGGAAGCAACAAACCCGGACAAATTTATTTTGTGTATTAAGGCGCGTCATAATATCCTTCATGAAGCCTTTCTTCCTGTCAGTATGTCCTGACAAACATCCATCTCCCGCCAAGCTCTTGAACCTCCGAAAACAGAGGTTCATGGCCTACACTACTCCAGTATTTCCAAGGTTCGGTTATCACGTCAATTGCTTCGTCATCGGCCAAATATATATAGCCTGAAATATCAGAAGATTTAATGATAAAAAAAACAATCATATGCCCATCTGTCTTTATATAGTGAGTTTTCTTTGACAAAAGCCATCTGGAGTTTCTCTCAAATCCTCCCCATACATCGGTATCTTCAGCTAGGGCAGCCTTCTCTATGACTTTTTCCGCCTCTTTCTGATAATACGGTTTCAGCAGAGCAAAATGTATCTTCTCCAGATTGGCTCTGGTTTTGGTCCATTGAAAGGTACAGACCCATCCAAGGAGAACAAGGAAGATACAGAAGGCTGCCATAAGCCATTTCTTTTTCACTATCTTTATTACGGCTATGACAGCCAGGGCCAGCAGCAAAAGTTCTTTCCGAACCATGATAATGTACAAAAATACCAGAGCCGCACAGCACAGCAGGAAGCAACCAACCCGAACAAATTTATTTTGTGTATTAAGGCGCATTATAATATCCCTCATAAAGCCCTTCTTCCAGTCAGTATGTCCTGACAAACATCCACTGTCCGCCAAGCTCATGAACCTCTGAAAACAGCGGTTCATTGCCTACATCACTCCAATACTTCCAAGGCTCGGTTATCACGTCAGTTGCTCCGTCATCGGCCAAATATATATATCCTGACACATCCGAATATTTAATGACAAAAGAAACAACAATATGTCCATCTGCCTTTATATAGTGGGTGTCCTTTGACAGGAACCATCTGGTTCCTCCATTGAATGACCGCCACACATGTGTATCTTCAGCCAGCGTAGCCTCCGCTATGACTTTTTCCGCCTCTTTCTGATAATACGGTTTCAGCAGAGCAAAATGTATCTTCTCCAGATTGGCTCTGGTTTTGGTCCATTGAAAGGTACAGACCCATCCAAGGAGAACAAGGAAGATACAGAAGGCTGCCATAAGCCATCTCTTTTTCACTATCTTTATCACAGCCGTGACAGCCAGGGCCAGCAGCAAAAGTTCTTTCCGGACCATGATAATGTACAAAAATACCAGAGCCACACAGCACAGCAGGAAGTATCCAACCCGAACAAATTTATTTTGTGTATTAAGGCGCGTCATAATATCCCTCATCAATTGCCGGCCAATCCTCTATTTCATCCTTTTTGTCAAAACCACCGACAGCGGAGCTTCCCAAATGCAAGGTAGTCAAGTCAAAGAGAACTTTTCCTGTGTAACCATAATTATAGTTCCCCACCCAGGACACATGCTGATCCTGATTGCTTTTCCCTCCGTAAGCGCAGCAAAAGATTCTATTCTTGTATCCTTCAATGCTCTTGTAATCCCATGCGCCCTTTTCTCTGACATATCCCACCCAATAGGTGGCGGTGGAAAGCCAGGGATTGACCTGTGGGGCAACCAAAGACGCTATAATCATATTGTTGTAAAAGTCCTTGATGGTCTTATAGTTCTCAGCCGCCGTGGCTTCCACGTCCCATACATCATGGCCACAGCCATGAGCGCTTGCATAAGGGACTATGTTCTCGCTCAAGGCCATAATGCCTGAACTTACATTGTCCAATACATCGCCTGTTATTTCTGGAGTATATAGGGACATTGTCTCATAATCCACTGCAAGGATGCCTAAATCAATGGCGAGATTCCAGCTTTCCATGGCTTCCGCCAATGGGGCGTACTGCGCAGCCACCGTGTCTTCCAAAGCAAAATGGCCCTCCGAATCCAAATATACGCCATTGCTTTGCTTCAGCTCATTCCAGCAATCCACATAATACTGATCATATGTAGTACTCTCTCTGCTGTTGGCTTCAGGCAAGCTATATAAATAAGACATCAATGCGTCCGACGACAGGTTCTCCACCGCTTCATAAATATTTGCGGCTGATTTCTCTTCTGTAATTTCAGCGGCCATAACCGCTTCGCCGGATGACAGCATGAATCCGGCCGCCAATGTTAAACTTAAAATTTTATGATACATATATGTACCTCCTAACTCACCTCTATTATCTTAGTTGTTTTCCATATACATGTGTTCCACGAGTTGCGTTTCAGAACCAATACCTGTTTTTTAACTATAGTTTACGAAAACTTCACATTCATGTATGCTTAACCATTGGAATCACCTCCTTTTTAATAGCATCTATAATCAGTACTCTTTTGATGCGATTAGTATAACACATTATATTTTATATCCATATGACGTTTTTTGAAAAGTTTTACAGAAATGTTCCCATCCGGATCTGTATCTGCTGCGCCCTTCGCTCATATACAGCAATGACGGTGGCAAGGTCCCGGGGATTGAGAATTTCTTTATCTTCGGCATACAGAGCGATAAAAACCCACAGAAGGTTGGTTTTGGCCATACCATAAAAGAGGCATTTTGAAAAGTCATAGCTTTCATAAATATCTAAAAAGTTGGTCAGCAGATAATATTCGTAATATCTATTCAGGAGCTGATTGAAATCTGGCATTTTTCGGCAGAGACTTTCTTTTAGTAATGCAAGCTTTCGACTGGCGTCAGCGCTGTTTTTTCTGCCGGTTCTGCCGAACTTTCTCATATATTTTTGACACAGGCTGTATAAAAGAGGTGATATGGTTCTGAGCCTTGGATGATAGAAACCGTGAAAGAGCATATCATCTATTTCTTCGCAGGTTATCCGATACCTTTCATGGGAGTTATATTCCAGCGGGCTGGGAAGAGGTCTTTGGCAAAGGCATGCGTTTTGAGCAGCCTGCCCGTAATGTAATACAGCCATGCTGTCAAAAGGGGCGCCGTTTTTGAGTATCTGAATCAGCTCATTCCTTGTGTCCAGGAGATACTCCAAAAATTCTTTATCGTCATTGGTGGTGTTGACTTTATAGCTGACATTTTCTTCCGTAACTATAAACGCAAAGGGTTTGTCTTCGGCGCAAAATTTCAAAAAGAGCCATGCGGCTTCGGGGCATGCCAGGTAAAGAGTCTCTTCACAGAAAAACTTCAGATTGTAAAGCTGTCTTGGAAACTGTCTGCATACCACAGGCATATAGGTTGTGCCATGTTTTTTCTGGATGCCGCACAACTGGTCTTTTCCCCAGAATGGACAGCCACGGAAGGTATTACGAAAGGTGGCTATGCCATGTCTTTTTGTGGTGGAGCAGCGAAGCAGCAGGCCCAAGAGACCTTTTTCACGGCGATATTTTTGATACATATCAGGGTCTATTGGTATTTTCCAGCTGTTATGGCAGCAGTTTGCGGGGCATTTTTCCGCAGTACACTTGAAGTCATTCAAAAATGAAATTCTTTTTACTTTCATGATTTGCGCTCCTTTTTGGTCAGTTTACAAGGAACTATACGCAGACCGTGAAACGGGCTGCTGACAACAAACAGCGCTATGCTCCCAGCAAGGGGCATAGCGCCTGTTTGTTGTGGGGTATCCAAAGGGGGCAGCGCCCCATTTGGCACATGATTTTGCGAAGCAAAGTGTAGTGTGTTATACGCTCTGTCGGCGTTGTCGTGAAAATGCCGTTGCCGCCGGAGAGGGCAAGGGCATTTGAAGCGGAAGGAAAACAGGGCTTTGCTATCCACATAAAACAAGTTATTCCCACATTTTTTTATTGCTACCAGTTTCAAAACAAAAAGGTGACGAATGAGGATAGTGTTCAACTGGACATTGGTGTTTTAGTCCCCATGCCTTTTGAGGAATATAAAGTAATGCTTCAAATTCCATATTCCACAAATCTTTCTTTTTCCCGTTTTTCACTTTTTCATAATAGGCAGGCCCATTTATTAAAGCAACACACCTCGAATATAAAAATGAATCGCCACTTGTATACGAGGCTACTTTTTCACAATCTTCCATGAGTTTCTTGGTATCCAAATTATAAAGCAGTTCAGACATTAGGTTGTCAAACTCAAAGATTGTATCATCGTTTTGCGTAGAAAGATATTCGATGACAGGTTTTAGAACCGTATCATCGTTACCCTCATTATCCCAATCGCATAATTCCATTGTATTCCAAAAGAGTTGAAATTTATCTGACATTTTTGACATTTTATTTGTCCCTCCGATATTTATTCATTCTTCTGTTTTATCTTCCCACAAAGAGGAAGAAAATCCCACAGACAATAATCACAATGCCCAGAATGCCCATAAAGACACAATACCCGCCCTGTCCGAACAGGTCATAGATAAAGCGCCCGGGACCGTTTGGTTTTTCTCCCTCCGGGCTTGTGACCCACTGCCAGTGGAAGATTGCTCCCAACAGCGTCAGCCCGCCGCTTCATAGCTGCCCGGTGCAGATTTGGAGAGGTTCGTCTGCTCCGCAAGCTGTTCCAACGTCAAGCCACGTTCTACACGCAGGTCTTTCAAGCGTTCTTGGTTTCAAGACACGTATCTTTTGCGGAGAACCGTGTCCTGAAACCATCCTTAAAAACGTGGTTATTATGTCAAAATTTAAAGTAAAATACATGGCCGGTCACAGGCAGATATCGTTATGGCGCCATTCGCCCTACGGATTTTTCTCACTCATCTCTTCCAGCAATTCCATCTTCATGTCATAGAGCTTTTTGGACAAATCCACATAGACAGCCTGGGGATTTACCAAGCGCTTTGTCTCATCCCAAAGGGTATCCAGTTCCTGCTGGCAATAGGCACGTATATCCATGACTTTGGGGGAAGTATAACAGCATTGGCCCTGACGGAATATTTGTTCCATAATGGGCCGTAAGCGGTAAGTGCCTCCTTTTAGTCTGGTCTTTTTCCAGGGCTCCTGGGGGTCAAAAAGTACCAAATCTTCCGTTTCGTGATATTCTTCTTCTGCCAGACAGATAAGGTCAGCTTTTATCTTGCCGGTTTCTTTCTCATACACACGGTATATTTTCTTGTCGCCGGGATTGGTGACTTTCTCACTGTTTTCAGAGAGCTTGATTTTGGGAATGAAATTGCCGTCGCTGTTTCGGATGGCTGCCAGCTTGTAGACGCCGCCGAAGGAAGGGTTATCCTTGGAGGTAATCAGGTTGGTGCCCACACCCCAGGAAGTAATGGCGGCGCCCTGGGCCTTCAGGCTGTCAATGAGGTATTCATCCAAATCGTTGGAAGCGGAGATGACCGCATCCGGGAAACCGGCGTCATCCAGCATTTTCCGAGCTTTTTTGGACAGATAAGCAAGGTCGCCGCTGTCCAGACGGATACCGTAGAAGCGCAACGGGATTCCTGCCTCCCGCATTTGGGTGAAAACTTTAATGGCGTTTGGAACGCCTGATTTCAAAGTATCATAGGTATCCACCAGCAGGATACAGGCGGAAGGATACATGTCGGCATAGGCTTGAAAGGCTGTATATTCGTCGGGAAAGCTCATAATCCAGCTGTGGGCGTGAGTGCCCTTTACCGGCACATCGAAGAGCTGGCCGCAGAGCACATTGCTGGTGCCGATACAGCCCCCAATCATGGCAGCCCGGGCGCCGTATGTACCTGCGTCAGGTCCCTGGGCTCTGCGCAGACCGAATTCCATGATGCCGTCCCCTTTGGCGGCGTAGCACACCCTGGCCGCCTTGGTGGCAATCAGACTTTGGTGGTTGATAATGTTGAGAATGGCTGTTTCCACAAGCTGAGCTTCCATAATGGGCGCAATTACCTTGATAATCGGCTCCCTGGGAAACATGACTGTGCCCTCGGGAATGGCATAGAGGTCTCCTGAAAAACGGAAAGCCCGCAGGTATTCCAGAAAATCCGGCTGAAAAATTCCAAGAGAAGCCAGGTAATCTATATCTTCCGCTTCAAATCGCAGCTCGCTGATATAGCGGATTACCTGTTCCAGGCCGGCGGAGATAGCATATCCGCCCCCACAGGGATTGGCGCGGTAAAAGGCGTCAAAAATCACGGTTTCGTTTTGGGCCTTATTCTTGTAATAGCCCTGCATCATGGTAAGTTCGTAAAGGTCGGTCATCAATGTGAGATTCTGTCTGTCCATCTTTTCCTCGTTTCCGCCGTATCAAGGCATTTTATATTCGCAGCGGCAGCAAAACCCTTGGAACAAAACCCTTTTTCGGAACAGTGTTCCAGCTGCGTAAAATTGAAAGTATCCTATATGAAATCGTTATTATATTCCAAAGGGGCAGGCAACCATGCAAAGACCACAAGCATTTTTTCTTCCATGTGTCTTAAGATATAAACTTCTTTTTTCGTTGCATAGTCTGTAATCTATTATATCCTTTCTGAAGGAGTTCCTATTCCATTGTACATTATGCAATGCCTCATGGGGACAGGCATCAACACATTTTCTGCAATTTTCAGGACAATTGCTGTATAAGACTTTGGGGCCATAAGTAAATGGTTCATTGATTAAAATTACGGATAATCTAACTCTTGGTCCATATTGTTTGGTAATGACAACATCATTTTTTCCAATCCATCCTAATCCGGCGTTGACTGCGGCATATTTGAATGAAAAAGGTCCAAAGACCAAAGCGGATTTATAAGTATCTGCGTAGGGGCTGTATGCAATATCAGTAAATCCATAAATAATTTCGGGATGTTCTAAAAATATATTGCGAATATCTTCTTCAACCATGCGGACTGCCTCCTGAATAAATTACTAAGCTTTCCTCAAGGTGTCCCACGCCGTATATGAAATGGCTTTATTCTATTTTTTCATGGGTCTTACATACCTTGGCAAGAGAAAAAATGAGAGAAACAAAATCATTGCGAACATTATAACACAAAACAAACAGACATGGTAACTTTTTTTGTTATGGCACTGGGAGCGCTGTTCTTGACACATCAGAGTGTTATATGATATATTTGACCGAAAGGAACGTTGCCAATTGGATGCCCCGTCAGCACTGCTGCGGGGTATTTGAGTATATGGGGGCGGAGAAGTGTACAGCGGGGATAAATATACATCAGAACAGTAAGGAGGTTTGTGAAGTCTTATGGTAGCGACAATTGATGCGGTATTTCCGGCCGGAAGGTTTGACAAATTCCTTATGTTAATAGATGGCAACAGGCAAATGTATGATTTTATGGGGGCGTATGTGTATTTCCCATTGTATAAAACAGTCCGGGAAGATGATATTGGTCGGCTGGAGGCTGCATTGAGCAAATGCCGGGAGCCGGGAGTACCGTGTGTGGATGAATGCATTCATATTGTAAATGAGGAAGGAGAATACGACAAATTTCTGGTCAACATAGAGGATTGTGGTGATAACCTTCATTATCGTATGGAGTTTCAGAATATTTCTTATGGCGAGAAGAGGCTGGCCCGTATCAGCGGAAAATGTTTTGCCATGCAGGATTTTCTGACGGTAAGTGGAAAGGTGTACTTTGAATACAGTCCGGAGCGGAATATGTTCCGGATGTTTTGGGTGGACTATGAACAGCTCATAGAGGTTTATCATCAGCCTCTTGATGAGTGGGCAGCGGAAGTCATCGCAAAGAAAATGGTTGTGGGTAAGGACAGGGATATTTTTGAAGCGTTTTGTAAAGCTCTGCGGCAGGTGGAACAGACCCGGTATTTTTCGTTTCATGGGAGTATCCTCACCAGGGGCGTCAGTGAGGATGCTTACAGGATTAAGTTCCTGCTGAGGAATCATAATGGGGAGAGGATGGTTATCGGTACATGGTCTGTCATCAACGAACAGACGGGAAATGATGTGGATGATTTCGTAGAGGGCACTCAAGTGGATGCCATGACAAGGATATTGAACAAAAGAGCTATCACAGACTATGGAAAAGAGGCGGTCCGGTCAGGGGGGCAGGTATCCATTGTCATGATGGATGTGGACAATTTCAAGATGATTAACGATACTTACGGCCATCTTTTTGGAGATAATGTCATTACCGCAGTGGCGGATGTACTTAAGAAGACCGTGGGTGAAAACGGCGCCGCCGGCCGTGTGGGCGGAGACGAATTTATGATTGTCATAAAGGATTTTGTTGACGAGGTAGGGCTGCGCAACTATTTGAGGACCATCAAAACCAATGTGGCGGCACTGTTTCAGGACAAGCTTGGCATCAATCGTGTGTCCTGTTCCATCGGCGCTTCCAGAAGCGGCATAGATTCCAATGAGTATAAGGAGCTGGTGAGGATTGCGGACAAGGCCCTTTATATTGCCAAGCATAAGGGAAGAAATCGTTTTATCATATATTCTGAAGAAAAACACGGTCAATTCCACATGTCGGAGGAAGGATATGATATGGCGGAAATTCGCGACGCTTTTTATTCGGAAAAAGATTTGACAAGGTGGAACGAATTGCTGGCAGGGGTGGTTTTGTGTGGAAGCGGCAGTTTAAGGCCCTTGTTGGAGCATGCGGTAACGACTCTGGCCATAGACAGGTTTTTGGTATTGTGGAGGAAGGAGAAGTCATGGACAGCCATAAGCGCCGAAGAGCATCTGAAAAGTGAGCGGGAGCGGGAGCTTCTGGAAAATGAGAAATATCTGAATCTGTTTCAGGGGGATATGTTTACCATTACAAATACAAATATGCTGGAATTCTCTCTGCCGGAGGCATATGATGTGTTTCGGGAGAATGGCGTGCGCAGTGTGATGCAGCATCTGCTGCGAGATGAGCAGGGGAGACTGGCGGGGATGGTTTTGGCGGAGGAATGCGTCAATCTGAAGCATTTTCCCAAGCTTGCGTTACAGCTGTTTGAAAATATGAGCAAGATTATTAATGCGGTGCTGGTAAAAGAAAAATTTCTTGACAAATAGGAAAATATCGTTATAATAATTTATCAAATGAAACAAATGCCATGACGAAGAGAGTAGCTGTCCCAGGAAAGCAACAGCGAGCCGGCGGGGGTGCGAGGCCGGTGCCAGTAGAGGGATGGGGAAGATCACTTCTGAGCAGTCGGAGCCAAAGGAAGGGAAGAGGTTTCCGTTCCCGGTAGTTTCGGACGGTTTTCCTCCGTTATGGGATGGCATATAATTCCTGGAGACAGGGCGTGATGCGGCGAAAGTGTTTTTCGGCGGACGCTGACGGAACGTGTTCGGGAACGTATGAGGTAACAGGTGGTCAAACGACTCTCTCGGCTATGAGGTTTCGTCCTTTTACGGACGGAACTTTTTTTATGCACACGGGCACCCAAAGGAAGATGTCAGCAGAGCTGATGGGTGCCCGGCGCAGGAGTAGGGGTGAAAAGCTTCCCTTACTCGATTGCGAAGGCCCGTGCAGAGCGTTCCCCTAAAATAAAAGAAAGGGAGAAAAAAATGTACAAACAGGTTTCTGCCAACGCAAATTTTCTGGAACGTGAAAGAAGTGTGGAGAAGTTTTGGAGAGAAAATCACATTTTCCAAAAGAGCATTGACAGCCGAAGAGAGGGGCCGGTCTATACCTTTTATGACGGGCCGCCCACCGCAAACGGCAAGCCCCATATCGGGCATGTGGAGACTCGAACCATCAAGGATATGATTCCCAGGTATCGTACCATGAAGGGCTTCATGGTTCCCAGGAAGGCGGGATGGGATACCCATGGTCTGCCGGTGGAACTGGAAGTGGAGAAACGTCTGGGGCTGGACGGGAAGGAACAGATTGAGGAATATGGTCTGGAGCCCTTTATTGGCAAATGTAAGGAGAGTGTCTGGAAATATAAGGGGATGTGGGAAGACTTCTCCGGCGCCGTAGGATTCTGGGCGGATATGGAAGACCCCTATGTGACTTATGATGATAATTTTATTGAGTCCGAGTGGTGGGCGCTGAAAACCATATGGGATCAGGGGCTTTTATATAAAGGCTTTAAGATTGTTCCCTACTGCCCACGCTGCGGTACGCCTCTTTCCAGCCATGAGGTAGCCCAGGGTTATAAGGCGGTAAAGGAGCGTTCGGCGGTGGCGCGTTTTAAATGTGTGGGGGAAGAGGCTTATTTCCTGGCCTGGACCACCACACCCTGGACGCTGCCTTCCAATGTGGCCCTGTGTGTGAATCCTGATGAGGCATATGTAAAGGTGAAAGCGGCGGACGGATACACCTATTACATGGCAAAGGCGCTGCTTGAGAATGTATTGGGCGCTCTGGGCCAGGAGGGAAAACCCGCTTATGAAATTCTGGAAACCTATACCGGAAAGGATTTGGAGCACAGAGAATATGAGCCTTTGTTTGCCTGCACGGGGAAGTATGTGGCAAAGCAGGGCAAAAAAGGCCATTATGTGACCTGTGATCATTATGTCACCATGTCGGATGGTACCGGAATAGTGCATATTGCGCCGGCCTTTGGTGAGGACGATGCCAATGTGGGAAGAAAATATGACCTGCCTTTTGTGCAGTTTGTGGACGGCAGAGGAAATATGACGGAGGATACGCCTTACGCAGGGAAATTTGTGAAGGACGCCGATCCGGAGATTTTAAAGGATTTGGAGAAGGATGGAAAGCTCTTTTCCGCTCCTAAATTTGAACATGATTATCCCTTCTGCTGGCGCTGTGATACGCCGCTGATTTATTACGCAAGGGAATCCTGGTTTATCAAGATGACCGCTGTAAAGGATGAGCTGGTGCGCAATAACAAAACCATCAACTGGATTCCCCCCACCATAGGAGAGGGGCGTTTCGGCAACTGGCTGGAAAATATCCAGGATTGGGGGATTTCCAGGAATCGTTACTGGGGGACTCCTCTGAATATATGGGAATGTGAGTGCGGACACATGGAGTCCGTGGGCAGCCGGGAAGAACTCTGTGCCTTAAGCGGGGAGGAAGGAGCGAAAAATGTAGAGCTGCATAGACCCTTCATTGATGGGGTGACTTTCCCCTGTCCAAAATGCGGCAAAACCATGAAGCGTGTGCCGGAGGTGATTGACTGCTGGTTTGATTCCGGCGCTATGCCATTTGCGCAGCATCATTACCCTTTTGAGAATAAAGAATTGTTTGAACAGCAGTTTCCTGCGCAGTTTATCTCCGAGGCGGTGGATCAGACCCGTGGATGGTTCTATTCCCTGCTGGCGGAATCCACGCTGCTTTTTCATAAGGCGCCTTTTGAGAATGTCATTGTGCTGGGACTTGTGATGGATGAGGACGGACAGAAGATGGCCAAATCCAAGGGGAATGTGGTGGACCCGTTTGACGCCCTTCAGGAGTACGGCGCAGACGCCATCAGATGGTATTTCTATACCAGTGCCGCTCCCTGGCTTCCTAAGAGGTTTTCGGGCAAGACTGTGCTGGAAGGTCAGCATAAGTTTTTGGATAAGCTTTGGAATACTTACAGCTTTTTTGTGCTGTATGCCAATATTGACGGTTTTGATTCGTCAAAATATACACTGGATTACGACAAGCTGCCGGTGATGGATAAGTGGGTGCTTTCCAGGCTGAATACCGTTGTGGGCGAAGTGGACGCAAACCTTGACAAATACCGCATTCCGGAAGCTGCCAAGACCTTGCAGGATTTTGCGGATGAACTGAGCAACTGGTATGTGCGCCGCAACAGAGAGAGATTCTGGGCAAAGGGCATGGAGCAGGATAAGATTAACGCCTATATGACACTGCATACGGCGCTTGTGACCCTCTGCAAGGCTGCCGCTCCCATGATTCCCTTTATGACAGAAGAAATCTATCAAAATCTGGTGCGCAGTGTGGATGATTCCGCACCGGAGAGTATTCATCTATGTGACTTCCCCAAAGTGGAGGAGGCCTATATTGACAAGAAGATGGAAGAGGATATGGAGGATGTTCTGGAGGCAGTGACCATGGGACGTGCCTGCCGCAACACTGCCGCGCTGAAGAATCGTCAGCCTTTGGGACGGATGTATATCAAAGCGGAGGGGATTTGTCTGGAATCCTATTACAGGGCTATTATCGAAGATGATTTGAATGTGAAAGAAGTGGTGGTTACGGATGATGTAAGGGATTATACCACATATAATTTCAAACCTCAGCTGCGCACGGTAGGACCGAAATACGGAAAACATCTGGCTGGCATCAAGGAGAAGCTCTCTTCCCTGGAAGGCAATGAGGCAATGAAAGAACTGGAGGAGAAGGGAAAGCTTGCCTTTGAAACGGATGGTGTCCTCATAGAGCTTACAAAAGAAGATTTGCTCATTGAGATGACCCAGAAGCCCGGTTATGTGTCACAGGAGAATAACAGGATGACAGTGGTTCTGGATACGAACCTGACGGAAGCTTTGGTGGAGGAAGGATTTGTATTTGAGCTCATCAGTAAGATTCAGACCATGCGTAAGGAAGCCGGGTTTGAAGTGATGGATCATATCAGAGTGGCCGTAAACGGAAATGATATGCTGGCCGGAATCGCCCTCAAAAATAAGGACGCAATCTCTGGAAAAGTATTGGCGGAGGAACTGTCCGGCGAAAAGACTTATGGGGTTATGAAAGAATGGGACATCAACGGACAGAAGGCGGTTGTGGCCATTGAGCGCGTGTAGTCGTTAAATATGTTCACTCGTTGGCGCCGCAGGGCGTTTTTCAGGATATGTTTTATTTAGGTTACTGATATTGGCCATGAATAGTAACTTTCGGATTGCGGTGGAGTCTTGATTGATAAAAAAATTAGTTGGAATGCCGGGAAAATTTTGGTATAATGAAAAAGAAGTATGCACATGAAAGGAGAATAGTAATGGCAGAATTGGATGAATTGACAGAGAAGGCGGATGTGCAGGAAGTGAAAGAAGCTGAAGCGGCAGCAGTGGATGCCAAAGACGCAGAAAAAGAAGCCGAGAAAAAAGGTGAATTTGACAAGGAACTTTTTAAAAGAAGTGTTCTGTATAATGTAATGACCATGTATCGTAAAACCTTGGAGGAAGCTACGCCCCAGCAGATTTTTCAGGCGGCGTCCTATTCCATTAAGGACAGAATCATCGGTCATTGGATGACCACGCAGAAGGCTTATGAGAAGGAAGATCCCAAGATTGTCTATTATATGTCCATGGAATTTCTCATGGGCCGTGCCCTGGGAAATAATATGATTAACTTAAAGGCTTATAAGGGCGTGAAGGAAGTCTTAGAAGAGCTGGGCGTGGATATTAATGTGATAGAAGACCAGGAGCCGGACGCGGCGCTGGGCAATGGCGGTCTGGGACGTCTGGCGGCATGTTTTCTGGATTCCCTTGCAACCCTTGGCTATCCTGCCTATGGCTGCGGCATCCGGTATCGCTATGGAATGTTCAAGCAGGAAATCAGAGACGGCTTTCAGGTGGAGGTGCCGGATAACTGGCTGGCGGACGGCAATCCCTTTGAGCTGCGCAGGCCGGAGTACGCAAAGGTGGTTAAGTTTGGCGGTTATGTGTCCGTGTACTGTGATGAGAACGGAAGGAACCACTTTAACCAGGAAGGATACCAGGCAGTGCGGGCAATTCCCTACGATATGCCTGTGGTGGGATACGGCAACGGCATCGTAAATACGCTGCGCATCTGGGACGCGGAGTCCATGGGAGGCTTCCAGCTGGATTCCTTTGACAAGGGGGATTACAGCAAGGCTGTGGAGGATGAAAACCTGGCAAGGAATCTGGTGGATGTGCTCTATCCCAATGACAATCATTACGCAGGGAAGGAGCTGCGCCTAAAACAGCAGTATTTCTTCATTTCCGCATCCGTGCAGGAAGCAGTGGAGAAGTTCATGAGAAAGCATGATGACATTCATCGCTTCCCGGAGAAGGTTACATTCCAGCTTAACGATACCCATCCTACGGTGGCAATTCCGGAATTGATGCGGATACTCTTGGATGACTATAATTTAACCTGGGAAGAGGCATGGGACATTACCACCAGAACCTGCGCTTATACCAACCACACCATTATGGCGGAAGCGCTGGAAAAGTGGCCCATTGATTTGTTCTCCAGGCTGCTTCCCAGAATTTATCAGATTGTGGAAGAAATCAACCGCAGGTTTGTGCAGGAGATACAGCAGAGATATTCCGGCATGTATGGTGTTGATGTGCAGGAAAAGATTCGCAAGATGGCGATTCTTTATGACGGACAGGTGAAGATGGCACATATGGCCATTGTTGCGGGTTATTCCGTAAATGGTGTGGCCGAGCTGCACACGGATATTCTCAAAAAGCAGCAGCTGAAGGATTTTTATGAGATGTATCCGGAGCGCTTTAACAATAAAACCAACGGCATTACGCAGAGACGCTTCCTGCTGCACGGAAATCCGTTGCTTGCGGATTGGGTGACTTCCAAGGTGGGAGACGGCTGGATTACAGATCTGCCTCAGATTGCCGGAATCAAGTCCCTGGCAGACAATAAAAAGGCACAGAAGGAGTTTATGGAAATCAAGTATCAAAATAAGCTCCGTCTGGCAAAATACATCAAGGAACACAATGATATTGATGTGGACCCCAAATCCATTTTTGATGTGCAGGTGAAGAGGCTTCATGAGTATAAGAGGCAGCTTTTGAACATACTGCATGTAATGTATCTGTACAATGAACTGAAGGCACATCCCAATATGGAGTTCTTCCCCAGAACCTTCATCTTCGGCGCAAAAGCGGCAGCAGGGTATCGGAACGCGAAGCTGACCATTAAGCTGATTAATGCGGTGGCGAAAGTGGTCAACAATGACGCAGCCATCGGCGGCAGGATTAAGGTGGTATTTATTGAGAATTATAATGTGTCCAATGCGGAGATTATTTTTGCCGCAGCGGATGTATCCGAGCAGATTTCCACTGCCAGCAAGGAAGCTTCCGGCACGGGCAATATGAAGTTCATGCTTAACGGAGCGCTTACATTGGGAACCATGGACGGCGCGAATGTGGAGATTGTGGAAGAAGTGGGAGAGGAGAACACATTTATCTTCGGACTGTCTTCGGATGAAGTGATTCGTTATGAGAATCAGGGCGGTTACGATCCCATGCAGATTTTCAAAGAGGATGCGGACGTGCATAAGGTATTGACACAGTTGCTTGACGGAACTTATTCGGCGGATAAGGAATTGTTCCTGCCCCTGTACAATTCCCTGCTGAATACCCTGTCTACAAACAAGGCGGACACATACTTTATTCTGAAAGACTTTAAGGCATATGCGGAAGCGCAGAAGAAAGTGGAGGAGGCTTATAAGAATACCTCCGCATGGGCAAAGAGTGCCATCCTCAATGTGGCATGTTCCGGTAAGTTTACTTCCGACAGAACCATTCAGCAGTACGTGGATGAAATCTGGCATCTGGATAAGGTGGTTTTGGAATAAGATTGGCCGGGAGTGGAAAAGGTGTTATATTATATAAGAGAAAGGCATGCCTTTTTTCAAAGGCATGCTTTTCATACAAAAAAATATGTATATTTTGGATGCGTTGTATTTTTGTGCCTGGCAATGTCCGGCTGCGGCAAATCCGGAGAATGGGAGAAACATATGGTTGAGGAAACGGTTTATGTAGAAGGGCTGGAGAAGGATTACACATTCTTATTCCTGACAGATACTCATGTCATTATTCCAAATGAGGACGCTTCCCCACAGGAGGCGGAAAATGAAGCCGCGCGTATGCCGATGTTTGTGCCGGAAAGTGGAATTTCTTCTGCTGAGCAGTTTCCGGAATGGGTGCGTTACGCAAATGAAGTGAAAGTGGATGCGGTATTGTTGGGCGGGGATGTGATTGATACGCCCTCCCCCTCCAATTTGGAATGGCTGGCAGGTCAGCTTGCCGGGCTGGATATGCCCTATCTGTATGTCAACGGCAACCATGACTGGACATACCCTTGGGAATATATGACCCAGTCGGGGCAGGAAACGTATCTGCCCCTGTTGCAGCCCTTGATGGGAGGGAATACGGCCATCCATTCGCTGGACTTGGGGGAACTGGTACTGGTGGGGATTGATGACAGCAGCAATCAGGTCAACGAAGAAGTCTTCCCTGCCTATGAAGAAATTCTGCGGGAGGGCCGGCCCATGGTGGTGGTTGCCCATGTGCCTTTTATGACACAGTCCGTATTGGGAAAGGCAAAGGAAGTATGGAGCAGTCCGGTGGTGATTGGGGCCGGAAATTATGGGGGTGTATATCCAAATGATACTTCGGAAAAATTCGTATCCCTCACAACGGCTGCCGACAGCCCTGTGGAATTGGTATTGGCGGGACATGTACACTTCTATGACAAGGACGTGATAGAAGGCGAACGGAATGTATTGCAGCTGGTGGGCGGCCCGGGCTTTCAAGGACAGGCAATACTGATTCATATGACAGGAAAAAAATAACACGGGCGCCGCAGTGCAGAGACCGGAATAAGTTCCTGCTACGCAGGAACTGGAATTAAAAAAACAGTCTCGAAACGCAGGCGCCCGGAAGGAAATATCAGCTGCGCACTTTGCAGATGAAATTTCCTTCCCTGGTTAGGGCGCCGCAGTGAAGAGACCGGAATAAGTTCCCGCATAGCGGGACAAGTTCCTGCTACGCAGGAACTGGAATTAAAAAAACAGTCTCGAAACGCAGGCGCCCGGAAGGAAATATCAGCTGCGCACTTTGCAGATGAAATTTCCTTCCCTAGTTAGGGCGCCGCAGTGCAGAGACCGGAATAAGTTCCCGCATAGCGGGAACTGGAATAGGAATATGCGGCTGGATGGTAAAGTCTCGAAGGCGCATGAGAGCATCTTTCAGGAGTGAACTTCAAATGAAAGATGTCTCTCGTTATAGATGCGCCGAGAAGACTTTACCCTTTAGAGCTGTTGCGCAGCAACTTTAAATAGGAGGACATGCATGATAGATTTAATGGAGGGCGGCGCCTATCTGGTAAAGGGCAGGGATATTATACCCGATACCAGGGAGGCGCAGGAGGCGATTGCTGCCAGGACGGGCAGGAATATCACAAAAGAAGAAGCGGCTCAGGAAACCATTGCCTATGGCATTTTAAAGGAACATAACACTTCGGGCAATATGGAGAAACTTAAGATTAAGTTTGACAAGCTTACCAGCCATGATATTACCTTTGTGGGAATCATACAGACAGCAAGGGCGTCGGGGCTTGAAAAGTTTCCCATACCCTATGTGCTTACCAATTGTCACAATTCTCTGTGCGCTGTTGGGGGTACCATAAATGAAGATGACCATATGTTTGGATTGACCTGCGCAAAGCGTTATGGCGGTGTCTATGTGCCTCCTCATCAGGCGGTAATTCATCAATACGCAAGGGAGATGCTGGCCGGGGGCGGAAGAATGATTCTGGGGTCCGATTCCCATACCCGTTATGGCGCGCTGGGCACCATGGCAATGGGAGAAGGCGGACCGGAACTGGTAAAGCAGCTATTGGGACAGACCTATGATATTAATATGCCCGGTGTGGTGGGGGTGTATCTGACGGGGGCGCCCGTAAAGGGAGTGGGACCTCAGGATGTGGCTCTTGCGATTATCGGCGCCGTATTTAAGAACGGATATGTGAAGAATAAAGTCATGGAGTTTGTGGGACCCGGCGTAGCATCCTTAAGTGCCGATTTCCGCATCGGCGTGGATGTAATGACCACTGAGACTACCTGTCTGTCCTCTATCTGGCAGACCGATGAGGAAGTGGAAACATTTTATGAGATTCACGGCCGCAAAGAGGAGTATGTAAAACTTCTGCCTGGAGAGGTTGCTTATTATGACGGAATGATTCAGGTGGATTTATCCAAAGTACGCCCCATGATAGCAATGCCCTTCCATCCAAGCAACACTGTTACCATTGAGGAATTGAACGCGAATCTGATGGACATCCTGGACGAGACGGAGAAGCGTGCCCAGGTAAGTCTGGGCGGGGCAGTGGAGTTTCATTTAAAGGACAAGGTGAGAAATGGCAGGTTCATAGTAGACCAGGGAATTATCGCAGGCTGTGCCGGAGGAGGCTTTGAAAATATCTGTGCCGCCGCCGATATTCTGAAGGGAAAATATATTGGCTGTGAAGGATTTACCTTAAGCGTTTATCCGGCGTCCATGCCCATTTATATGGAATTGGTGAAAAACGGAGCGGCTGCTGGGATTTTGGAGACGGGAGCCGTGATGAAAACCGCATTCTGCGGACCCTGCTTTGGAGCGGGAGACACGCCTGCCAACAATGCTTTCAGTATCAGGCACTCTACCAGGAATTTTCCCAACCGTGAAGGGAGCAAGCTTCAGAACGGACAGATTTCTTCCGTGGCGCTCATGGATGCCAGATCCATTGCGGCAACTGCGGCCAATCAGGGAGTCCTGACACCGGCTACGGAATTCGACGGGGAAATCGGAAAGTATAAATATCATTTTGACAGTAACATCTACGCCAACAGAGTATTTGACTCCAAAGGAATTCCGGACCCGGAAGTGGAGATACAGTTTGGCCCCAATATTAAGGACTGGCCTGCCATGGGTGAGCTTCCGGAAAATCTGCTGCTGCGGGTGGTCAGCGAGATTCATGACCCTGTGACCACCACGGATGAGCTGATTCCCTCCGGGGAGACTTCTTCCTATCGCTCCAACCCCCTGGGGCTGGCAGAGTTTACTCTGAGCCGTAAAGATCCGGAATATGTGGGCAGGGCAAAGGAAATTCAGAAGGCGGAACAGGTACGTATGGAAGGGGGGCATCCCTGCCAGGCGCTTCCGGTGCTGAAGGAACTCATGGGTGTGATTCAGACGAAGTTCCCGGAAGTCAATCATTCCAATACAGGATTTGGTTCCACGATTTTCGCAGTGAAGCCCGGGGACGGCTCCGCAAGAGAGCAGGCGGCTTCCTGTCAGAAGGTGCTGGGGGGCTGGGCGAATATCGCGAACGAATATGCCACCAAGCGATACCGCTCCAATCTGATTAACTGGGGGATGCTTCCCTTTTTGATTCAGGAGGGCCAGCTGCCGTTTCAAAATCTGGATTATCTGTTTATTCCAGACATCAGAAAGGCAGTCGAAATGGCGCCTGACAAGACGGATGAGGCAAGGGATGAGATTACGGCCTATGTTGTTTTGAAGGATGCGCTTAAGCCGTTTTCTCTTCGATTGGGGGAACTGACCCAGGAGGAAAGGGAGATTATTTTAAAGGGATGCCTGATTAATTACAATCGTGTGTGACTGTGCAAAAGAGTGTGAACAAGAGTTGATAGAGGAGTGATTATGGAATTTAATAAAAATGTTTCCAACCCCATGTTAATAGGGGCCATTGAATTGATGAAAGCGGAGGATACACAGGCGCATCGGGGAATGTTTGTGGAAGAATTGGTGAAAGCGGAATTTTTGTCCCCGGCCATCGTTGAGCCGGCTCCTGAGGAGGGCCCGGACGGCGGGCAGGTTCTGGCACAGGGAAGCAAGGTGCAGCTGCCCATGCTGTCCACTTCTGACGGAACCAAGTTTTTCATGGCGTTCACGGACAGGGCGGAATATGACAAGTGGCAGGAAAGAAACAAGAAAATGCCTGCATTTGCGCTGAAGATTGAAGAATATGCCAGCATGATACTGCGCAGGGAACCAAACGGGAATATCTGTCCTGCGTTGGGGATGGTTATCAACCCCTTTGGCGTGAATATTATTCTGCCCAGGGAGATGCTGGCCAGTATGATGTCGGCAAAGCTGGCTCAGGTCCAACATATGGCGGCCGCCGCAAAACAGGCGGGACAGTATACCGGACCCGGGACGGGGCCGGCTCCAAAACAGTCATAGACATACGAATACGATTTGCTCATATGCGCGAAGAAAGAACTAAAGTAAGTTTGTTTTGTGTCGATATAAATATTACAGGCGAACAGTTCGGCCGACTGGCTGCCAAGTAAATATATGGACACCACGGATGGTACTTGGAAAGGAAAGGGATTTCCTCTATGAGTGCCATCTTTTTTATTTGATAAGAAGCCGAGATTACTTCTTACAGGGGGACAGGACGGAAGCCGTAAAAAGTTTTGTGGGGCAGGGGAGGTCTGGGTCAGGGATGACCAGACAGCCTGGGTCAGACAAAATGGGTGGACATAAAGGAGCGTAAAAATTGAAAATTGATTCCAGTACGGTGGGGATGAATTCTGCCAGAAGTTATAGGGAGACATCTGTTACTGTCAGGCGTTTTATGATAGCTGAGCAGGAGCTGGCGGAGGGAAACCAGGCGCTGAATACCACTGTGGAGAGCAATGGGGAAGGTACGGAGAATGCGGAACAAAAGGATCAGAACAAGACAAAGCAGGCCGCAGCCGGACTTGAGGACTGGCAGAACCGTCTGAAAATGTCGGGACAGGGTGTTTCTGTCAGAGATTCCATAAGTCAGGCGCTTGCGGATATTCGTGAAACCACATTGCGATACATTTTTGATATTCTCTTTTCTAATAGAAGACATGGAATGAGACGAGGATATGCGGGAATAAATTCTCAGAGGACATATGCCCAGGGAATGTCTTCTCAGATGACATATATGGGGCAGCAGCAATCCATACAGTGGTTTGGGATGGGAAACAAGGGCATGACCGGTGAGAATCTGCCGGATAAGGAACAGGGAACTCTCGTAACCAAAATGAAAGTACTGAACTATAGCCAGGAGACCATTCACATGGAGAAGGAAGAGACTTCATTTTCCACTGTGGGGAAAGTGCGGACTGCGGATGGGAGGGAAATCGACTTTCAGGTGAATGTGGGAATGAGCCGTGAATTTGAGCATCATTTTGTGGATGACTTGCAGCTTGCTTCTTTTAAGATGTGCGATCCTCTGGTGATTAACCTGGATACGGATGTGACTGAATTATCTGATCAGACCTTTTATTTTGATATTGACGCAGATGGGGAGATGGATGAAATCTCTCAATTGGGGGCAGCCAGCGGTTATCTGGCATTGGATAAAAACGGTGACGGCCAAATCAATGACGGCAGCGAGTTATTCGGAACTGCCAGTGGAAATGGTTTTGCCGACCTGGCGGAATATGATGAGGACGGTAACGGCTGGATTGATGAGAATGACGCCATATGGGATAAATTAAAGATATGGTGTAAGGATAAAGACGGGAAGGATGTGCTATATAAACTGTCGGACAAAGGGGTAGGAGCAATTTGTCTTCACAATGTATCAACAGAACATACCCTGAAGGGACAGGAGGGGCAGACCAGGGGAGCCATTCGCAACACAGGAATTTTCTTATATGAGAATGGCAATGTGGGTACGGTACAGCATGTGGATGTGGCAAAGTATGATTCACATGCCTGAAGAACTGCCGTTGGTTCTTTTAATATTAAATCAGTATAGGAAAGAGATGGGGACAGGGATTCGCATGTCTTTCCAAAGGGTAATTGCAGCCGCAGGTCCGGGATTTCAGGTAAAATCCGGGGCTGCGGCTATTTTTATGGCAGGAGATTCAAATCCTGTTTCTTCTTAATTTGTCAGTGAATCAAATGAATCTGCATAATTTGCTTTCAATAGGGCAAACTGATAGCAAGCTAAAAAAAGCAGTTTGGCTTATACGTAATTTTGTAAAGGAAGGGATGGCAGGTATGAGAAGAAACAGAAGGAATAATGCCAAAAAGGAACGTATTATTATGATTGCCTCGTCCGCATTTGTGCTTGCGGCACTTACAATGACGGGGATTTATATGAAGTCGAATCAGATGGAGGAACCGGACGACGGTTACACCATAGACTTTATGGCGCTGGAGAACAATGCATCGGACAAACTCCAGGAGATTGCCCAGAATAACCAGACAGAAGAAGATCAGGCAAATGGTATTGTGCAGGATAACATTGGCTTGGGGGAAGACGGTAATGCCACTTCCCTGGATGAAATGCTGAATTTGGATGATGACTTGGACTATACCCCCATGGAAGTGGGTTCCGGAGAGATAGAGCTGCCGGGAGTGCCCAAGAAAGACCTGCTTGAGGATGGACTGATGATTCCGGAAGGAGTAGCGGGCGCGCCGGAAATGGAAATTTTGCCGGAACCGGAACTGGAAGAAGCGCCGGAAACAGAACCCATGGAACAGAAAGAGACAGCGGCAAATAATGTGATTTCCAAAAGTCTGCATTTTTCGGAGGAAAATGGGCTGCTGCGTCCTGTTAGCGGTGAAATCATCATTCCCTTTAATATGAACAATACAGTTCATTTTTATACGCTGAATAATTATAAGTGCAATCCCGGACTGGTGGTAAGCGCAGACGTGGGAACTTCTGTGACAGCCTGCGCAGCCGGAAAAGTAGTGAATATTTTTGACAATGAGGAAATAGGACATGCCGTTACCATGGACATTGGAGACGGATATGAGATAACTTATGGTCAGTTGGAGGGCATCAATGTCACCCAGGGCGATTATGTGGAAGCGGGGGATGTCATTGCCACAGTGGCGGAGCCTACCAAATATTATTGCGTGGAGGGCAGCAATCTGTATCTGGAGATGACAGCAGGCGGTGAGCCTGTGAATCCGGAACCGCTGTTCAGGTAAGAGCGGACTTATAGTCTTGGGCCAACTGTTGAAGATAAAAGGCTGTCGCATTAAGAGCTTCAGATACAAGCTATGAAGAAATTGATTGCCATATCTGATGATCTGCTGCTTAATGCGACAACATATGAAAAAAGCGAAAATTTTTCGCTGGGATAAGTGTGAAGGGAATTCAAGAATATTGAATTGGTATAAGTATGTATATTTATGGCGGAGTAATCAAAACAATGGCAGGTGCAGACATTTCCGATGGATGCATTCGGGTGAAAAACGGAAAAATAGCTGAAATTGGACGGCGGAATGAAGTGAAGTTTCATCCTGATTCTCAGGAAAGGGTCATTGAGATTAAGAATGGCATTATTATGCCTGGTATCATAGAGGCCCATTGCCATATGGGAATAACGGAGGAGAAGAAAGGTATGGAAGGGGATGACTGCAATGAGACGGTTGACCCGGTGACTCCTTATCTTCGGGCAATCGACGCTGTTAATACCATGGATGCCGCTTTTGACGATGCGGTAAGAGCTGGGATTACCTCCGCAATGATAGGACCTGGAAGCTCTAATGTGGCAGGGGGACAATTCGCTTTCCTGAAAACCAGGGGCCGTCGTGTGGACGATTTGATTGTTAAGGCGCCGGCGGCTATGAAAGTCGCTTTTGGCGAGAATCCGAAGGTCAATTATTCCGGGCAGGGTCAAAGTCCGTCTACCAGAATGGCCATTGCGGCCATGCTGCGGCAGGAATTGACAAAGGCCCTGGCATATGATAATAAAAAGAAAAAAGCCCTTGAAAAGGGAGAAGAATTCGAGGAGGATTTCACCCTGGAATGCTGGCTTCCTGTATTACACAGGGAGATTCCCTTGAAAGCCCATGTACACAGGGTGGATGATATTTTCACGGCCATCAGGATTGCGAAAGAATTTCACTTAAAAATGACCCTGGATCACTGCTCTGAGGGACATATGATTGCAAAAGAGCTTGCAAAGGAAGGGTTTCCGGCCATTGTGGGGCCGGATCTGGCCAGCAGGAGCAAGATTGAGGTGCAGAATATGGCGTTTAAAACGGTGGGGGTGCTGAATAAAGCCGGGGTTATGACGGCAATTACCACGGATCATCCGGTATCCCTGATTCAGTCCCTGCCATTATGCGCAGGCCTGGCAGTGAAATCAGGTCTTGCCCTGGAAGAAGGATACAAGGCGATTACCATTTCTCCTGCGGTTATCTGCGGTGTGGCGGACAGGGTGGGAAGTCTGGAAGTGGGAAAGGATGCGGATATAGCCATTTTCGACGGCAATCCCATGGAGGTGTTCACCAGGACACTCTATACCATTATAGACGGGCAGGTGGTATATGACGCACAGGACCAGGATGGGGCATCATCTGACATCTGAAACGGCCTGTGTATGCGCCCGGAGCCTGCCGGTTGTGCGGGGACCAGATAAATAATACTTCAGTCAAGGGAGCCGGGTACATTTGCCCGGCTTTATAGCATATTGCTGATGATATGGAAGGGACGGCGGCTGGGGTGGAGGAAGCGCTGCTCGGCCCGGGCAACGCCTCCGCCGGACTAACCGCCAACAAAAGCTAAGACACAAAAGTACTGTGTCTAATCTTTTGTAAGCGGTGGATTCCGTCTCCGGTCTAAGGGCGCCCTCAAGTGCTTTCGCAGCGCTTCCCCCACCCCGGCCGCCTGTATTACCGCAAGTATCAATATAAAAAACAAAAAGGATGTGCCAAACGGCAACTCATATTGTAAAGCAAACAGCTAGTCAAATGACAGACCTATTGGTATATCCTATGAACTACAAAAAATTGCGGATTACTAAAAGGGTGCTTTGTTGGCTTCAAATGGCGTCAGACAGGTACCAATATTGTAAAACTCTCGGAAACACAGGCGTCCGGGGCATGGGGGGTTACGTGAACGCACCAGAGGGCGCCCTTAGACCGGAGATGAAATCCAGCGTCTACGCAGGCTTGGACACAGTACTTTTGTGTCCTAGCCGAAGTTGACGCTTAGTTCATCGCAGGCGTTGCCCGAGCCGAACGTAACCCCCATGCCCCCGGACGCCGTCCCTTTTTGCCCATCCCCATACAGCTGAAAGGAACCATCAGAACGAAACGGCGTCCTTTCAGAAAAAGAAAAATGGGCCTTGCAGTACAGGCTGAATATGTTAAAATAATTCATGTGACAATTTTACTTGGAATAAATATTGAATAGGGAACTTTTGAAGAGGAGTGGAAAGTCAATGAAAATAGTTGTCTTGGCAGGAGGAATCAGTGCGGAGAGAGACGTATCTTTAAGTTCCGGAAGCATGATTTATAAAGCATTGAAACAAAACGGACACAAAGCCATCCTTCTTGATGTGTATTTGGGATATGAGGGGGATGTGGAGGGGATTTTTGAACGGGAAGAGGACTGGGCGGCTCAGATAGGCGCCGTAAAAGAGGAGAATCCAGATGTGGAGGCCATCAGGGCATTGCGGAAGGACGGGGGAAAGAGTTTCTTTGGGCCAAATGTTCTCGCCATCTGTCAAAGCGCAGACTGTGTATTCCTGGCATTGCACGGCGTGGGAGGAGAAGACGGCAGACTTCAGGCCTGCTTTGAATTGCTGGGAATCCCTTATACTGGGGCGGATATGGTAGGCTCGGTTCTGGCAATGGATAAGGGAATTACAAAAGATTTGTTTAAGGCATACGGAATCCCCACTCCCAAGGGGATTCGGCTGAAGAAAGGGGAAGCGGAAGAGACGAGAGTGCCGTATCCCTGTATTGTGAAATCCTGTTGCAGCGGTTCCAGCGTGGGCGTCTGCATTGCCCGCAATGAAGAAGAATACGCAGGGGCAAAAGAGGAGGCATTTCGCTATAGTGATGAGGTGATTGTGGAACAGTATATAAAGGGCCGGGAATTTTCAGTTGGAGTTATGGGAGGAAAGGCACTTCCCGTCATAGAAATGGCCCCCAAAGAAGGGTTTTATGATTACCGAAATAAATACCAGGCAGGCAGTACTGTGGAAACTTGTCCGGCGGATATTACACCGGATAAAACCCGCAGGATGCAGGAAATTTCAGAGCAGGTATTTCAGGTGCTCAGGTTGAAAAGTTATGCCAGGATGGATTTTGTCATGAACGGGGATGGGGAAGTATTCTGCCTGGAAGCAAATACCCTGCCGGGAATGACGCCGATTTCTCTGCTGCCCCAGGAAGCGGCTGCCGCAGGAATGGATTTTGGACAGCTGTGTGAGCGCATTTTAGAGAATCGGAACTGATGGAGGTTAAGGGTGTGGCTGCCTGACAGCAGGGACAGCGATTTTTTGACATGGAATGGTGACGGGGGGCCGAAGAAAGAGAACCAGGGCTTTCACAGCAGGTTTGGATGGGAACAACGAGTCGTCTGTTATAACGAAAAACAGGAAAGGTTAGGGTAACGGGATGCATTTGACTTTGGGAGATATTGCAGCGGCATGTAAGGGAAAGCTGGTTCTGCGGGGGAAGGAAGCGGACATTGACCAATGCGTCAGTTCCGTGGATGTGGATTCCAGGAAGGTGGAAGTGGGGGGAGTGTTTATAGCCACTGTGGGAGAGAGGGTGGACGGGCATAAATTCATTGTACCTGTATTTGCCCGGGGAGGAATTCTGGCAGTAACACAGAAGACACCGGAAGAGGTGGAAGCGGAGCACGGCTGTAAGGCTGAGGAATGGGGGAGCTATCTGCTGGTGGAGGATACCTTGCAGGCATTAAGGGAAATTGGAGAGGCATATAGAAGAAAACTTTCCGCGAAGATAGTGGGCCTTACGGGGAGTTCGGGCAAGACCACCACAAAAGAATTCATAGCAGGAGTTCTGGGAGAACGGTATCGGGTGTTGAAAACGGAGGGAAATTATAATAATGAAATCGGCGTTCCTTTGACCCTGCTGCGCATCAGAGAGGAACATGAAGTGGCGGTTGTGGAAATGGGAATCAGTGATTTTGGAGAAATGCACCGGCTCAGCAAGATGGCCCGGCCGGATATATGTGTGATTACCAATATTGGGCAGAGCCATTTGAAAGATTTGAAAAGCAGGGATGGCATATTGAAGGCGAAGTCCGAGATATTTGATTATATGTCGGAAGATGGGGAGATTTGCCTAAATGGAGAAGACGATAAGCTGATTGCTCTGAAAGAGATAAAAGGGCATAAGCCCCATTTCTTTGGTTTGGGAACAAATCCGGAAGAAGAGGTGGCGGCGGAAGAAATTGTCTGCCATGGACTGGAGGGCAGTGATGTGGTCCTGCGAATGGATGTGAAACAGCCGGAGAATGGGGACAGGAAAAGCGTGGATGAGGGGAGCGTCAGGGTATCGGTTCATGTGCCCCAGCCAGGAAAGCATATGGTGTTAAATGCGGCAGCGGCGGCATGTGTGGCCAGGCTGCTTGGATTGACAGGAGAGGAGATTCGCTCGGGAATTGCCAAGGTTTCGTCTGTGGGAGGCCGGGCCAATCTGATAAAAGTAAATGGATACACATTGATAGATGATTGCTACAACGCAAATCCGGAATCCATGCGTGCCGCCATTGACCTGCTTGCCCTTGCGGATACGGAAAAAGTCGCCATATTAGGGGATATGTTTAATCTGGGAGAGGAATATGATAAACTTCATGGGCAAATGGGGATTCGTGCCGTGGATGCGGGCATAGAGAATATTATCTGTGTGGGAGAGGCATCCAAATATATGTATGAGGCGGCGATGAAACGGGCTGAAGAGACCGGAAAAAATGAAATACACCATGGGCAAGGCAGACGAGTGTTTATTACTTACTTTCCGGACAGACAGACATTGTTGGAAAGGCTTTCCGCTTCACAGGAAGAGACGGTTCAAACGGAAGAAAACTTATCAAAAGAAAGGTTGATTCCGGAGAAAAGTACAATATTGATTAAGGCATCCCACGGAATGGAATTTGCGGAGGTCCTGGAGTTTCTTCGCCTGCGCCTGGCATAAGCGCATGACAGTTTGCCTGGGAGATGTGTTCCGCATATGTAGCCCCAATGGTATCCGCCGGCACTTTACCGGATACCATTAGGGTTTAACAAGGTTTATTCCTATTGGGCATATAGTTCATTTCTTAATTCTGCGCAGAGTTTCGCGATTTCCTGTAAGCTGTCTTCATCTTCCATTTCGCTTATATCATAAGAGAAGGGGGCGGCCGCAAAGTCTGCCAGGGCTTTGCTGATCAGCCCGGATTCCTCCTCAGTGGCGGTAATCCGGATATTGGGGGCGTCTGTAACCAGGTCTTCTCCAAACAATTCGGGGAGAGGAATGCTGCCATTTATTTTACATTCCAATAATAAAGCAGCAAGGTCGGTAATTATGTCAATGGCATAATAAAACTCTATGTATACTTCATCATAATCTGAAGATATATTCAGCAAAGGAACAGTCAAGGGGTCATCGTGTTGACGAAAATCGCCGTCTAATTTGTTTAATCCAAGGTCAGAAAAAATCTCTGCCAGTGTGATTTCCTCTTTATTCTTATCTGCCAGATACATTCCCAGGTTTAAGCTGTCGTCGGTATCTCCGATATAATTGTTCCAATAATGGTCTGTGATATACATTATAATACCTCCTGAAATGAAATTATTTCACCAATACTGCTCTGCCAGGATTTTTATGATTTTTAGAACCTGCCATATATTTTCATAAAGGCGGCTGAACGTTATGCTGGCATGCTGTGGGATTCAACTTTATATATAGCATATATCATAAGTATGCGCAATACTTAATCCCCAAATAAATATGCGTCACGGTTCAGACCTGATAGCGCCTGGTGGTTTGGGGGACTTGGCAGAAACAGAAGATTGTAAAGCTGTTAAAACAATAAAAGTATGCGGCGTGGCGACTGTATGCTCCGATATTTTGTGGTAAATAGAAAATGGACGTGATATAATCAAATGGACAAATTGAATGGTTCTTTACAGAAAATACTTTGGTGAGTATGATATGACTATGTGAGGGAATTGTTGAACGAATCATTGGATTGATAAGACAAAAGAAAGAGAGTAATTTTGTCTGGCACAAATGCGAGAGCGATTTTTGAAGAATATGGATAATAAATCCATGAAAAACCAGAGAAAACACCTGGTTCAAGTTGTCTGCCGAGGAGTCTGAACAGCACCAAATAGTCACCATATAAATATTTTTTATGGAAAAGTGATAGCATGTTTGAGTTATTCATGGTATAATAGTAAACAATGTTTATGGCATGAAATGGCAGTAAAGGCAAGAAGACGAATGTGTCAGACATCGAGGTGGCGTATGCAATATAATTACATAGAGAAAAGATATAATGTAATGGGACTGTCTTCCATTGAAGCGTTTGCCAGCGTCAAGGGGGGATTGAACGGGAATTGCAAAGATGTCTATTTCCTGAGAGTGACAGGTGTAAATGCCACTTTTGGGAAAGAAGTGGAACATATGGACGCTGCCCAGACAGACAGAATGTTATTGGGGCAGGGAATCTACAACAGGGTGGGGGCATTTCCCAAAAATATTGAGCCGGACAGGGCGGCTGCTTATATGGATTGTTATCAAAAGTGGCTGGATACGGATAAAAAGGAGTTATTCACTGCCAGGCTAGAAGAGAAAGCGGGAGTTGGGGAACTTCTTGGCAATTCCTGTAAAAAGGTAGTGGAATTGTATGAAGCAGGTCATCCAGGCATAAGCGGCTCAATGGAGAAGAATTTTGTGGTTAAGATGTTGTCCTGGTTGGACGAACTGGCATATGAGTATCTGAGGGAGTGGAATCCGAAACAGTCCATGAAGTTTGTAGCACAGGATGTCAAAAAAGAGCAAGAGTATTTTTTCTGTTACTATCTGACTTTGCTGGGAATTGATGTGCTTCTGCTTCAAAGCGAGTTCGATATTGACGAAAAAATGGAAAATCTTCATCTGTCCAGTCAGATTGTTTTGGGTGAGAAGAAGTCCATAGTCTTGGAAAAGTATGACAGGCATAAATACGAACATGGAAAGAAAGCTGCTGGAGCAGCAGAGAAAACGGCTGGGGAGACAGAGAAAAGGGCAGGGGCAGGGAAAAGGGAAGAGGCTGAAAGAGAAGAAACTGGAAGAAAAGAATCTGAAAGAAAAGAGACTGAGACAAAACAAACTGAAAGAAAAGAAAGTGAGAAAGAAGAGACTGTCACCAGGCCAAGGATAACGATTCCGCCAAACAGACGGGAAGTGTCAGGAAACGCCGGAAGAAACGCGCCCCCGGGGCGGAGCGGCACGGGACAGAATATGTCGGGAGGAAATTCGGGACAGGGGATTACCCATGGAAGGGGAAACACACCTGGGAATCCGGGACAGCCAATGGGCAGCGCCGCAGCCAATGGCATCGGAAGGGGTGGAAGGACTTCGGGTGTACAGGAACTGGATTTTGAGGAACTGGCTTTGAGGGCATCTTCCGTGGTGATGATAACCATACATGACAGGACTGGGGAAATCATAGGCAGTGGTTCTGGGATAATGATTGGCAGAGAAGGATATATTCTTACCAACGATCATGTGGCCAGGGGCGGTCAATATTATTCCGTCAGAATAGAGAATGACGACAATATGTATAGAACCGATGAGATTATCAAATACAATTCTCTTCTGGATCTTGCAGTGATACGCATAGACAGGAAGCTTCAGCCATTGCCGATTTACAGGGGGAGCAAACCTCTTGCCAGGGGACAGAAAGTGGTGGCCATCGGAAGTCCTCTGGGATTGTTTAACTCCGTATCCGACGGCATTATATCTGGATTCCGGCGGGTGAAAGATGTGGATATGATACAGTTTACCGCACCCATTTCCCATGGAAGTTCCGGCGGAGCGCTGCTGAATATGTATGGTGAAGTGATTGGAGTCAGCACTGGGGGAATCGATGAGGGGCAGAACATAAACCTGGCTGTGGGATATGAATTTATCAATACTTTCGTAAAGGGATTTTTATAAATTAGCGACTTACGGCAGTTCAGCTAAGAAATGTCAATCTTTTTATTAAAAATATTTAGCTGGACAGGTGAGGTTGTGAAGGCGCACGAGAGCAAATTTCATGAGACACTACTTAGTGTCTTCTGATTACTTACGAATGAAATTTGTCTCTCCTGTGGGTGCGCCGAAGTGCAGAGAGCGGAACAAGTTCCCACAAGTGGGAACTGGAATAGGAGGTAAAAAATGAAAGAGAAAAAATTTAAAGTATCCTTTAATTCACCTGTGATTTTAACATTCACGATTGTATGTGCCATTACGCTTATGTTGGACTGGATTACCAAAGGGTATACGAACGATCATTTTTTCAGTGTATATCGTTCGTCCTGGACAAATCCGCTTACCTATTTGAGGCTGTTCGGGCATATAGTGGGACACGGGGGAATGGAACATTTTGTGGGAAATATTATGCTGATTTTGGTAGTTGGCCCCATGCTGGAAGAGAAGTATGGTTCCTCCAATATCCTTTTTGTTATATTGTCAACGGCGTTGGCCACCGGTATAGCCCACCTGGTGTTTGTTCCGGGGTATGCGCTTTTGGGAGCCAGCGGTGTGGTATTTGCCTTTATTATGCTTTCTTCCTTTACCTGCATCAAAGAGAAGGAAATTCCGCTGACTTTTATACTGGTGGCGCTGCTTTACATTGGGGAGCAGATCTATGAAGGGCTCTTTGTGGTAAGCAACATATCCAATCTGTCCCATATATTGGGCGGTCTTGTGGGCGCCGGACTGGGATATGTGATGCACAAGAATAAAATGAACCGGTATTAAGAAGCAGTATGAAAACAGAGAAAAGGAATCATTTGAAAGCGGCGTCCTGGGATGCCCCGGAGCGGGGAAGTCGGCAGGGGGGCTGCGGAACTGGAATGGTATATGTTTGAACATAAGGCACTTGGCAGTTTGGATGATTATTTTCTGGAGTATGGGAAGCGCCGGGAACAGGGCGTATACTTTTATCGGATTAACGGGTATAATGACAATATCAGGAACTTTCTTACGCGCTATTATGAAGAAGCCAGGAGAACGGGAGTGGTATTGGAAGGCAAGATTCCCAACCCGGATGAGAAGAATTTGGCATATTATGAAGAAATAATGGGAATGCAGTTCCAGCTTAGCATGGGGTTTTTGCTTTCAAGCCTGAAAAAGTGGCTTCCCAGAATGAATGATTACCAGAGAAAGAATGTGGCGGCATCTATATATGATACTCTGGAAGCTATGCGCAGGGAGGGAAAAAATGACAATATGCTGCGCAATGCCTACATCAAGTTTATGTGCTGGCTGTATTATAAGTTTGAGAGGGTGGTCAATCAGTTGGGAGAAGACAGGATTCCCAAAATATTGTATGAAGGAAATGTCAGTAATTATGAGCTGAAGCTTTTTTCCATTCTTTCCGGGGCAGGCTGTGACATTGTGCTTTTGCAGTATCAGGGGGATGGTGGATACGCAGCGCTTGACAGGGAGTCAAAGTTCTCCCGGATTTTGGAATTGCCTGGTATGTCTGTATTTCCCCAGGGGTTTTGTATCAAATCTCTGAGGAAGGAAATAGAGGAACGGGCAAATGCGGAGCGCATCTATGGAACACCGCCAAAGCTGCGAAACTGCACCAATGCCTGGATAAAAGGAAAAGGGCTTACGGATGTCCTGGAACCAATTCGGTCACGAGGACAGGATGAGCGGTTCTTTTACAATTGTTTCCTTCGGATAGAGGGTGTGGAGGATAAGCTCACATATATGAATGAACTGTACCGTTTTCAACTGGAACTGGTTGGGATGGGCAGGAATCTGGTGATTGTGGAAGCTGAGATTTTGCCTCCGGGCAATGAGGAGATTGGCGCTGTCAGAAGGCGGCAATATAAGGATGCTGGACAGTTGGCGGCTGATTTGTCTGCCAATATCATCTATGCGCAGGATATGGAGCTTCAGAGGATGATGCGCAGAGCCTTTGCCGAAGTGGTATTGGAAGAAGCCAAAGATGTGGGTGACAATATAAATAGACTCACAAACAGGGCAATCTACCTTCTGTGCTGGCTGAAGCGTTTTCAGGACGGGCTCTTTAAAAAATGGGAAAGTCCTCTTGTGGAATGTTTTGTTTATCTGGGCGGATGCAAGAATGAGAATGAAGCTTTTTTCCTTCGATATTTGAGCAGGCTGCCAGTGGATGTAGTCATATTGGCTCCGGACCTGAACAGGAAATGTTGTCTGCGGGCAGATAATTTGTATGAAATGCATTATGGAGAATCGCTGCAAGTCAAAAGATTTCCCAGGGAAAGCGCGGATTTGCAGCTTTCCACAGCGGCATACCATGCGGAGCGGGAGCTGGATACCATTATGTACCAGGATACCGGGATGTACCGCAATCAACAATATCAAAAAGGTGTGTCGGCCACGTTGCAGTCCATATATGAAGAAATTGACATTCTGTGGGATCAGGAGTTAAAGTACCGGCCTAATTTTGATGTGACAGATTCCGTTGTGACTATGCCGGTGATATACGCAAAAGTATCCGGGGTGAAGGACGGGCAGGTTTCCTCCTATTGGGCGGGAATTAAAAAGCTTCTCACACAGGATGCCTTTGTCATCAAGGGGGCGCCGTATCTGCGGCCGGAGGATTCCAACCCGGTCAGGGCGTTTGCCACAGGCTTTTTAAAAAACGGAAAACTCCAAAGGGCGAAGATAAAGGCTCATTCCTGTTACACATACGGCGTCTTGCGCGAGGAGATTCAGGAACATATTCTGGATAAACTGCAATTGCTCCTGGATCGCAGGCTGATTAAGGGCATTTATGAAAATGGTACGGAATACACGGCAATTGCCACCGTATTGAATTTGAATAAAGATATTCTTCGGATGATGCAGAAATTTGATTTTACCAGGAAAAATCCCAAAATAGTGTACATTAATACTTCGGAGGCCATGCTGTCTCTGGAAGACAGTATTTTGACAGCGTTTTTAAATTTGGCAGGGTTTGACATTGTTTTTTATGTGCCCACCGGTTATCAGTGTGTGGAAAGATTTATGAATGGCAAAGGTATGGAAGAGCATCAGATTGGTGAATATGTATATGATTTAACGATTCCCGATTTTGATACGATTTCTATAAAGCCGCGTCGGTCCTGGCGCGAAAAGATATTCAGGAGAGGAGAGTAAAGTATGGGATTGGATTTTACAAAAACGGCGCAGCCGCCGGAAATAATCACAATGCCGGAAACGAAGAATGAACTCATGGTGGTGGAGAACTACGACATTGTTGCTGACAGGCAGCAGATGAATACGCAGTTGGTGAATTCACCTGAAGTTGACGCATTGGTGAGTACCATTGAGATTGACAATCTGGAAACCATTGTATCCTTTGGAGCAGAGGCGGCGGAGGGAATTTCCAGAGCTTCGGATGTGGTGCTGAACAGCATGAATATGACCCAGCTGGATGAATCCAGTGAGATGTTGAATACTCTGGCGAAGATTATGGAGAAATTCGACATTGATGAAATCAGGGATAACCCGAGCCTGTTTGGCAAGCTGTTCGGCAATTTGAGAAAACAGTTGGACAAGATACTGAGCAAGTATCATACCATGGGGGAAGAAGTAGACAAAATCTATGTGCAGTTGAAGCAATATGAGGCTGAGATTAAGCAGTCCAATCGGAAGCTGGATCAACTTTTTGACGCAAATGTGGAATATTATCATCAGCTTGTGAAATATATCCTTGCGGGAGAGCAGGGCTGTAAGGAGTTGGAGCAGTATATTGCCCAAAGGCAGAAGGATATGGAGATGACGGGGGATTCCTCCATACAGTTTGAACTGCAAAATCTCCAGCAGGCATTGATGATGCTGGAACAGAGAACACAGGATCTGCGTACTGCGGAGAGTGTGGCAATGCAGTCGGTTCCTATGATTAAGACGATGGAATTCAGCAACATGAATCTGGTGAGGAAGATAAATTCGGCGTTTATAATTACATTGCCCGTATTTAAGCAGGCTCTTGCGCAGGCTATCATGTTGAAACGTCAGCGTATTCAGGCGGAAGCAATGTCCGCATTGGATGCGAAAACCAATGAAATGCTGATTAAAAATGCCAAGAATACAGTGGAGCAGTCTAAGATGACAGCGAAACTGGCATCGGGCAGTTCTATTAAAATCGAGACTCTGGAGACCACATGGAAGACAATTGTAAACGGCATTGACGAGACAAGGCAGATTCAGGAAAATGCCAGAAAACAGCGAAAAGAAGACCAGGCCAGACTTGAGAACATAAAGACGGAGTTTCATCAAAAGTATCATATGCCGGACGCAAAATAATATAGATTTCAATTAACATTATTATATATAAGGAGGGCAAGGACATGCCAATTAATTTATCAAAAGGACAAAAGGTTGATTTGACAAAAGGAAATCCTGGTCTGAAGAAAATCATGGTAGGTTTGGGCTGGGATGTGAACGCTTTTGATTCGGGGGCGGATTTTGACCTGGATGCGGCTGCGTTTATGACAGGCGATAACGGCAGATGTCCCACGGAGAAGGAGTTTGTCTTCTATGGGAATCTGGAACATCCCAGCGGAGCGCTGAAACATATGGGCGACAACCTGACCGGCGAAGGAGAGGGTGACGACGAGCAGATTGAAGTTGATTTGACTAAGATTCCGGGAAATGTATCCAAGATTGCCTTTACGGTAACAATCTATGATGCGGATGTAAGGAGACAAAACTTTGGACAGGTCTCCAATGCTTTTATCCGGATTGTGGATGAGGTATCCGGACAGGAGCTGATACGCTATGATTTGGGGGAGGATTTCTCCATAGAGACTGCGATTGTGGTAGGAGAATTGTATAAGCTGAACGGAGAGTGGAAATTCAATGCCATTGGAAGCGGTTTCCAGGGAGGATTGGCTGCGCTATGTGCGCATTATGGCATAGAAGTAGCATAAGCTCGGTATTGTAATGTGTCTTATCAGATGCGCAATAAATTGTGATTGGAATAGGAGGATGTGAAATGTCAGTTTCTTTGCAAAAAGGTCAGAAGGTAAGTCTGACCAAGGGAAATCCCGGGCTTAAAAAGGTAGTGGTTGGTCTGGGATGGGATGTGAACCAATTTGATACAGGGGGAGATTTTGACCTGGACGCAGCGGCGTTTTTGCTGGCTGACAGCGGTAAGGTATCCAAACAGGAGGATTTCGTATTCTTTGGCAATCTGGAACATCCCTCGGGCAGCGTTAAGCATTTGGGCGATAATCTGACCGGTGCGGGGGAAGGGGATGACGAACAGATTAAAATTGACCTTTCCATGGTGCCGGCGAATATTACGAAAATTGCTTTTATAGTGACCATATATGATGCGGATACAAGACGTCAGAATTTTGGTCAGGTAAATAATGCGTTCATCAGAATTTACAACGAAGATAATGGAGAGGAACTTTTGCGGTATGACCTTGGGGAAGATTTCTCCATAGAAACGGCTGCTGTTTTCGGTGAGCTGTATAAAAATGGTGATGAATGGAAATTTAACGCAATAGGCAGTGGGTATCAGGGCGGACTGGCAGCTTTATGCGCAAATTTTGGCGTTGAAGTGGACGGATAAAAATAAGGTTTGGACAGACGCAGGACTGAAAATAAAAACAATATCTGTCCTGCACTGGAATATTAAAAACAGTCTCGGAACGAAGCTGCCCGGAAGAAATTTCAGACACGAAAGTGGCTG
>CAJUGT010000022.1:21182-40344 GCA_910586435.1 uncultured Acetatifactor sp. | reverse complement strand
CTTCAAGAAATGCTTTTGGTATCCTTATCCCCTGTGAATTTCCCCATTTTTGAATTGTTGCTTGCATAAAATCATCTCCTTCCATACATTTAGTATATACAATAGTATATACATTGTCAATGACTTTATACGAAATCTTCAATAAGTCTTTTGGCTAAGGTCACTGTTCACTCCCCCAATGCTCCATAATATTCATACAGGTAAATGCATTGTCTGCACAACCGTAATGTTCTTCTCAATGTTCCAACATATTTTCAATAAAAATCCCATACCCTTTGGCGCTGTCCTGCACCAGTACATGGGTAACTGCCCCTATAAATCTTCCATTTTGAATTATGGGGCTGCCGCTCATCCCCTGAACAATACCGCCGGTTACATTTAAAAGATCCTCATCTGTAACCGTCAATTCTATTCCCCGGTTTACATTGTCATGATCAAGCCGAACTGCGGTAATCTGTACATCATAATACTTTGTTATGCCATTGACGGTACAGAGAATCTGCGCCGGCCCTTCTTTGATTTCCTGCTTCAGTCCAATGGGCAGCGCCTCCCTGACCCCCATTTCAAGGGCTCTCTGATTGCACACTCCAAAAATCCCACGTATGCTGTTATCGGTAATATCCCCAAGAATTCTGTCGTTGGAATAAATGATCATTCCCGTCATCTCTCCCGGATTTCCGGCCGAACCTTTTTGAATCTCCACTATATCCGTCTGATACAGGGTTCCGCCTTCCATATGCATCAAAGTGCTGGTATCCACATCTGTAATTCCATGACCCAGGGCTCCAAAATTTCCCTGACTGTCAATATAAGTCATGGTACCCACTCCCTGCGCATTATCTCTGACCCATACTCCAATTTTATAAGCGCCCCCTGCATCCTTTGCCGGTGTGACTTTCAAATCCATCAACTCCCCGTCCCGCTCTACGGTGAGCCTCAGTTCTTTACCGCCGCTTTCCTCCACAAGTTCAATGAATGCATCTTTTTCCGTTACAGTCTCACCATTTACTTTGCGAATATAATCCCCTGACCTCAAAATGTACTTTCCCGGAGAATAGCTGACACCGTCACTGCCCTGAAACTCACCTGTACCCACCACCAGAATTCCGTCAGTTTTCACATAAATCCCTATGGGCGCCCCCACAGGAATCAATTCCTGATCTTCTATCACTCTGATATCCACATTTTTAAAGGACAGAAAACCAAAAAGCTTCACCTGCATCCGATAATTGGATTCCGTTGCGGCCTTAAGCGTCACCGTCCGGCTCAAATCTATATTGACCGCCCCCTGGGGAATATTACTTCTGCCCTGTTCGCTGACACTGACAATCTCTCCAGTTGCCGGAACTCCCAGGTGAAAAGATTCCTCCTGCCCCGCCCGCACATTTATCACGGAAGGAATGCTGCAATCTATATAATAATAAACCATCCCCGTCAGTGCCATACAACTGATAGACAAAATTACAGACAAAAGGATACGATATATCCGTTGGCGTTTCTGCCGCTTCTTCCAGTTCCGCAACAGGATTACCAATCCTTCCTCTGCCTGTTCTTTCATACGATTACTATTTTCCTTCTGCCATTCCATATCACACACTCCCCGAAATCAATGTCTGTCCGTTATAGTATGTGACGTATTTTTTATTTCATTCTGCCAAAAATTATTTTTTAACCCTCTCTTTCCCTCTTCTCCTTATGCCCCACAGCTTGTACTCTCATCTCCCTTGCATTGGAAAGAGCGGCATCCGTCAGGGCATCGCTCCCAAGCAGACGTGCCAGTTCTCCAAGGCTTTCCTCCTCTTCCAACACGCGAATATCCGTTATGGTATTGTCCGACCGACTGCTTTTTTCTATGACAAAATGCCTGTCCGCCATAGCCGCAATCTGAGGAAGGTGGGTGATACAGAGCACCTGATGGGCATGGGCCACCGTGTCAAGCTGCTCGGACACTCTCCATGCGGTTCTGCCGCTGATTCCGGTATCAATCTCATCAAATATAAGGGTATCAATGGAGTCCCTGCCTGCCAACACTGTCTTGATGGCCAGCATAATACGGGAAAGCTCACCTCCGCTTGCCACCTGACTTAAGGGCTTCATGCTCTCGCCGGGATTGGTGGAAATCAAAAACTCCACATCATCATACCCTTTCGCCGTAATATTCCGGGTACGATTCACCACAATCTCAAATTCCACTGTCAGAAAATTCAAATGTACAAGAGCCGTCTTAAGCTGTTTTGTCAAAGCTACAGCATTCTTTCCACGAATATCGGAAAGTTTTGCGCAAAGAGTTTCCAGACGCTTTTTCGACTCAGCAAGCTTCCCTTCCAGCTGACAGATATATGTCTCATAATCTGTCAGCTTGTCCAGCAGACGCTGACGTTCCTGCCCATAGGAAATCACATCCTCAATGGTATTGCCATATTTTCCCTTTAAATGATTGATAAGGTTCAGCCGCTCTTCCACCGCCGCAAAATCTTCCCCATCAAATTCACAATCCCCCATATATTCCGCCACGTCCCGATTGTAGTCCGCAAGGAGATTGTCTATCTCTGCCAGCTGCCCTTCCAGTTCTCCAAGGCGCGAGTCCAGAGCAGAGATGCTGCCCAATGCCCGCAGAGCTCTGCTCAATGCGCTTCCTGCGCCGCCCTCAAAATCATTGCCCGTATATTGATAACTTTCCGCCAGGCTTTCCGTAATTCTCTTGCTGTTTACCATCAGACGGTACTTCTGCTCCAGCTCCTCATCCTCGCCCGGTTTCAAATTTGCCTGTTCTATCTCCTGTAATTCAAATTCTGCCAACGCCTGTTCCTTTGCTTTGGCCTCCTCATCCATGGATTCTTCTTCCAGAGCCTTTTGTAATTCCCTGCACTCCCTGTATGCCTGTTCCACCTCCTCTGCCACAGGCAGAAACGCCTCTCCGCAATACGCATCCAGAATCTCCATATGCTTCTTTTTATTCAGCAGGGACTGATGTTCATGCTGCCCATGAATATCTATCAGAAGTTCCGCCAGCTCCTTCACTTGCTTCGCCGTAACTGTTTCTCCGTTCAGTTTATAGACGCTTTTCCCCACCTGCATCCTGCGGCTGATAATAACAGTCCCGTCCTCCTCCGGCTCCAGATCCAGCTGAATCAGCTTTTCTCTCACTCTCTCATCATGTGTCGCAAACACAAGCTCTACCAAAGCACTGTCCGTACCCTTACGAAGCATTTCTTTGTCAAATTTCCCGCCCAGGGCCAGAGTAACACTTCCAATCAGCAAGGATTTTCCCGCACCGGTCTCACCAGTCAGAATATTCAGCCCCATGCCGAATTCCACCTCTGTCTCCTGCATTAACGCTAAATTTTTCACATGTAAACTCTGTAACATCTTTTCTCTCCTTTGGCCTTGTGACCCTGCCCGCCGCTGCCCATGCTATGCGGTTTCTGCCACCTTTCGCACCTTCTCCGGCCAATTTTATGAATGTCTTCAAAGCGCCCTGCAATCTTGTAAGACCTGCGTGGGCCAAAACTAACCATAAATAACCAAACTGTGTATTTTATCCTCCAGAGCCCGTGCTTCTTCCGCTGTGTGTACAGCGGCAAATATGGTATCATCCCCTGCGATGCATCCTACTATCTCAGGCAGAGCCATGGCATCCAGCGCCGCTGCCGCCGCCATTGCCATACCTGACACAGTCTTGAGCACAAGAATATTCTGTGCCGCTGCCGCAGACACAAACGCGTCCTGTAATACTCGAATATATCTGTCTCCTACAGGTTCCCTGCCCTCTTCCTGTTCCTTTGCCGCATACTTTTGCCCACCGTTTTCCGCCGGCGCTTTAAACAGATTCAGCTCCCGAATATCCCTTGATACTGTGGCCTGCGTCACAGGAAAACCTTCTCCCTGAAGGAGATTTGCCAAATCTTCCTGGGTTTCCACATCATTATCCCGAATAATTTCAAGAATTTTTCTCTGCCTGGTTTTCTTCATGACAACTCCCGTTAATTTTCCTTCATTTTTTTATGTAACACTTCCAGAAAACTCACCCTGTTCAGCTGGATAATTTCCGTAACTTTCTCTGATTTGACTATTCGGATTTTCTCCCCCGAACGCAATGGTATCACCTGGCTCCCGTCAAAGTTTGCCTCCACAGTCTGCACTCTTCCGCCTCTGTACTCCGGTATCTCCACCTCAATTACGTCTTCCGAAGACAGAATGATACTCCTCTGATTCAGTGAGTGAGGACATATGGGCGTCAATGTAATCAATTGGGCACAGGGTTCTATCAGCGGCCCTCCGGCGGACAGATTGTATCCTGTGGAGCCGGTGGGCGTGGTGACAATCATCCCATCCGCCTGATAAGCATTTAAAAACTGTCCGTTCACATAGATATTAAACTTGATAATTTGCAGGGAACCGCTTCTGGAAATTACAATGTCATTCAAAGCCCAACCCTCCGCAGTGCCGCCATCCGCAGAATACGCTTTACCATTTAACATCATACGGCTCTCCTGCACATAGTCCCCTGCGATAAGCCTTTCCAGGGATTCCTCCAGATGCGCAGGCTCAATTTCCGTCATATATCCTAATGTGCCCAGATTGACACCTATCATAGGAATGTGCAGTCTCTTCGTCTCCCTGGCTGCCTGCAATACAGTACCGTCCCCGCCCAATACAATCATACAGTCCGCGTCCTGGGGAACATCCGCCGGTATGTCATCGGTGTTTGCGGTGCTTTTCTCCTTCCAGTCATCCCCGTCAGCCTTGACAGTCACTCGCTGTCCCTTCAATTCCAGAAAGCTTCGGATGCGGTTTGTCATAACAAGATTGTTATCTTTTCTTCTATTTGTATAGATTAAAAAATGTTTCATGCCCCTCCTTCACAGCAGAATCCCACACCGTCAGTTTTTGACCTTCTGTGATTCCTCCACAATTTCGTCAATCAAGCTTCCCCATTGGGGCATACGGGATATACCCGTACCATCCTGTATTACCTTCCGTAAAGTTTCCTCGGCTTCATGCTCGGAAAGTGTTTCCACCTCTTCTGATAACCCTTCTTTTTTCCTCAGATAGAGTAAATATTCTATATTTCCTTCCGGTCCCTTGATTGGAGAGTATTCCAGACCAAGCACTTCAAAGCCACAAAGAAACGCGTAATCCACTATCTTAGCAATCACTTCCCGATGCGTATCCGGCTCCCTGACCACCCCGTTTTTCCCAACCTTATCCCTTCCCGCCTCAAACTGGGGTTTAATCAGACATACCATCCGTCCCCCTGTTTTCAAAAGATTCCTGGCGGGAATCAATATCTTGGTCAATGATATAAATGCCACATCCACACTGGCAAAATCCAAATCATCCTCAATATCTTCCCTTACGGTATACCGAAAATTGGTCTGTTCCATACAGACCACTCTGCTGTCATTTCGCAGCTTCCAGGCCAGCTGCCCGTGGCCTACATCTACGGCATATACTTTCTCCGCCCCGTTTTGAAGCATACAATCCGTGAATCCTCCCGTAGAAGCGCCTATGTCCATACAAATCATTCCATGAAAATCAAGCTTCCAGCATTCCACCGCTTTTTCCAGTTTCAGCCCTCCCCGGCTTACATATTTCATGGTATTTCCCCGAACTTCAAGCCTTATTTTCCCTTCCTCAAAAAATGTCCCGGCCTTATCTTCCCTTTGTCCGTCCACATAGACATTTCCACTCATTATAATTGCTTTGGCTTTCTCACGGGACTGGGCATATCCCCGATTCACCAGAATCACATCCAACCGTTCTTTCATAAACAAGCGCTCCTATTCCAGTACCCTCACTTCCCCAGCTCTCTCAGAATCTTCTCCTCAATGCTCTCGGCATCCAGCCCAATCTCCTGCTTGAGAAGTTCCACATTTCCATGCTCCACATAGGCATCGGGAATGTGGATATTGAGACAGAGATTCTTCAGACGGTTCCGGTTCATGCAGGCCAGTACTTTCTCCCCGTATCCCCCGCAGGCCACATTCTCCTCCATGGTGACAATCAATGGATGATTGGCACAGGCTTCCATCACGGCATCCTCATCAATGGGCTTTACAAATCTTGCATTGATCAGGCTTACGGAATATCCCTTCTTTTTCAGCGAATCCCGCACAGTTTCCGCAATTTTTACCATACTACCCACTGCGAACAAAGCGATGCCCTCTTCCCTGTAAATCCACTCTCCACGCCCCAATTCAATGGGCGCCCGATACTCTTTCAGCCCCACATATGCTGTCCCCCTTGGATAACGAACGGCTATGGGGGCGCCAAGTCCAACCGCGAATTTCATCATATCCGAAAGTTCCCATTTGTTTTTCGGCGCACACACATGCATGTTGGGAATTCCTGTCAGATATGTAAAATCAAAAATTCCCTGATGTGTCTCACCGTCACTGCCCACCAATCCCGCCCGATCAATGGCAAAAACCACAGGCAGATTCTGAATACAGACGTCATGCAGTATCTGATCATAGGCCCTCTGCAAAAAAGAAGAATAGACCGCCACTATGGGTTTCAATCCCCCCACTGCCAGTCCCGCCGCAAAAGTAACCGCATGTTCCTCCGCAATCCCCACATCAAAAAATCTCTCCGGATACATATTGCGAAAGCGCTTTAATCCCGTTCCATCCGGCATTGCGGCCGTGATTGCCACAATTTTCTCATCCCTCTGCCCTAATTTGCACATGACAGTGGAAAAAATATCCGTATAATTGGCCACTGTCCTGGGATGGGAAGGAATGCCCGTTTCAATGTCAAAAGGTTCCGCCCCATGAAATCTGGCCGGATGCCTCTCCGCAGGCAGATACCCCTTGCCTTTCTGGGTCAGGACATGAATCAGCACCGGCCCCTCCACCCGTTTCGCATCGTTAATCACCGAAACCATTCCCCCAATATCATGACCATCCACAGGCCCCAAATACGTAATCCCCATATCCTCAAAGAACATTCCCGGAATCACCAGCTGCTTAAAGCTGCTCTTTGCCCTCCGAATCTTGTTGATGGCGCTGTCCCCCCGCCTGGTACCCATTAACGCATTGTAAATTCCCCGCTTCAAGTCCAGATACCCTGATGCCGTGCGGATATTATTCAGATATTTGGACACACCTCCCACGTTCTCAGAAATAGACATATTATTGTCATTCAATATAATGATAAAATTTGTTTCCAGCTTGGAAGCATTGTTCAATGCCTCATAGGCCATGCCCCCTGTGAGGGAACCATCCCCCAAAACTGACACAATTGTGCTTTTCCCTCCGGTGAGTTCTCTTGCCCGCACAAGCCCAAGACCTGCGGAAATAGAGGTAGAACTGTGCCCCGTGTCAAAAACATCACATTCACTTTCTTTTCGCTTGGGAAAACCGCTGAGGCCATGAAACTGGCGCAAAGACTCGAAACCGCACCTGCGTCCGGTGAGAATTTTATGAGTATAAGACTGATGCCCTACATCCCAGATAATTTTATCTTCAGGTAAATTCAGGGCCAAATGCAAAGCCATGGTGAGTTCTACCGCGCCAAGATTAGAGCCAAGATGCCCTCCGCTCACACTAATCTTCTTAATGAGGAAATCCCTGATTTCCTGTGCCAGCGCATTCCAATTCTCTCTCTTCACCTTTTTAATATCATTTGCCTGTCCTATATTCTCCAAAAACATCTCACACCATATCCTTTCTTTCCTAGAGCGTGTTTGAAAATTGCTTTCTGACAGCTGTGCGTCACAATTTGTGGTAGATTGGACCCGAATGAGGGAGGCGTAGTGGGCTACGTTGACCGAATGAGGGCCAAATATACCGCAAAATGGGGCGTGCAGATGGCGGGAATGAATTTTCAAACACGCTCTAGAGCTTCCTTACCGGCAAATCGCCCGGAAAAGCCGCGCGCAACTCATACCTGCCTGTGAATTAAATTCAGGATCAGCATCCTCAGAAATTCATGCTCACCGGTAAACTCATCCAGTATGGCCACCGCTTCCTGTGACAATTCCTCCACATCTGCCTTTGCCTGCGCAAGACCTTTCCATGTCACATAGGTCTGTTTGTGATTTCTGTCATCACTGCCCGTTGGCTTCCCCAACTTCCCGCTGTCTCCTGTGACATCCAAGATATCATCCTGAATCTGAAAGGCAATTCCCAGGTTATACGCACACTTTTCAATCCTGTCTACCTGCTCTTCACATGCGCCGGCAAGAATTGCCCCCATCATCATGGCTGCCTGTATCAAGGCCGCAGTCTTATTGGCATGAATGAAAAGAATCTGTTCTTCATGCTCCTTCAAAGCCCCTTCCGAGAGAATATCCACGGTCTGGCCCCCAATCATACCATAAATTCCCGCTTTTCTGGCTAACACCATAAGCGCTTTGGATACCTGGGCCAATCTCTCCGATGCCAAAAACCCCTTCTCCTCCTCTCCCTGGCAGCAAACACACTCCTCCTGACAATCTTCCCGTTCCCCCTGACAGCAGAATTTCTCTTCTCCACAGCTGTTCTGCTTCCCAATACCTGCGGATTCCAATGCCAGCAGTGCTGTCTCAAAAGCATAATTCAGCAGTCCGTCTCCTGCCAGAACCCCCATGGCATTGCCATAGACACGCCATGTTGTCTCCCTTCCTCTGCGAAATTCATCATTGTCCATGGCCGGAAGATCATCATGCACCAGAGAATAATTATGAATCATCTCAATGGCAGCCATAAAGGGCTTTGCCAAAGAAGCTTCCTTTCCACCGCACATATTGAAAACTTCCCACAAAAGCAATGGTCTCAGACGTTTCCCCCCGGCCGTCATGCTGTAATTCATGGCTTCCATAATCCTCTTCTGAGGCCCCTCTTCCCTTGGCAGATATTCTCTTATTACTCCCTCAATCCAGACTGTCTTCTCCTTAAGCTCACCTTCAAATTCCTTCGCTTCCATCTTCAAATTCCTCCAATTGTCCTTCTTCACCGAGCTTAAGTACCTGCTTTTCCACTCTGTCAATCTGCACATTGCATCTCTTTAAAACTGCCATTCCCTCACTATATGTCTGAAAGGCCTCTTCCAGAGAAATGTCCTCCTCTTCCAGCTTCCCAATCAATTCTTCCAGCCTGGCAAAATTTTCCTCCAAACCGGGAGTCTTCTTTTTCTCACCCATAATTGCTCCTATTCCAGTACCATCTCTGGATTATTATCGCAAAGATTTCTTTTTCTCCACCGTAGCCTGAATTTGTCCGTCTTTGACCCTGATTCCTATTGACTGCCCTACTTTCACCTGTTCTACGGAACGGATATTGTTCCCGTCCCCATCTTCCACATAAGAATACCCCTGGTTCAGTTTTTCCAGAGGAGAAAGACCTTTCATCTTCTCAATATAAATAGCCAGTTCATGCCGCTTGGCCTGAAGCACCCGATTCATGCGCTCCCGTATGCGCTCCTCCGCGGTTATCACCATCATCTTCCTCTCCCGAAGCCTGCCCGCAGGACTTACCGCCTTCAGTCCAAGTTCCAGATGCCGCATTTGTTCCCGTTTTCTCTCAATAACACGTTCCATGAACTGTTCCAATGTATCCTGATATGCCGCCACTTCCCCCAGAATCTCCCTGACGTCCGTGACTGCCAGCTCCGCCGCCGCAGATGGAGTGGACGCACGCAAATCCGCAACATAATCTATAATTGTAGTATCTGTCTCATGCCCTACGGCAGAAATCACCGGCACCTTACACGCGAACACCACACGGGCAACTTCCCTGTCATTAAAAGCCCACAAATCTTCTATGGAGCCTCCGCCCCTGCCCACAATCATCACATCCACACCCAGGGCCTCCAACGCCCGGATTCCCTTTACAATACTGGCTGCCGCCGCATCCCCCTGCACAATTGCCGGGTACAGAATCACCTGCACATAGGGGTTCCTGCGATTGGCAATCCGGATGACATCTCTGACAGCCGCGCCTGTCTCTGCTGTCACTACCCCCAGGGTTCTGATATATCTTGGTATGGGCTGTTTATATTCCTGGGCAAACATCCCCTGTTCCCTCAGTTCCCGTTTCAGCCGTTCATATTCCTCATAAAGCTGCCCGTTTCCATCCAGAAATATCTCTCTTGCGTAGAGCTGATATTTTCCATCCCTCTCATACACGTCCACCGTACCGCCCACAATGACCTGTTGTCCTTCGGACATACGAAAAGAGAGACCTTTACGACTGCCCGCAAACATGACACAGTTTATGGTCCCTTTAGCATCCTTCAATGTAAAATAAATATGTCCGGAGGAATGGTATTTACAATTGCTCACCTCGCCTTTGATATAAAGGCTGCGCAGCAGGTAGTCCTGCGCAAACATATTTTTGATATAGGAATTTAATTGCCCTACCGTATATACGTTCCGAATCTTACTCACCTGTCTTTACTATTTTTCCAAGAATGGCGTTTACAAAACCGCCGGCATTTTCCTGTCCGTATGTCTTTGCGATTTCCACCGCTTCATCAATGGCTACGCTTGCCGGTATATCATCATCATAACAGATTTCGTAGACAGCCAGGCGAAGCACCGCCAACTCCACTTTACCCATTCGGTTGGTCTTCCAGCCTTCTGTGTTGTCATCAATCAGCTTGTCTATTTCCGTTATCTTATCCCTGACTGCCTGGCAGCGTGCCTCAATCAGATCTGCCTCCTGCTGCGTCCTGATCTCCCGACTGTCTTCCACAAACAGCCTCATCTGTCTGGGCATGTCCTCTGAAGCATGAAATTCCACCTGAAACAATAGCCTGAAAATCTGTTCTCTCTGCTCGTGTCGTCCCATTGCCGTGCTACCTTACCCTTACTCCTGCAATACGTATATTGACATCGCTGCATGTCAGACCTGTCATATTCTCAATTGCAGCTTTCACTTTCGCCTGAACCTGTTTACAAGTTGCCGGAATATTATAACCATACTCCATGGTCACAGCCAAATCAACCTTTACCTTACCCTCCTGTACCATGACTCTGACCCCTTTGGTAAGCTTTTTCACGCCCACCTTACACATGAGCTCATTGGTGATATTTCCTGCCATGGCATTGACGCCTTCCACTTCCGTTGCGGCCAGGGACGCTATCATTGCCACCACATCATCGGCAATCTGCACCACACCCACATTTTCCTCTGCCAATACCACCTCATTTTTGGTCATTTCCCTCTCCATTCAAACACCTCCGATTAAAAATATAGTTTTATTATACCATAATTATGTGCGCTTCAGCGCACATGGAATCAAGAGTTGACACAATGCCCTTCTGTGTCAACATTATAACATAACCCTTATTCACTTGTCACCCAAAATGTCAATGAAAACTGGTTCTCATTTTGCGCATAGGCCACGCTGCCCGTTCCTTCCTTTAAATAAGCAAAGATTTCCTGCCCGTCAATCAAAGCTCCATATACTTGGGCAAAACATTCGGCGTCAGCACATTTGACCGTCACATTCCTCTGCCCGGTTTCCATTGCCTCATCAAATAAATTGCGCATCTGTTCCCTGTCATAGGAAGCAAATAACGCCCCTTCTCTTCTATAATAATTGGCCTCCACAGCCGTACATACGGGCATGGGTATCCCGCCGCCTATGGTATGGGTCTTTAGAATCTCCTGTGTGGTGACATTCAAATAATCATAATTTACCTCCGGCATATGGTCCCAGGTCAAATTTCTCTGGTCTTCTGACAAAGTTATGGCCTGTCCCTCTCTGCCGGATACGTTCTCCATATCCATGCTCCGCCCTTCTTGAGTCGGCGCTCCTGTGTCTCCTGGATATGCCTCTTCCGACTGATAGGACACATCCCCCCAGGTAGTGTCCAGATAATAATACTCGCCGTCCACTTTGACCAGATTCCAGGCATGTCCCTCCCCCGTCCGCACCATCCCCTGTACCAGGGTGCATTCCACACCCAATCTGTTCAGCAGGTACTGCGTCGCTTTGGCGTATCCCTGACATACGGACAAATGACGGGCAAATACAGAATAAATATTTTGATTGTCCGAACTGTCCGCATCATAATCCGTATTGCGGATAAGTGTTTCATATACATATTTTACTTTATCATAGTCTGAGGCATCCTCTCCCACACCCGCAAGCAGCTCCCCTGCCGCCTTCTGAATCTCCTGTTCACGCCCCACTGCCGTATCCAAATCCACATTATACGTTCCTGAAAAGGCAATGGATGTAATACGTTCCCCCCGCATATATTTTGTATAAGAATATCCTTCTACATAAAATAATTCGGGATGATCGCACATCACACACTGGAAAATCTTATCAATATCCTCTTCCCCAAGTCCTGCGTTTAATCCTTCCGTTTTCAACTCCACGTCCGAGCCGTAACTGCCCAAAATCTGTTCCATATCCCGGTACCAGATTTGCTCATTCTCACTTAAACTTTCATACGCAAAAGGAAACACTTCCTCCATCAAAAAGGAATACTCCTCCCCTGCCTCCTGTTTCCCAACGGCCTCCACATGTTCCAGGTCCTGCCCTTCGGGTTCCTCATTTGCAACGCCCGCTTCTCTCACCAGGGCAAAGTCCCTGGGAATCTCATCCAACAGCTCTACTCCGGCACAACCAACAAATGTAATACCGGAAAGCAGCCCGTACAGGATTATCGACAACACATGTGCCCTTTTCTTCATCCAATATTCCCCATTCCAGTTCCGCAACTCCCCTGCCAGGCCCTCTTACACCGGGCGAATTTACAGCCCCATGTGTCCGTAACTCCTCCCAGGGCCTATTCGGTTCGTTGCTGTTTTTTATCTGCCAAATTCTGTCAGCACAAGACCTTTGTTTCTGTCAAGAGTCATACCGATACTCCAGGAATTCACAAACAAAAGAAGCGGATTTCCCTTCATATCCTTTACCTTCTTCATATCGGAAGTCCCCGTAAGCTTCCCAATATCCACCTCTTCCTTATTCTCAATCCACCGTATATGCTCATAGGGCAGATTTTCCAGGCGTATCTCCACATTATACTCATTTTCCAGGCGGTATTTCAGCACATCAAACTGCAAAACACCCACCACACCCACAATGATTTCCTCCAAACCGGTATTATATTCCTGAAAGATTTGAATTGCTCCTTCCTGGGCAATCTGCTCTATGCCTTTTACAAACTGTTTTCGCTTCATGGTATCCAACTGCCTGACCCTGGCGAAATGCTCCGGGGCAAATGTGGGAATCCCCTCATATCTGAACTTGTCCCTTGGCATGCACAAAGTATCCCCAATGGAGAATATCCCCGGGTCAAATACACCTATAATGTCCCCGGCATAAGCCTCGCTTAAAATCTTTCTTTCGTCAGCCATAATCTGCTGCGGCTGAGAAAGGCGCATGACTTTATCCCCCTGTACATGGCGCACCTCCATTGCGGCGTCAAATCTGCCCGAACAAATACGCATAAAGGCTATCCTGTCCCTGTGCGCCTTATTCATATTTGCCTGAATCTTGAATACAAAAGCGCTGAAGTCCCGTTCCGCAGGTTCTATTATGCCAATATCCGCCCTCCTTGGCATGGGCGGCATGGTCATATCCAGAAAATGCTTCAAAAAGATTTCCACACCAAAATTGGTCAACGCTGACCCAAAACACACAGGTGTAAGCTCTCCTGCCCGCACCAGCTCCAAATCAAACCCAGCGCTGGCGCCGTCTAAAAGTTCAATCTCCTCCAAAAGCTTGTCCGCAGACTCATCCCCAATGAGACTGCGCAGTTTTCCTTCCTCCCGGAGAGGAATTTCCGTAGCAGTCCCTTCTTTCGTTCCCTTTTCCGTATCGGCATAAGAAATCACACATTCCCTCTCTCTGTCATACACTCCTTTAAATCCCTTTCCGGAACCAATGGGCCAGTTCAGGGGGCAGGTTGCAATGCCAAGTTCCTTCTCAATGTCGTCCAAGAGGTCAAATGTGTCATTGGCGTCCCTGTCCATCTTGTTAATAAAGGTAAATATGGGAATCTTACGCATGACACATACCTTAAACAGCTTCCTGGTCTGTGCCTCAACACCTTTGGAAGCGTCAATTACCATTACCGCCGAATCCGCAGCCATCAGAGTACGATAGGTATCCTCCGAAAAGTCCTGATGTCCGGGCGTATCCAGAATATTGATGCAATAACCGTCGTACTCAAACTGAAGAACGGATGAAGTAACCGAAATTCCCCTTTGCTTCTCTATTTCCATCCAGTCTGAAACCGCATGTCTGGCAGTCGCTTTGCCCTTGACACTTCCTGCCAGATTAATGGCGCCGCCATACAGCAGAAATTTCTCCGTCAAGGTGGTTTTACCCGCGTCAGGATGGGAAATAATCGCAAAGGTACGACGACGATTGATTTCTTTGGTATATTCACTCATAGGTAGCAGAACCTCCGTTTTCATTATTTGTCTCCGAAACCACTCCGGCGTCCTCTCCTGCTCTCAGCATTCCTTCTGCCCGAAACGCAGGCGTGATTCCAAAATATTGTAACACAGTTGCCCCTATATCCGCAAATGTTTTCCGTGTTCCCAGATTTTCAGGCACTACATTTTTCCCATACATCAGAAAGGGAACATATTCCCTGGTATGGTCAGTGGTGGCCAAATACCCCGGGTCACAGCCATGGTCCGCCGTAATCATCAGTATGTCCTCTTCCCGCATTTTCCCCATAATCTCAGGCAGTCTTCGGTCGAAATACCCCAGCGCCCTGGCGTAACCGTCCACATCTCTGCGATGCCCATACAGCATATCATAATCCACCAGATTGATAAAACATAACCCCTCAAAGTCCTTGTCAAGATACTCCAATGTCCGCTCTATGCCCTCTTCGTTTCCGCTGGTATAGACCGACTCCGTTATCCCTTTGCCGGCAAAAATATCATAAATTTTCCCCACTGCAATGACATCCTTCCCCTGTTCCGAAAGCTGATCCAGCATCGTAACCTGCGGCGGCAATATGGAAAAATCATGCCTGCGGGCGGTCCTTGTATAAGGTCCCCCATGAGGCCCCACAAAAGGACGGGCAATCACTCTTCCCACGCCATGTTTCCCCTGCAAAATCTCACGGGCCATACGGCAATATTCATACAGTTGATTCGGCGGAATAATTTCCTCATGGGCCGCTATCTGAAATACACTGTCTGCGGAAGTATACACAATCAAATCTCCCGTCCGCCTGTGCTCATCCCCATAGTCCTGAATGACAGCCGTGCCGGAATAAGGCCGATTGCATAGCACACCTCTGCCCGTTTTTGCCCGAAAAGCATTCAGCACTTCCTCCGGAAATCCCTCCGGGTATGTGGGCAGAGGTTCCGGTGAACAGATACCGGCAATCTCCCAGTGGCCTATAGTGGTATCCTTTCCCCTGGAAGCCTCCGCCATTCTGGCATACGCGGCTTTGGCGCCGCTCTGGTGAATTTGACACTCTATTATGTTATTGTTCCCCGTCCGGGCGGTTTCACCGCTTCCCTTCACAGGCGAAAGCGTCACGCCATCTATCCGAAACAATCCCAGACTTTCCATATGGGGCATTTCAAAATAAGGACTGGAGGAAACGGTCCTCAAGGTGTTCACATCCACATCACCATAAGAAGCCGCATCCTCCATTCCGCCGATTCCAAAGCTGTCCAGAACAATCAAAAATACTCTTTTCATGTCTTCTTCTGTCCTCTCTCATTTCTTTATATTAGTATATCACAATTATTATGTAAAATAAACCGTTTCACCTTGATTCTCGTAAGTCCTTCCCCCACAACTGTCTGATTTTATGAACCATTTATTGCGCAATGGTACTTATGGTGATATTTTCCGCGGAAATTTCCGTCTTACGCTTCACTATGTCTTCTATCTGGGCCCTCATGGCATCGTCGAGCACCGAAGCGTTGACTACCACATCCACTGCGTTTCCGTTGATACTCACCACCACATCCTGGAATCCTTTTGCTTCCAAAAGTATTTCCGCAGCCGCTTCTTTTTCGGCAATGGCCGTCATTTCCACCATGCTGTCCACCGCAGCCTGCTTCTGTTCGTCACTGATCCCGGCACTGTTGATAATCTCCAGCAGGGTTTCTTTATTTTTGGCTCTTGTCTGTTCCTTCAGCAGCTTTGCGTCCGAAAGTATGGCCACACCAGCAGTAGAAGTAAACACTGCCTCCCCCGGTATCTCTCCTTCATCCGGCGTAATTCCCGCAGTCTGCCCCTCAGCTGTTCCCGCAGTCCCCTCAGCCGTTCCCGACACATCGGCTATCTGTATGTCGGGGTCCAGATAATCATCCACGATGATATTGTCATCTGTATCCAGACTTTCTATGTCCAGAAGTCCCGACATCAAATCTTCATCGGACAAATCCAGCAGGCCTTCCGCAGTGTAATTTTCCGTTATGACCCCTCCTGAATTTACCGAACTGGTATTTCCCGTGTAGACATTGCCATCGTTTACCGTCTGGTACTCTTCTTCCAGCCCATTTCCTGCAAACTGCAAATAACCCGCAATTGCGATCATGATTGCCAGGGCGGTTATCATTAGCTGATTTTTCTTAATTAAGCCTTTCACTTTGCTTCCCTTCCTTCTGTTTTACTACTTCATTGTATGAGCCTGTAAAATAATATATGCTATGATTCCCCAAAATTGTATTTTCATTCCATTTTAACCACCTGTACCTTATGAGCTTCCACGCCAAAAAGCGCCTGAATGATTTCCACTATGGTATGATTCACCGTACCGCTGCCGGCCCCTTCGGCTACAACTAACACACCTTCTATCTGGGGCGGAATTGTTTTGATCACATATGGCTCGCTTAAACTGCCGTCGGTACTGTAAATGGTATTCTCTCCCGATTCCGATTGGCTGGTGATACGGCTGCCTCCCTGAAAATCACTTTCATTGGTGGAAGAACGGCTCACCTGCTGCTCTTTCTCCACCACCAGCTCCTGTGAGGATTTCAATGTAATCATCACCTTCACTTTCCCCACCCCCGCTATCCGGGACAGGCTTTCTGTCAGCCTCTCTTCCAGCATGGCCGTGTATTCCACATTTGCATCGGAAGCCTCCGACTCCTTTTGGGGCATCTTGTCATCCTGGGTGTCGGACTGCCCGGAAGCCTTTGGCTCTGTTTTCAGTCCTGTGGAATCTTCTTTGGCGTCCCTTCCGTCTTTTACAGGAAGCCCAATGATAATGAGCAGTATTCCCGCCAATACAAGAATGATAAAATTATCCCTCTTGAACCATTTTCTCAGCCCCTTTTCTTCCGCCCACTTTCTCAAATCCCTTATCCAGTCTCTTCCCATCATGCCCTCCCTGCTGCCATATGGCAGCACATAATCCTGTGAATGATACCACTTTAAACCGGATACTGCCCCGCCCCTTAAGAACGCAGCGTCTCACTGCTGCCCTGTAAGATCTATGACAATGGGTTCCACAGGTGCAATGGGCTCTATATTCAGCCCATTTTCTTCTGCTTTGTCCTCATTCCCTTCCCCCGTTTGGGCCGCTTCCTCTTCTTGTCCCTCCAATGCCCTTCTAATCTCCTCCAGGGTCATCTGTTCTATTAACGCATCTGTTTTGGCTGCGTTTTCTGTAGCAGTTCTCATACTTTCTTCCAACTCCGCCCCAAATCGGCTCAGCCCTTCCGCCGCCTCCTGTCCTCCCCCACTCAGCAAAAATCCCCCCAGGGGCAGAAAGAGCTGTACCAAAACCATGACACTGACAAGCAGTTTCAAATACTTCTCATATGCCTCCTGGGGCCTGAAGTGTATCACTGCCCTGGCACATATCATAAAAATTCCCACCCGGCAAATCGCTTGAAAAAAAGAGTCCCACATAGTCATACCCCCCTGCCCGCCGTGGCTGTTACGGCTATGGCAATCAAAAACAACAACACTGCCGTCCCTGTAGTTCGCAGCAGCAATAACCCCGCATTCCCCGTCCTGTCCGCACATGCCGTAAGACGCTTATCACTGACAATTCCCATAAAAGCAGCTGCGCATTTTAATAAACCCGCTATCACCCCTATTTTGATTAAAGGAATTACACAGAGTAACAGCAAAAGCAGCAAAAGCACCACTCCGATACCGTTTCTGATGACCACAGCGGAGCCCAGAATCAAATCTGTCACCCCTTCCGCTGCTGCCCCCACTCCGGGGATTGCGGAAATAAATTTTCTCAGAACGGAATTTCTGGCCGAATCCACCACAGGAGTTATCAAAGCCTGGAATATTCCGATTCCCGTCACCGCCCCCAGAGCGCCTTTTAAAACCCATCCTATGATTTTTTCTAATAATTCTATCAAAAAAGAGAGTTTCTCCTCTATCCAGATTCCATTCACCACGGAGAGCATGACGAAACTGTAAATCAAAGGGATCAGTCCTGCTGCCAGGATATATTCCACACCATATACGGCAAAAAGCATTAGTTGATAAGACGCTCCTGCGCTTACAGCCCCCGAAGAGATTCCTACGGTAATCAGATATGCCGGCACCAGGAGCTTCACAAATATCAGACAATTCTCCATCAGTCCCGCTGCGGTATCCGCAGCCTGGGCAAAACATTTTAAAAGCACCGTCGTAAAGAGAAGATACATAAAGTAAAATCCCATATCCGCCACCTGGCGTTTGTCGAATATCTCTACAAAATGTGTCATCAGAGACGACACAATCCCCAGCACCAAAAGCCACACAAAGACATTCTTCATTCCTGTAATCTGTGCGGTTACATTGTCCAGACTCCCCTGAAACAAAGAGCGCAGTGCCCCTATAATATCGCCCGACACCACCTGCGCAAACAAATCCTCCAGACGAATCTCCGACTTGGGAAACAGCGCTTCAATGCCATCCTGCAACTTATCCAGTCCATACTCCTGCCAAACAAGACTCAAATCCAGATTCCAGTCCATTTTGTCTCCTATTCCAGTTCCCGCTTGCGGGAACTTGTTCCGGTCTCTGCACTTCGGTGCCCCTATAGGGGAAGAAACTTCAGCCACTTTGTGTCTGAAATTTCTTCCTTGTGTCTGAAAGACACATTGCACCTTCGTTTCGAGACTGTTTTTTATTCCAGTTCCCGCTTGCAGGAACTTGGCCCGCTTGCGGGAACTTGTTCCGGTCTCTGCACTACGGTGCCCCTGAAATGGAAGAAATCTTCAGCCATTGTGTCTGAAATTTCTTCCTTGTGTCTGAAAGACACATTGCACCTTCGTTTCGA
>CAJUGT010000022.1:0-21082 GCA_910586435.1 uncultured Acetatifactor sp. | reverse complement strand
GACTGTTTTTTATAATAAAATTATAAAAAACTTTGAATTTGTTCGATTACCGCAAACAGGATGGGAAGTCCGGCAAACATTACCGTAAGTTTTCCCAATACCTCAATTTGTCCTGCCACCGACTGATACCCTGCGTCTTTGCATATTCCGGAACTGAATTCACAAATATATGTTATGCCGATAACCTTAAGTAAAATGGCCAAATATCCCTCACCGCCGCCTATGTATTCCTTCAGCCTGGCAAACTGTGTCGTCACGGCTTCCACCTGGCGCATACAAAAACCAAAAATCAAAATACTCACAGCCAGTCCTATATATGTGGCATATTCCGGCTTAGTCCCCTTAAACTGCTGTGCCAGCAGTACCCCGGCAATTCCCAGGAACGCAACCTTGATAAGCTCTGCCATACGCAGCCCCCTTCCGATTCTCAGATGAAAAGTTCAGACAGGCCGTCAAACCATAACATTAGATGCCGTTACAGTGAAAACAGTGTCTGTATGGTCTGGAACAGCTCATAAATATAAGGTACAATCCATGTAAGCACCAATATCAGGCCCGCAAGGCTGATTAGAAACGCATGTTCCTCCCTGCCACTGTGTTTCAAAATCTGGCTCAATATGGTCACCAATATTCCAACTGCGGCTATCTTAAATATCAGACTAACTCCCATAATTCCTCCGGCCTCTATTTTCGTGCGTTGTCAAATGGGTCAATTACCGATCATTTCCTGACCAGCAATCACGGTTATACTTATACGCTTTCTCTCAGCACAAAATAATAATCAGCAGCAATCCGCTCATTGCCCCAAGCCCCACAATCATTCTGCATTTCTGTGAATATTCCTGTGAGAGCTTTTCCTCGGTGCCTTTCAGCAGCTCCATGCTCTGCTCCAGAGCTCTAAGCTGCATCTGGCTGTCCATATATCCTGTTCTGTTCGTAAATTGCAGAAAATCTTCCCTGTCCTTCTCCTTTAGAGGCAGGGAGGCCAGCCCTTCCGCCATCTCCTCACGAAATACTTCCCCAAAAGCCGCCCCTGTATTTTCTTCCATTCTGCGGCCTATTTTTACAAACGCTTCGTCAAAGGGCGTGGAAAGATAACGGGCCGCATGAGTGCAGCATTCCGGCAAAGCAGCTCTTCCATATCTCACTTCACTGGATAGCAGTTCCAAAATATTTTTCAGGCTTCGCAGAGCCTTAATTCTCCCGTCCATCTGATCCCGATACCACAGCCCCAGTCCAACGCAGCCACACAAAATCATTCCACATCCCAACAGCTTCAGCATTCCGCTTCCCCCCTGTCATATACCTGCTTTATCACACATTTTCCCTTTTCTTTTCCCAGTACAAGCAACAGGTCAAACATCCCTTCCCATAAGGAATCGCTCCATCCAAACCGCCTCTCCACATCCCCCATATCTTCCCCATGTACGGTGGCCAGAATTCTACATCCGCAGGCTGCTGCGCACCTGAGCGCCCTAAGCTCCTCCTGGCTGCCAAGTTCATCTATGGCAATCACCTGGGGCGACATGGAGCGCAGCAGCATAAGCATCCCTGTGTCCTTGGGACATCCATCCAATACATCTGTACGCATTCCCATATCGTTCTGAGGTCTGCCCATAAAGGAACCTGCCAGTTCGGAACGTTCATCCACAACTCCCACATTCATTCCTCTGCCATAGGCATTGCCATCAGAAATCTGCCGTATCAAGTCCCGCAGCATGGTTGTCTTTCCACACCCCGGAGGTGAGATAATCAATGTGCTTTTCAGCATCCCATTACAATATAACCTGGGCAGTACCCTGTCCGCCGCGCCTTTTCTCTGATGGGCAATCCTGATATTGAGGCAGGAAATATTTTTCAGGGTTCTAAGCGTCCCATCGGTTTCCAATACGGCTTGTCCTGCCACACCCACACGATGTCCCCCTGTGACGGTGATAAATCCACGCCTTAATTCCTCTTCAAAGGCATAGGGTGAATAGTGACAGATATGGTCCAAAATCTCCCCCAGCTCCCTTTCCGAAGCACAATGCGCCCCCTGGCAGGAACCTGTAAACTTTCCATCCTCCGTAAGAAATATTTCATTCCCGTCCCGGCACAGCAAAACAGGTCTGCCCACACGCATCCTGATTTCCTGAAGATGTTCCTGTTCCCTGGCAGCCTGCCGCCAGAACATTCTGTACTCTGACGGAAACAACTGTAATATAGATTGTTCCATTGACCTGTCCCCCTTTCTCCAATATATGAATAAAAAACCGGGATATGCCTGCTATTTTTTATATGAAAAGATTTTTCCGCGCCAAAAAAGGATATTGCCTTTCTTAAATGAACGCAATATCCTTTCTCATGTAAAAAATTTGCCAAACAAATGTCCAAATGAATACCAAAATCAATGCCAGAGCGTGTTTGAAAATGACAAAACAGATCATTGATTTGTTATAAAATTATCAGCCTTCTAACCGAATTACCTCATCAAAACGAGACAGGAATTTCTCATCTGCATTGTGCGTAATCACAATCAATATTCCGCAGTCGGCCTCCATAATGTAATCCATCACCCTTTCCGCAGTCGCTTCATCCAAATTTGCCGTCGGTTCATCCAATATAAGCACATCCGGCTTATGGCTCAAAGCCCTTGCCAGCACCAGCCTTTGTTTCTGTCCGCCCGAAATGCGGTCACGGTTGGCGAGCACCGTTTCCGGTTCCAGAAAAAGCTCCTCAATGCCAAGCTTTCCTATTCTGCTATGCATCTCTTCGGCCCCTTCCGGCTTCCCGAAATAGACATTGTCCTCCGCAGAGAGTTTAAAGAGATACGGCTCCTGGGCCACATACTGAATCAGCCCTTCCGCCTGGGATATTTCCCTGCGGCCTCCCTCCAAGTCCGTGAGTACAATCTCACCATCATATCCCCCCAGCGCTCCCGACAGCACCTTGGCAAGAGTGGATTTTCCCACACCGCTCTTTCCCAGCACCGCATACCGCCTTCCACGCTCAAAGCACAGGTTTACCCCTGAAAATACCGGAGTCTGCCCATCGTAGGAATATCCAAGCCCCGCAACCTCAATCCTTGCCAGTGGCCCATTGTCCGCCGCTGCTTTCTCTTCCGGCGCCGCCTTATATTTCTCTGCCAGCTTCCCGGTAGCGGAAATCTCACCTGCGGCGGAAGAGATACTGCCTATGGGACTGACCACACTGTTCAGCAGCTGAATCACCGCAATCAACGTTCCCATGGTAATCTCCCCTTTCACTGTCAGGAAGCCACAGGCCGCAATTGCCGCCATAAAAGAAAGAGAACCCACAAAATCCGACAAAGAGGAATTAAAATAAGTCATCATCTTATTCTTCAGACGCAGTGCTTCCGCCTCTTTGTTCCTCTTATCATGTATTCCTGTAAAAAAGGCCGAAGCCGCATATGTACGAATCTCGTGAAGGCCCTGCAAAGTGTCCTGGATAAATCCAAGGTATGCGTTCATCCCCTCTGCGTATTTGTCCGTGGTCTTTCGCAGTCCCTTTTGCAGCAGAGCAGGCACCAGCAACGGCAAAAAGGTCATAACCAATACCACAATGGACACTTTCCAGCTCAAGACAATAATGCTGATTACGGAAAAAATCAATTGCGCAGAATAAAAAACAAGCATACATCGGTTAAAATAGCGATTTCCATATAAGAGATCAATATCCGTAGAAAAAGCGGATATATCCATCTCTTCCTGCTTTCCGTCACAGAGCAGCTTTCTGTAATAGTTCTCTTTCACCCGAACAAGATTGCATTTGCAATATGACTGTAACATAAAACGACTAAACATGCCCACGGCAAATTCCAGAATCGCCACCCCCAGCATAAATGCCAAAGCCCTGACAAAAGTTCCCATATCCAATGTGAGCGCCGCATCCACTGTATTCATCATACAGATGGCCACCGCAACATTTACTGCTCCACGCAGTACCATACAGACTGCCGTGACCAGAAACAATACCTTACTCTTTGTACCTTCTTCTTTCATGAAATCCATGTCCTTTCAATATAAATGTGATTTATAAGCGTATCAGGTGTTTCCGCCTCTGTATATAAAGGCCCCGAACCAGATACACAATGAATCCCTTTGAAATGTAAAGTATTTGATATTGCGTATACTCCTTCGTAAAAATGAAAGATATTATCTCGGATTAATATATTCATTTTTTTAGTGTATAGCTTTCCATCAATTATTTCACCTTCAACATTTGCATATAATTGTACAATACCTGTTTCATGTTCTACATTTCCCATATATATGTCAGTTACAACCAATGCATTATCAATGTTATGTACAAGCTCATCCACAATTTGTTCGCCCGCCTGCACACGCAATCTGTACATACGAGTTTCTGGGAAAAAAAAGACTGAATTTCTACGTCCATTTCCTGTAAGTTCCATTCCATCAGGACAATGACTTTTATCCGTTAACAATGTTTTTGTATTTCCATCAGACATTAACTGCGTACTCTTTTTCCTTGTTCCTTCATCATCAAAGCCTATCTCATAACCTAACCTCAAGACATCATCATAAACATTTAAAGGATAGTTCACTAGCTTTTTTCTATAATCTCCTTTTATGCACTCCCGCTTTACCGCCCTTACCGCTTCTAAAGCATGCCCAATTATTTCATGGTATAACCCACACGACGCTCCTCCCATAAATAAAATATTTCTATACCCAGCTTCCCCTATTTCATGTAAAGACTCAGTTAACCATTCTTTCTCCTGTGTTATTTTTTCTCGATATTTGACTACATATTCAAAAGAAAACATCCCACTAATATTTCGTTTCCATACTATATCTTCTCTATTTTGTATGCTCCAAAACGCATATGATTCCTTATTGCATTGAACAAATTCTCTTTGTTCATAATTATAAATCCCCTTTTGTGATTCAACAATTAACAAGGAACATTCCAAAGTCGAAGCAATGGTAGACATTTCACATAGAGCCGCTAAAACATCACTATTTAGTTTTGCCTCTTTTGTACAGCTTTTTTTTTCATCTTTATTTATAAGGTGTATATCTCTATCATATTGTCCTAATTTTTTTATTGCGCTTTCAATATTGATATTTGTTTGTGTTGTTGACAACATTTTTTTATAAATAGGGCTTATTTCTCTGACTGCATTTCCACAAAGTGTTGTCTCTGTTGCAGACATAACCCTTCCATCTTTAGCGCAACAACAAATACACTTTCCTTCTTGAAAAAAAACTTCATAATTATTCTTTTTTTCCATAATAAAAACTTACCGCTTTTTTTAACATTCCTTGTTCATTTTTCTCGTATAATAATCCAATTCGTTCTAGTATCCTTCTACGTGCAAACTTATGAAAATGACAAATATCAGGAAGTTTCTCTGGCATATGATGGTCCCACTGAGCGCGACAATAACAGGAACAGCCCTCCAAGCACTCACAGACAGCACAGAAAGGATTGCTCTTGTCAGCATGCCCTACATTTTCAGAATCTCTCCTCAACTCCACAATTTTGTCCTCTTCAATATGCCAGTTGGGTAAATCTCCTTGAAACAATGCTACCTGACAGGAATAAACCGATAAATCCGGAGTCACTGCAAAATAGTTTTTTCCCGCGCCACATCCACGGGGCTTTCGCTTCTTAATCAAAGATAAAAGTAGATTATGAAAGCTTACAACATCTGTTCTAAGCTGTAATGATATGAAATCATCAAACCATAAGTCCACAAGTATATTTACCAAGTCTTGAGCCTGTCTTAAGCCTGTGTTCTCGTGAATAGAAAAAATCGAATATTCATCCCCTTTCACAGGAATAAAATCCATTACCTGAATAGAAAGAAAATTCATAAGCTCCCATGTTTCTTTACATTTGGATTGTATATCTCCCTCCAAATAAGCATCTGTAAGCGTAGCTTCAACAGCAGTTTTCACATTTATGTTGCGAATCTGAAATTCTCGAATATTCTCCACGATTGAATCAAAAGTGCCATTGCCAGCCGCATCTTTACGATAACTGTCATGAATTTCCTTTCCTCCGTCAAGACTGAACGTCACCGCCGAAAAATACTCCAAGACAAAATCTCTTATTTCACCTTCCAATAGGGACGCATTCGTAATCATATCAAATTTCGGCACTTTATCACCTGTTTTTATCAAAGCATTAACAAAATCATAAATTAAATCTTTCTTAATAAGGGGTTCTCCGCCAAAAAACACAATTCGTTCTGGCATTCCATTATATTGACAGAAAATTTCATAGACTTTCAGTATAGTGTCCAAAGAAAATGCATCTCTAAAATAAGACAGACTCAAAGAAGCCGAAAGTGATTTGTTCTCATAACAATATCCACATCGATAATTACACGCATTTGTCAAAACAAAAACCAATGTTGCATTTTCAGCACCACTTAATATATTTTTTCCCACTTTACCTACAGAAACATTCCCCATATTCCCTCCATATTTAACACATTTACTTCATAAACTATATTTTTATCATCCTATGTTATTGATACTAACAACTATATTAGTCAGAACCATTATCAAAATGAAAGGCACTAAAGCTACTATACCTCATAATTTAATTTATACAAAACAATCTAACACCATAAAATGTATGCAGCAGTTTTTCCTTCTTACTGTGTTTCCTTCACGGTATTACAACATGCAATAACCCCAAAAAAAGCGGATAACTTAGTTTCCGCAATCTCAATATCTTCAAAATCTTCATATAATTTTTCGGCAACATCCTCAATTATTACTTCTGTGTTAATTTTTACCTTCATGTACAATTCCTCCTTTTAACATAAAATATAATAACTGTTGTACCTTTCACTTCTTGAAAGTATATCATGCATCTATTGTAGTGTCAATATACCATTTATTATTCAAATAAACAAAAGTAGAACAAAATGACCACCTATCAAACAGATAGCTTATCCCTTCTTCTCTCCCACACTTTATGGTGTAAATTGGGGGAGCCAGTATAAAGTTCATTGATAGTTAACACCTAAGTGAACTTTCATCACAGAACATGACCATGTCTGTTACACGAAAAAAGTGTAAAGTCCTTACCATACAAATAAAGACCTTACACCTTTCTTTTCTGAATCCTTATTGACTTTTAATGCCCGTAGCTTATTGTCCCCTGAGCTTGTGTCTCAATAAGTATACACATTGTGATATACACGGTAATACCCGCCGCCCAGGCGCTCCACCTGAAGCCTTATGACAAAATTCTCCAATTCAAACTCTTCAAGAGCTTCGTCCACATACCCTTTTCGATATGCCCCTGAGACATATGCCTGTTCCACCGAGTTCCACAAAGATTCCGGAATGACATTGGCATACTGCTTATCACCCTTTCCCACTTCTTTCAGAAGCTTCAGACAATCCTTGTAATATTCCTCCATGGTCTCTCGTACTTCATCCTCCGTAATGCCCGCAATCTCCAGATTCTGCTGTTTTTTCTCTTCGGCAGTCAGCCCCATGTCATTATTGGAATCAGGATTCCCCTCCCACTCCACAGGAACTATCGGATTGGGGTTAATCAAGTCCTGCACCCTTGAGCCTTCTGTCCCCTCCTCTGCACTGCTGCCCGTATCTTCCACACAGGCAGGCAGGTATACCGACAAACCTGTCCTCATATGAGTGGAAGCATATGCAGCATCCGACTTATTAAAATAATCATAAGTTGCCGGGTCCGTATCATCCCAGGTGACATCCACATTATAATAATCCCCGTCCAACTTTACAATGTTCCAGGCATGATCTTCTCCTGCATAACCCGTACAATAATAGCAGGGAATGCCCAATTGCTGCAACAAATACTGATAGGCCCTGGCATACCCGGCACACACCGTTTTTCCATGAACCAGAGCGCTGTATGCGCTCTGCCCCAGAGGGGAACTTGCGTCATATTCCGCCGCCAGCATCAGGCCGTCATGGGCGTACTGTTCCTTCTCCGCATTCGTGCCCAATCCCGCCGCGCCTGACAGAATCCGCAGGGAATACACTTGAAAGTCCTGTTTTGCTGCCTCCAGATTAGATGCCGCACTGTTATATTTTAAGGTAATCTCCACACATGACCCGTCCTGAAGATGCTTGCAGGAATACCCCCCGTCCAGCCAGAATAATTCCGGATGGTCGTTATAAACCGCTTCATACACCCTCTTCATCTGAGACAGATTTACGGGAACCACCGGCGCAAAAGCCCCCGTCAGGCTCTGCGCATTGGCATAAATCTGACAATACAGCTTCTGCATATCACTGTTTAACATTGCGTAATAGGGATAGAACTCACTGTCAAACTGAAGTCCTTCCCCTGTGTTCCCTACGGGAACCGTGGCCGTCAGATTATCCGCTTCCTCCTGGGGAATCTGTTCCGCTTCCTCCTTTACCGGCTCATAATCCGCTCTTCCGCTGACGGATTCCGGCGCTTTGTCCGGAGGATTTCCCGGTATCTCATAGCTGACCCTTCCTGCGCCGTTGACCCACTCAATATTGATGCCCGGCTCCACATCGGTATATAGGCCGCCTTCCATCTTCGGCCCTGTACCGTAAAGCCTGCCCGCAATCTCCTCCGTCAGCGACGGAGAAAACGCACAGACCAAAACCCCTGCGCACCCAGCCATAAGTAACCCCATCAATGTATAAAAAATGATTTTAAATACTTTCATTCTCTCACGCATTCCGCCGCATTTCGGCTAAACTAATTTTTATGAAACAACCTCTTCCAGGCCGCCGCCCCATGAGACAGCATTGGCCGAAAAGGCCTTAGGAATAACCACATTCCGGAACAGAAGCGATACAGCGGGTGTCTGACGGAAAAAGGTCTTCCCTTTCTGATTACCATAATTAAGATACCTTTCATCTGTTCCGCTCCCAGAGGGCCTTCAATCTCCCTCTGATTGTCCCCCACCAGGTAAAAACACTCTCCATCCCGTTTCCAGATGCGGTGAAGCACCAGGACGCCTTTCGCCCTGCGATACAGCACCACATCCCCTCTTTTTAATTTATCTACCTCCACAGGCGCAATCAGAGCTTCGTCCCTTCCCGGAACAAATAACGGATACATACTGTATCCCCTGGGCCTGACCTGTATGACTTTCCCCTCCGTCAACAATCCTTCTATGGAGGGTGCCGAAAAAATTTCTTCCTCCACCTTCCACTCCCCCTATCCCTTACTCTTTCGCGCTTCTCTCATCGGGCATCAGAAGCTTATAGTTGGCTTTATTGTACCTGGAATCAGAACTGGAAGCAGCAACCCTGTCAATGGCATCTCTCATAGTCACCGCCGCCGATGCCTCTTTGGTACAACGCAGCCCTAACAAAGGCACGGCGGAAGCAAGCGTTTTGGCAAATTCCAGATTCTTCAGAAACATATGCTCCGTCCAGGCAGGAGATACCAGGCGCTGGACCAGGGACAATTCTCCTTCGGAAACGGGAAGTTCCCACACCTCTTCTTTGGACCCCCTCCCAAGAAAAACCACCCCTCCCAGCAAAACATTCTCCCTGGTGCTGATTCCCGAAGTACCGCACCAAGGTATGCCATAAACCGTCACTTCTCCATTCTCCCCCACTTCCAGAAGATTCAAATCTCCATTTAAGATGGGGGTACCAAACAAATCTCTCCACAAATCCGCATGAGTGGATTTCCCCACACCCGAATGGCCCGAGAACAGCCATGCTCTCCCACCATAGAGCACCGATACAGAATGCAGAGCAAACAGCCCTCTCTCCTGGGCCAATATGAGATAAATCATTCTAAATCCATGCAAAATCTCCTGGGCCATGCCGTCGCCAAAAGGCATGACACAATACATTGTGGCTTCCCTGCAATTCTTTGTCAAATGCCATTCCGCCAATCCATTCTTTTGAGAATACAGACAGATATATTCCTGCTCATTTTCAATGAGCATCAAATCGGCATTGCGTGCCAAAATTTCCCCAACGGCAGGAAAAGATGGCAGGCTTCTCACCACAGTAAGAAACAAATCAATCTTCCGGGGTTCCTCCCCATCCCTTTCTATGAACGTCCCCTTTCCAGGAACTCTGTCCGATTGTTCCTCAGAGAACTCCCTCTCACAAAAAGGATGCAGTTCCGGCGGGAAAAACTCTTCCGGTCCTCTATATTCCGCTGCGATGCCCCCTATGAACACTTTTCTGACTATATTGTGTTCAAAGGGCACTGCCCCGTCCCGGCCAGGAGTCAATATGCGGCAAGTTGAAAGTTTGTTAATGAAATCCCGCAAGTCCTGCCGCAGCATTCCAAGCTCCTCTTCCATTGGCTGATACCTGGCAATCATTCGCTCCAGAAGTTCCTCCTCCCCGGCCCCTTCCAACAACCCATTCCACAGAAAGACACCTGTTTCGTTCAGCCGAACTCCACGTTGCAGATTGGCTGCCGCCTGCCCATAGGGAAGAAGGTATGGCTCTCCCCCAAGATGTACCAGCCGATACCCCTTTTGAATCTTCATATCATCCTCCATGCCATGAACTTTTTCCCACACTTACAATATACTATAAAATCCCTTATAAATCAATCTAAAAAACCATTGACCGATACCCCTGGGTTCTATATAATAAACGCGATTACTTTTTTAACAGTGGGGGGTTGATATGAAGACAAAACTTTTGTTTCTCTGGAAAAGAATCCAAGATGGCCGGCTACAGGAAATGTGGCTTCAGACCAAATGGATCTACCAATATGCCCGCCACTATTGGTTTGCCATGCTCTTTTATACCATACTGGGCCTGTCCGGAACATTATTCTCCCTTGGCTCAAGTGTCATCTCAAAGAATCTGGTAGATATTATAACCGGCCATGAGGCAGGGCGGCTGCTTGGAACCTTCTGCCTCATGATTGCGCTGAATGTGGTCAACACCCTTATCACACAGGCCTCCGGCTATGCCTCTAACTGGATCAGTATGAAAGTGGATACAGAAATCAAATCGGATATTTTTGGCAAAATACTGGAAACTGACTGGGAATCCCTGACCAATTATCATACGGGCGATCTTCTGACACGCTGGGGAGCCGATGCCTCCACTATCTCCAACGGCATTCTGAATTTCATCCCAAACCTGATTATCTACCTGTTTCGCTTTGTCAGCGCCTTTGCCATTGTCATATATTATGACGCTACCTTTGCCATATTCGCTTTTCTTGGCATGCCTGTGAGTTTACTTTTGTCGAAAACCCTTCTAAAGCGTATGACCAGCAACAATATGCGCAGCGCCGCCATGAGCGCGAAAATGTCCGGCTTTAACCAGGAAACATTCTCCAATATTCAGACCATCAAAGCCTTTGGCCTAATTCATCTTTACATTGAACGACTCAGACAACTGCAAAAAGAATATATCACCATGCGCCTGGAATTCCAGAAAATGTCCATCTGGACTTCTCTCCTGCTGTCCACCGTAGCTCTCATGGTTTCCTATGCCTCCCACGGCTGGGGAATCTACCGGGTGTGGAGCGGCGCCATAAGCTATGGCACCATGACCATGTTCTTAAGCCTCTCCGGCACACTGTCCGGCACACTGCACAGCCTGACTTCCTTGGTGCCAACAGCCATCAGCCTTACAACTTCCGCAGGGCGTCTGATGGACATTGTTGAAATGCCCAGAGAAGATTACAGCCATGACACCGAAGTGGATGCCTTTTATCACAGACATTCCGGGGAAGGCATCGGCCTTTATCTGGAAAATGTAAAATATACATACCGTAACGGCGCCTGTGTCTTTGACCACGCCTCCCTGGAAGTTGGTCCTCATGAAATTGCCGCTCTGGTGGGTCCCTCCGGAGAAGGCAAAACCACCCTGCTGCGCCTGCTTCTTTCCCTCATGCCTGTACAGGACGGCCGAATTCTTTTGTGCGCCGGCGCCTGTACTCCCTGGGAATCCCATTGGAATCTGGTAGAATTAAGTCCTGCCGCCAGAAAACTATTCTCCTATGTTCCCCAGGGAAATACCATGTTCTCCGGCACCATTGCCGAAAATATGCGCAATGTAAAACCGGACGCCAGCGATGAGGAGATTGTGAAAGTCCTGAAACTGGCCTGCGCCTGGGAGTTCGTTGAAAAGCTTCCCCAGGGCATTGATACCGTAGTCAGAGAACGAGGCGGCGGATTCTCCGAAGGCCAGGCCCAGCGTCTGTCCATTGCCCGGGCACTTCTCCGAAAAGCCCCCATACTGCTCCTGGACGAAGCTACATCGGCGCTGGATGTGGCGACAGAACGCAGAGTTCTCCGCAATATCATGTCGGATGAATCTCCCCGTACATGTATTATCACCACTCACAGACCAACCGTATTAAGCATCTGTACCCGAGTATATGCCATACGGGAAAAGGGCTGTGTCCTGTTAAATGATATGGAAATCGAGAAAATGCGCAGTGATTTTTAGCCCCATCGGCGGCATACTTCCTCTGCGTAAAAAAACCCCTTCCGCAGCTTCACTTCTGCGGAAGGGGCTTCCCTTTGCTTTAAATCATCTAAGTATCTCTTACAGCCAACCCGGCCATTTCCAAAACCTGCACGCAGTACAACACCTTACATGCCAGGTGTGTGCTGGCCGCAATCATAATTGCAGTAAAGCGTTGCTGAAGGTTCTCCCAATCCCTCATCGGAGACAACAATCACATCCCCCAGTCCAACATTATCGTTCCCATTGTTATGATAATTGTATACAATACTGATGGTATTGTTGCCATCACTGTATCCTGCAAATTCACCGTTAGAACCGCTGTACTCCACCGGCTGATTAAAGGTCAGCACCAGTATCTGTTCGCCGCTGTGATGCCCGTCCCCTGCGGCATGACTTCCATTTACCTGCAACCTGTAATCTCCCCTGCCCGTTTCAGGTCTCTGGTGTATATAGGCCGACACCGCATAGCAGGCCTCACCGCTGGCTGCATATACTCCCTCTGAAATCTCCTCATTCAAAAGCACAACGGGCTTTACATAATTTTTCATACTCATCCTCCATCCCTCCGTTATTGCGCAGCATATGTACGGCCGTTTTGCCGCCGGCAACACTCCCTGCACCATCGTATTTCCCTTTATCCTGGACAATAACACATCTACAGCAGATTTTTCTTATATTATACTAAATAATTCACTCTATTTCAAATGTAAAAATTACCGAAATACCCATATTCTGTTTATGCATATTTACAGAAGCTTATATTTCACTGCCTTCTTCATGTATACTGTTTTCTTTCATTGACACCTCCTTCCGGAACTGTTTTATGCGCTGCCAGACAGGACTGACAGGTAAAATTATTGGGCGCATTTACACGTTCCGCTGGCCACTCCCTCAAACCGCTTCAATCCATTGTCTATTCCCTTCTGCATCTTAACTGTTATTCCCTGCGCCACAAAACTTATGACAATGGTTACATTGGCCATCTCAGGCCCCAGAATATAGCAGCGCAAGAACAACTCATTCTCCGATTCCAATATCCCCTGGCAGCAGCACTCTGTCTCCTTGCAGTATTCTCTCATCCACTGCGTCCAATCTTCCGGCCAGGGAAATTTCTGACGCAAATAAGTATCCATTCCAAAAAGTAATTTTGATTCCCGTCGGTCTTTTTCCAGATACAGAACTCCCTTTCCCTCTTCCCGGTCACAGGCAACACGCAAAGCGGAAATTCCAAGCTTGTTATCATTGAACTCATACCTTTGCCCTATCCAGGAAAACTTTCCCTGCAAAAAGGCTTTCATATGCGTCCTTTCCGTTTTCAGGAGCTTTGCCGTCAGGGTCAGTCCCGAAAGCCTTACGTCAAGCTCCGGGCAATTCCCGACTTCTCTCTCTTTTGGTTCTGAAAAATGGGAACCCTCCTTAATCCATGGAAATATCTTGTCATAAAAAGCGTCAAATATATTCTTGATGCCGTTTTTGTTCTCCAGAGTATTCCCCATGGTTACAAGAATAAACTTTTCTCCGGGCAGGCAGACTGCCAGCTGTCCGCCGATTCCATAAAAATAAAAGCTGTCATGCCTGCCCCTCCATATTTGATACCCATAGCCAAATTGCTCATCATATGCCGTCTGATGTCTGGTACTCACCTGACATGAAACCGCCTGCCTGATATACTCCGCGGGAATCAGTTGTTCTCCCTTATAAACGCCCTCATTCATCACCAGTTCCGCCACCGCCAACATATCCCGCAAAGTACAGTTCAGTCCGGAACCTCCCTGGGAAACTCCATAAGGGTCAGGAAGAAAATAAGCTTCTTTGGATACACCAATTTTGTCAAAACATCTCTCACGCAGATATTCCATTAATTTTCTGCCAGACAAACGCTCCACCAGGGCAGACAGCACATGGGTTGATGATGTGTCATAGGAAAACACTGCCCCCGGCAGATTGGAGGGCTCCACTCTAAAAAAAGATTCCACCCAGTCTCCGTCATATTGTTTATATGTGGTTTTACTGTGACAGGTGGTCATGGTGAGCATCTGTTTGATGGTCATCCCCTCCAACCACCTATGCGCCCCATTTTCGGGACATTTATCCGGAAAATATTGGCACACGAAGTCTTCCAGAGCAAGCTTTCCTTCTTCCTGAAGCAGCCCTATGGCCAGAGAGACAAAACTCTTCCCCACAGAATACATTCTATGCAGGGTATCCGCCTGATAAGGAGCCCAGTACCCTTCCGCAAGCAGCTTTCCTTCCTCCAACATCCCAAAGCCATGCAGCAGAATTCCCTCTTCTTCCAATTTGTCCAGAAATGATACAATTGCCCACTCCGGTATCTTTGACTGCTTCCACTCCATTCTGTCCCATTCTCTCATCCTGCTCCCTCCCGGCTGAAATCTGCCTGGCCTCTCATGTACAACTCACTGCCTGTATAACCTCCGATGTTACATCACGCTATCCCTGAAAGAGATACTTCATCACATCCTGGACCGTCCGCACTCCTATGATTTTTATCTTATTGCTGCGGCTGTTTTTCCCGCAGTCCTCCGCGCACACAAAGGGAAGAATGCATGTGTCAAAACCCAGTTTTTCCACTTCCGCCACACGCTGCCTTGCCATGCTCACCGCTCTGACTTCTCCGCTTAATCCCACTTCCCCGAACGCTACCAGTTTCGGATGAATGGTAATATTTTTGAAGCTTGAGAGCACCGCAATCACAATTCCAAGGTCAATGGCAGGTTCGGACAATTTGAGTCCTCCGGTTATATTGACATAAGCGTCACAGGAGGCTAGCTGTAACCCCAATCGCTTTTCCAATACGGCCATGAGAAGATTGACCCTGTTAAAATCTGTCCCTATGGTCTGTCTGCGGGGAATTCCAAAATTGCTGTGGCACACCAGCGCCTGTATTTCCACCAGAAGCGGCCTTGTTCCTTCCATGGTACAGGCCACCACGGAGCCGCTGGCATTTTCCGGCCGACCGTTGAGCATGTATTCCGAGGCATTTTGCACCTCTTTTAACCCCTGTTCCCTCATTTCAAATACACCAATTTCATTGGTGGACCCAAAACGGTTCTTCACTCCCCGCAATATGCGATAAGACGCATGTTTATCCCCTTCAAAATAAAGCACTGTATCCACCATGTGCTCCAGGACACGGGGACCTGCTACAGTGCCCTCCTTTGTGACATGCCCCACAATAAAAATAGATACGCCAAGACCTTTGGCAAGCTGCAACAATATGCCCGTGGACTCCCTTACCTGTGACACACTGCCCGGCGCAGCGGAGACATTTTCGTTATACATGGTCTGAATGGAATCAATCACCACTGCTTCCGGCTTCCGGCTGCGGATTACCTCCGAGATTTCATCCAGACTGGTCTCACACAGCAAATACATTTGAGAAGAGAAGTGACCGATTCTATCGGCCCGCATCTTAATCTGGGTCAAAGATTCCTCTCCGGATATGTACAATACTTTATGCCCGTTCCCTGACAGATTCCGGCAAACCTGCAAAAGCAATGTGGATTTACCGATTCCCGGATCACCTCCCACCAAAGTCAGGGAACCCTGTACAATGCCTCCCCCCAATACCCTGTCCAGCTCTCCTATACCCGTAGCCAACTTATCCTCTTCGTGTACCGTTACTTCCGAAAGTACGGCGGGAACCGCCTTTGCCTGCCTTCCGCCTGCCCCGGCCAAAGTCCCTCCCGCCGCTCCCTTATAAGGAGATTTGCTGACGGTTTCTTCCACAAATGTATTCCACCCTTTACAGCCAGGGCACTGTCCCATCCATTTGACGGATTCGTACCCACAACTCTGGCAGAAAAAAACCGTGGACGTTTTGCCCTTTGCCATTTTGACCTCTCTTCCTCTTCCGCCCTGGGAACTAACTTCTTCAGGCGCCTTTTGACATATTTCCTGTTACGCCTCTGCCCAAAGCCCCAGCACAATCCATTTCCCGGGATGACAGGTTTGTAAAAATCAAGTAGGGAAAGTTTACCTTCCCCTACTCACCTAAGTGGCTCTTGTGCCGCATTAGCGGCATACCCTCTGCACGGGCTTTGCGTAAATCACGCAGGAAAAGTCTCCTCTTCCCAATGCCCCATCATCCGCCAATCTGCACTATCTTCACCGGAACTTCATCGGCGGCTCCAAGCTCTGCGCTTAGAGACAATTTCCCTCCCAGCCCGGTCTTCATGGCCCCTGTACTCCGTCCGTCCACCAAAACCTCATATTCTTTGCCTTCGGTAAGTCCTATGGTAATCTGTGCGTCTTCATCGCCTTCCACAATAAATTCTACGCCCTGTTCCGTCTCCATAAAGTTCAGAACACTGGTCCCCGGCACAGATTCATAAAGGAACATGCCGTTTTTCTCCAGCTTTGTCATTTCATGAGAGGTCTTTACCTTAAGCAAATCCCCAGCATGGCGAAAATCTTCCACTTTCGCCTTTTTTGTCAATTTGTGATTTCCGAAACTAATTGCGCCGTCAGCCTCACTGCGGATCAATTCCTCCACCACTGCCATCTGTTTGTCCTCCATTTCAGTTACATTGCGCACTGCCGGATGCCATTGAGTCTTCCTGAACCATATGATCGTCCACCTGTGTCACTGTTCAGTCCCTGACCAGCAACTCCTGTGTTTCCATGGACTTCCGGCAGAGCGATAACCTGTTTTCTTCTGCAATTATAGTATAATATAAACCAGGTTCTTTTTCCACATTTTTTTATTTTTTGTATTCGGTTATAAGCCTGTTCCTGTTCCCTCAGTGCTGCCACAAGGTATTTTCACGCTTTTTTGCGCCATCACTCCTCTTCCTTCTTCACGGTAAAGTAGACCCTACCGTTTTTGAAGCCTGCCGTCACCGCATCTTTCTGCTGTACTTTTTTTGACAGAATCTCTTCTGCCAGCGCATCTTCCACCACCGACTGAATGGCCCGTTTTAAAGGTCTGGCCCCCATTTTCGCATCGGCATATTTTTCTACCAAATGTTCCTTCAGCGCATTTGTCAGAGTCAGACTGATATCCATCTGCTCCTCACAGCGTTTGTATAAATCGGACGCAAGCAGATTAACAATGGCCTTCATGTTTTCTTTATCCAGCTGATGGAATACGATAATATCATCAATACGATTAATGAATTCCGGCTTAAAGCTGCGCTTTACCTCCTCCATAACCCCTGACTTCATTTTATCATAATCCCTCTTTGCGTCCCCCGCTGCGGCAAATCCAAGATTTTTAGGGTCCACAATGCGCTGTGCTCCCGCATTGGAAGTCATAATTAAAATGGTATTCTTAAAGCTGACCTTTCTTCCTTTTGAATCCGTAATATGCCCGTCATCCAGCACTTGCAGCAGTACGTTAAATACATCGGGATGGGCTTTTTCTATCTCGTCAAACAATACCACCGAATAGGGATTCCGGCGCACTTTCTCACTGAGCTGTCCCCCTTCTTCAAATCCCACATATCCGGGCGGCGAACCGATCATCTTGGAAACGGAGTGTCCCTCCATATACTCCGACATATCCACCCGTATGATGGCATCCTCCGATCCGAACATTGCCTCTGCCAATGCCTTGGAAAGCTCCGTCTTGCCCACACCGGTAGGCCCCAGGAACAGAAAAGAACCAATGGGTCTCCTGGGGTCCTTCAGCCCCACACGGCCCCGGCGCATTGCTTTTGCTACGGCTGTCACCGCCTCTTCCTGTCCTATGACTCTCTTGTGCAGAATGCCCTCCAGCTTCAGCAGGCGTTCGCTTTCCTTTTGTGCCAGCTTTTGCACCGGTATCTTTGTCCACATGGCAACCACTTCCTCAATCTCGTTTTCACCGATTGAGAATTTTCGGTTTGACTCCTGGCTCTCCGCGCGTTTCTTCATGCGTTGATACTTCTTCATCAACTCATCCTGATTGTGCTTGATTTCCACCGCCTGTGAAAATGCCTCCATACGGATAGAACGCTCTATCTGCAAATCCATTTTTTTAATCTGGTCCAGAAGGTCTTTTTGCTTATCCGGCATATCTACAGCCCGAAGCCTTGCGCTTGCCGCCGCCTCATCTATCAAATCAATGGCCTTATCCGGCAGATTCCGGTCATTGATATACCGGCTTGAAAGCCTTACCGCCGAAGCCACCGCCTCAGGTGTAATCGTCACCTGATGGTGTTCCTCATACTTCTTCTTGACACCATCCAGGATACGGATTGCCTCTTCCTCCGTGGGTTCTTCCACATTCACAGGCTGGAAACGGCGCTCAAGAGCGGCGTCTCTCTCAATGTATTTTCGATATTCGGCTATGGTAGTTGCCCCTATGAGCTGCAGCTCCCCCCTTGCCAGGGAAGGCTTTAAGATATTGGAAGCATCAATTGCGCCCTCTGCTCCTCCGGCGCCTATTAAAGTGTGAAGTTCATCCAGAAACAAAATAACATTGCCATCCTCTATGACTTCCCGAATCACTCTTTTTATTCTCTCTTCAAACTCCCCGCGATATTTGCTGCCGGCTACCATTCCCGACAAATCCAATGTCAGAACCCTTTTATCCTTCACTGTAAAAGGAACTTTCCCTTCCACAATGCGCTGTGCCAGTCCCTCCACCACAGCGGTCTTACCGACACCGGGTTCTCCAATGAGACAGGGATTATTTTTGGTTCTCCGGCTGAGGATTTGAATCAGACGCCGAATCTCATCTTCTCTGCCAATCACCGGGTCCAATTGCCCCTCCCGTGCCATGGCGGTCAAATCCCGGCTGTACTGATTCAGGGCGCTTCCTTTTCCTTTTGCGGACGCTTTTCTGCCCAGATCCTCCTTATACAAATTGGCGTCCTGTCCGATTGCCACCAGTGTATCGGCATAAATTTTTTGTATATTGACACCCAGGGTATTCAGGAGACGGACCGCAACATTCTCGCCTTCTTTGATTAGAGCCATAAGAATATGTTCCGTCCCCGTTTCTTTCTGCCCGAATCTGGCCGCCTGTCTGTGGGCTTCCTCCAGAACTTTCATTGCTCTGGGCGAATATCCCTCTCTTTCTTTCAGTCCCACACCGCCTTCAAAGGCAATTAACTCCTGTATCATCTCCTGAACCTGTGACAGTTCCACACCGTTATCCGTCAGAACTTTATGTGCCACACCTGCCTGTTCCCTTAAGAGTCCTGCCAGGATATGCTCCGTCCCCACATATCCCTGTTTCAGTCGGCCGGCATACTTGGAAGCATGGCTTAATGCCTCCTGTGCCTTATCCGTAAACTGTGACTGCATTTTCATATCCTCCTGTTCCAGTCCCGTCTCTACATTTCAGTGCCTCTGCAATGGAAGGGTTGTTCAGCCGCTGATGCGTCTGAAAACCCTTCCGGGCACTTTCATTCCGAGACTGTTTTTAACTGTGACTGCATTTCCATATTATCCTGTTCCAGTTCCCGCTTGCGGGAACTTGTTCCGGTCTCTGCACTTCGGCACCCTATCCATGGAAGAAAATTTCATCTGCAAAAACTCAGCCGAAATTTCCTTCCATGTGTCTGAAAGACACATGGCGCCCCCGTTCCGAGACTGTTTTTAAATTTCCTCTTGACATTTCTTTGTTGGACTATTCCTGTACCGCATCCGCCAGGCATTATTTTGGGGGGACAGTCTATTCCCCCTCTGTCTCTATAGTATAACTATCATAGATTTCTTCTATTAGTTCATGAATCTCTTCCTTGGAAATATTTTTACAGCTGCTTTTGGCCAATATCACCTGAAGTTCTTTTTTCAGTTCAGCCAATGTCCTTATCCTGTCAACATCAATGGCCACCACTGCGCCTCTTCTGCGATCAACTTTTACATACCCCTCCTGTTTTAACACAGTATATGCTTTGTTGACCGTATGCATATTAATGCCAATGGAATCTGCCAACTGCCGGACACTGGGAAGGGAATCACCCTCATGGAACTGGGAAGTTGCTATCCCCAGTATAATCTGGTTACGCAGCTGAAGATACAAGGCTTCATCACTGTTAAAATCTATTTCTATTACCATGAAATATCCCCTTTCCCATGCATTTTATTCCGTATAATCATAGACCAACCATCTGGGACTGTCAACCAATGACATAAAAAGTTTAGATGTTTTTTAGAAATCCCAGAGGGTTCTTCCGGCACTTGCGTAAACTGTTACGACAAAGCAGGGACATCCCTTACTGCATAAGGGATAATCCCTGCCTTAAATCCATGGATTTCGTATGGTTATTGTTCCTCATCGTAATTCAGAAATCCCAGTTCAAATTCTTCCTCTTCATCAGCCATAAAGTTTTTCGCCTGCCATCCCTGCGCCTGCTGACCGCTTCTGCGCTGTGTACCTTCCGCATCCTCCTGCGCCTGTTGTACAGGTCTGGCACTTTGAGGTACCCCCATAGGACGCTGCGCTCTCTGGCCCTGATCCACACTCTGTCTCTGGCCCGGCATTCCTGGCACTCTTTGTCTTTGCGGCTCAGGCTGCCTCCTCTCATCCTGAGACATACGCTGCCCCTGAGACACAGGCTGTCTTCTCTCTTCCTGAGACATGCGCTGGCCCTGGGAGACAGGCTGTCTTCTCTCTTCCTGAGACATGCGCTGGCCCTGGGAGACAGGCTGCCTTCTCTCTTCCTGAGACATGCGCTGGCCCTGGGAGACAGGCTGTCTTCTCTCTT
>CAJUGT010000021.1:39280-41749 GCA_910586435.1 uncultured Acetatifactor sp. | reverse complement strand
GATATTATATCACACTTTTCAAATTATGCACTATTTATTATTTGATGTACTAGTATTTGAGAACTACAAAATATAATTATTCATGACTCTTTTCAGCCTTAAAATCATCCAATATGTTCCAGTCCAATTCATAAAAAATTCCTATGATACAATCAAAAAAATAAAAACAGAAAGTATTATGTAATAACACACTAATATAAAGAATCTGGTGTCAGTGCGGACGAATTCGGACGAGATTATGATGAAAAATACTCAACATGCACTATATTACAACAGGGGATAAGTGAAGCGAAGGAAAAAACGGCGATTAAGCTGTTGAAAAGAGGAAAGCTTAACTAACTTCACATAACCTTAACGAAGTTATGCGGTTTTCTGGAATTTTCACCTGAAAAAACTTCAAAAAGTTCGTGACAATAACTTGACATAAGAGGGGACGGGAGGCTTAACGTGGTGGGGACGTTTGACACATTGATTGGGATGTAAAAGCTTGAACGTTCATAAAAACTGGAAAATTGCTCTTATTGTGTTGAAAGTAAAATGAGTGATTTTTTAGTGAAAAAATTATTATTGTAATGATTGTTGTAATCGGCTATACTAAAGTCAAATGAGCTTGTGTAAGGATGAGCACAATTGCCGGAATTGTGAGTGATATATTTTCAATCACTGTATCTGCAATGGTGTAAGATTTTGAGTATAGTCAAGTTTCAATTGCTTATGGCCAGGAAAGGAAGGGATGTTTATGGGTATGTTTTTAAATAGTAGGATACCATTTGAATCTTATCGGCTGGTTAGAACTTACAGGGGTTATATAGTATGCGGACAATTGTGATTATTGAAGATGAGCCTTCGGTTAGGGAAGAGTTGGCAGTGCTTCTGAAAAATGAAGGATATGAGACCGTTTTGCTGACAGAATTTCAAAACTTGAAAAAACAGGTCATGGATATGATGCCGGATCTTATTCTCTTGGATTTGGGGCTGCCGGAGCGGGATGGTTTGTCATTTTGTATGGAACTTCGTCGGGATTGCAATATACCAATCATATTTGTTACCAGCAGGGACTCTGTGGGAGATGAACTCCAGGCACTGAGTATGGGGGGAGATGATTATATTACCAAACCCTACAATGTGCCGCTTCTTTTGGCGAGAATCAGGGCGGTTCTGCGGCGCAGCAAAGGCACAAAGGAAACAGAGCTTCTGGAAGCGGGAGGAATGAAGCTGAATCTGTCAAAGGGAACTTTATGTGCCAATGGGATGACGGTGGAGCTGACCCGCAATGAGATCCAGATTATGGTTTGTCTAATGAATCATCCAGGCGAAATTGTTTCACGTCCGGATTTCATTGAAGCTTTGTGGGACAATCAAATCTATATTGATGACAATACGCTAAGTGTCAATATGACCAGACTTCGGGGGAAACTGGCTGGGCTGGGATTACATGATTGTATCAAGACCCGCAGGGGAATGGGGTATCAACTATGACAGTGGGAGAGTTTTTATCGGAGCGGATAGGGAAGCTTGTCTTTGAGGGGATTATGGTTGTAGTGGTGGCTGTTGTTCTGCTGACAACCGGAACACAGGCTGGTATTGTCTTTCTTCTTGGGATAATATGTCTTTTGGCGTTTATAGCTGTTCAGTTATCAGAATACCTTTTTTGCCGAATGCACCTGCGTGAACTGGAATACATTATGGAAGGGCTGGACAAGAAGTATTTATTTGCGGAATGTGTGCCCAGGGGACGAAATGTGTATGAGCGAAAGATTTTTGAGTTATCCCGCAGGTCGGGAAGAGCAATGATTACGGCGGTTTCACAGGCTGAGGCGGCCAGGAGGGAATATAGAGAATATGTGGAGAGCTGGGTACATGAAATCAAAGCGCCCATTACAGCCGCAGGACTGATTTGCCGCAATGTGGATTCGGAGAATCGCCATAAAATTTCCCGGGAGCTGGCTCAGATTGAAGCCCATGTGGAAAGGGCGCTTTTCTATGCCAGGGCGGAAAGTCCGGAAAAAGATTTTATCATTCGCCAGGTAAACTTGGAAGAGCTTGTGGCGCAGACTCTGAGTCAGTATCGTGGGCTGCTGATTCAAAGCGGTGTCAGAGTGGAAACACGAGGACTGGAACAGGTAGTATTCACTGACAGTAAATGGACGGCGTTTATCTTGGGTCAACTCTTGCAGAACGCTGCCAGATATAGGAGAAGCGACCCTGTAATTATCTTATCGGCAGTCTGCTTGGGCAGACAGGTTCAGTTAGTTCTGGAAGATAATGGTATTGGTATCCCCGCCCATGAACTGTCCCGGGTGTTTGACCGGGGGTTCACAGGCAGCAATGGACGCATACGGGGCGGTTCCACCGGAATGGGACTGTATCTGTGTAAAAAATTGGCTGATGAGCTGGAAGTGAATCTGCGTATCACTTCAAAAATAGACAGCGGAACAAAAGTTACACTTACATTTCCCGCAAGGGAAA
>CAJUGT010000021.1:27870-39180 GCA_910586435.1 uncultured Acetatifactor sp. | reverse complement strand
TTGTTCCCGCAAGGGAAATTGTTCCCGCAAGGGAAATTGTTCCCGCAAGGGAAATTGTTCCCGCAAGGGAAATGAAATCACTGTAGAACCAACAGTGTGATAAGCTTACAAAATTGTAAGGAAAATCCATACTGATTCGATACCATAAATCAAATTCCTGATGTATCATGAATCCATAAAGTAATCAGTTTCAAAGCCAGGGGAGCCGTAGTACAGAGACAGAATTTACCCAATAGAAAAGTATAAGAATGAGAGACAGATGCGCCGGGAAGATTTTGCGCCGCCTGGCAGGGGCTTGAGGTAGGAGAAATGATATGTTACAGGTAAAGAATATCGAGAAGTATTATGGAAGCAAAAACAATGTCACAAAAGCTCTGGACAGAGTGAGTTTTGATGTGGCGGACGGCGAGTTTATTGCAATTATGGGGGCGTCCGGCAGCGGCAAAACCACATTGCTGAACTGTATTTCCACCATAGACACAGTGAGCGCCGGGGATATTTTTCTGAATGGGGTAAATATTGCTGAGCTTCCTTCAGGCGAGTTAGCCAAATTCCGCAGGGAGCAGCTGGGATTTGTGTTTCAGGATTATAATCTTCTGGACACTTTGACGATTGAAGAGAATATTGGATTGGCGCTTTCGTTAAATCATGTGGATTCTGATAAGGTAATCCGCCAAGTGAACGAGGTGGCAGGGAAATTGGGCATAACGGATATTCTGGGGAAGTTTCCGTATCAGGTATCCGGAGGGCAGAAGCAGAGAGCGGCCTGCGCAAGGGCAATGGCTGCGGGACAATCACTTTTGCTTGCGGACGAGCCCACGGGGGCGCTGGATTCCAAGGCATCCAAGAATTTGCTGGAAATTATGACCAGGATGAATAGGGAAATGGGAGCTACCATTCTTATGGTGACCCATGACGCTTACAGTGCCAGCTACGCAGGGCGCGTATTGTTTTTGAAGGACGGGCGGATTTTCAATGAATTGTTTTGCGGCGAAAGGAACCGTTCTGTGTTTTATCATGAGATTCTGGACGTGTTAGCGCTGTTGGGAGGTGATGTCAGTGACATTATCTAAACTTTCCATGCGAAACGCGAAACGGCAGGCCGGAGATTATCTCATCTATTTTGCCACCATTATTATGGCTGCGGCGCTTCTCTACGCCTTTCATGGATTGATATTTTCACAGGAAATAATGGAACTGTCCAGAAGCATGGCCCTGCTGCCGACAATGGTTATCATGGCCAGCATTGTGGTGGTATGTATCTTTGGCTGGCTGGTATCCTATGCCGCTAATTTCATGCTCACTCGCCGCAGCCGTGAGTTAGGACTCTATATTCTTATCGGCTTGGAGAACAGGCAGGTGGCCCGATTGTTTTTCCAGGAAAATCTGGCAGTGGGCGGTTGGGCCCTGGCAATGGGAATTCTGTTGGGGAACTTGTTATTTCAAATACTGCGGGCCATTGTACTTACTTTGTTTGGACAGTTATATCGTTTTACCTTTGTGTTTTCTCTGAAGGCAGTGGGGGTGACGGCTTTATATTTTGTGCTGATTTATCTGTATGCCTTGAAAAGGAGCCGGAAGAAAATCCGGACATTCAAAATTTGTGAATTGATTTATTATGACAGGAAAAACGAAGAGGAGGTGATCCATACCGGGAGGAAGAGAAGATGGATTTTTGGTCTGTCCATTGTATTGGGGGCGGTTGGAACAGTTCTGCTGTTGGCAGGGGATGTGTTTACCGGTGTTCTGGGCGCACTGTGTGTGATTATGTTCCTTTATGGATTTTTCTTAAGTTTTGCCTCCGGTGTCCCTGCCTTTTTTGATAAACATCCAGGGAAGAAATATAAAGGGCAGAACCTCCTTGTGTTTCGTACACTTACCGCCAAGTTGGGAACCATGGGAATCACCATGGCTACCATATCGCTTCTGTTTACCGCCACATTGATATCTGAGGGGGCAGGATTGGTTTTTCATGGCCTTTTTAAGGGGCGGGCGGCGGAAAAAGCATGTTTTGACCTGTATGTGGCCTCAGAAAGAGAGAGAGAACTTTCCGAGGAATATATGGATTATATGAAAGAAAATATTTCTGTGGAAGATTCCGTACTATATAATATTTATCTGGGGGAAGACGCAAGATTCATGGATCATATTGAATCCCATATAGTATATTATCAGTATAGTTATAATCAGGATCCTCTGATGCGCTACAGTGACTATGCTGCCTTAAGGTCTCTTGCGGGTTATGCGCCGACGGAGCTTTCACAGGAAGGGTATTTGATCCACAGTATGGTTTATTTGGAGGAAGTGTTGAAAGGCGGGTTGGGAGCCACTGTCATAGGGGGAGCTTCTTTGGAATTTGAAGGAATTCATACGGAATATTTTATGCAGAGTTATGGGACGGGAAACGGACATGGATATTTCCTGGTGGTACCGGATGAGGTGGCGGAAAGCTGTCCGATTCACCACAGGGCGCTGGCGGTCAGGACGACAGCCCCGGTTACTGAGGAGCAGTATGATGCTTTGTGTGCCATCAGAGACAGTCTGGAACTGAGGGACAAAATGTATGATCAAGTCACTTCCAAAGCGGCAGAGGAAGCAGAGGCGGCAGCCATGACGGCGGTTGGCGTATTTCCGCTTTATTTCCTGGCATTGGCCCTGATCATGACCACAGCTACGATTCTGGCTATCCAACAGCTTGCGGAGACACAGCGTTATAGAACACAGTTTGAGCTTCTCCGAAAGCTGGGCATGGATCGAAAGGAAATGGGAAAAGCGTTGCGGACGCAGTTCGCCCTGTATTATACCATGCCGGTGGTCCCCTCCATTGTAATCAGCGTGCCTTTTATTCTGAATCTGGCAAAATCGCCTGAGCCCGGGGTGATGGTGGGAATGAGCAGCCCAGAGGTCATTGTCTGTATTGCGCTGGCAGTATTCTTCCTGATATATGCCATGTATATCTTGATAGCCTATACCGGATTGAAAAGAAACGTTTTGCCGGAAATATAAATTTCCATAACAAAAGGACCCATAACAAAAAATGTGTCTTACCGACACAGGGAGCCATCTCAAACGCCAAAGCGGTTGAGACGACTCCCCTTAGGGACGTTATAGCGCAAATGCAAAAAGAAACATATTAAACAGTCCCGGAACGGGGGTGCAATATGTCTTTCAGACACAAGGAAGGAAATTTCAGCTGCGTACATGCCGGAAAGTGGGAAGATTGGAATCGTGCATCCTGTGGAAGTGTCTGATGAGTCCAAGGAAGCGTGGAAGGAGCAGCTTGAGGATTATGAAGTGAATCAGCCCATAGAACAACTTGGCAGGCCCACCTATGGTATGGAGGATGGGGATGAGGAACAAAAGAAACTGGGATGGTACGAAGGCTGGGTGGGGAAGGGGATTTATTAAAAAGACGGCTTCGGGAACAGGGCTGGTACGAGATTTGGGAGGAAGACGTAGAGCGCGGATACGCGAAAATGAATGAGGAGCTTTCCTTAGGTGTGGAATTGGTGCTGCGTTATAATTGGGATGACTGTGATTATGAAAATATGACTGTGATGGAAGCAAAATTTTATACGGGCGACGTCTACGGAGTACCCTGCGAGGATGACTTCTGCCTATTGAAAGAAGTACCCGATCGGTATTACAGTGAGGTTGTGCTGTCCCTTTCCCGGGCCATAGAGTAGCATGACAACATAGACAGCCTGACAGGGGGCAAAGATGGAATGGAAACAATTTTAAAGACAACAAACCTTACAAAACAATACCGTGGAGTACGGGCAGTGGATCATGTGAACCTCTCCATACAAAAAGGGGATATTTTCGGATTTGTGGGAGCAAACGGCGCCGGAAAAACTACTTTTATGCGCATGGTCTGCGGGCTGATCAGGCCCACAGAGGGGCAGTTAGAATTATTCGGGTCCACCACGCCCAAAGAGCAACAGGAAAAACGCAGGAAAATAGGGGCGCTGATTGAACATCCGGCCATTTATACCAACATGTCCGCATTGCAGAATCTGGATATACAGCGGAGGTATCTTGACATGGACTTTGGGGGGAATCCTGGTAAAGCCCTTGAGGAATTGCTGGAGATGGTGGGGCTGGCAGAGGCCAGGCATAGAAAGGCGGGAAAGTTTTCGCTGGGAATGAGGCAGCGTCTTGGGCTGGCTATGGCCCTGGTGGGGAATCCCGAATTCATTATTCTGGATGAACCCACGATAGGGCTGGATCCCATCGGGGTGATGGAGATTAGGGAATTGATTCTGAAACTGAACAGGGAAAAAGAGCTGACCATTCTGTTCAGCAGCCATAATCTGGCGGAAATGGCGCATATAGCCACCAGATACGGGTTCCTGGACAGGGGCAGGTTATTGGAGGTGGTTACGGCCCAGGATGTGGCCAGGGCCTGTGAAGAACGGGCAATCAATCTGGAAACTTATTTTGTGGAGCTGCTGTTGAAAACCAGGGGGGCTATAAATCATGGGAAGGCTATTTATAAATGAATGGATTAAGGTGAAGTATTCCAAAATGCTTTGGATCCTATATGGGATAATTCTTGTATATGTTATTTTGACGGGAGGGATGCCTACGGGGACAATGGGATGGGGTGAATATGGCGCCACGGCCCCCTATGGGTACCTGAGAAACTGTGGGACACTGGTTATGATGTTTTTATCGCCCATGGTGGGAATTTTCTTCACCCAGGAATTTGCCCAGGGAACCATGCATAATACCTTAAGCTGTGGGGTCAGCAGGCGTGATTATTTTATGGTTAAGCTGGTGTGTGTCCTGATTTCGGGATATCTGGTGTATTTTTGTTCCCTCCTTGTCTTTACCGGTATCAGGTGCCTGGTGGCAGGGTATCGCCCTTCTTCCGGCATCTGCCCTCCCTGCGGTCTCAGGGAACTGGTGGTATATCAAGCGGGATGCTGTGTTCAGGAATTTACCTATATTACTTTTTTTCTTCTTGTATCGGTGATATCCAAAAAAACAGCCATCGTAAACCTGGTGGGACTTGTGGTGTGGTGGGGAGAAGCGATGCTGTCTTTGTCTGTACCGGCCTTCAAAGGCCCCACATCGACAATCATTTCCTCCTTCGAGTTATGGGAGTCAGGGAAAGTACTGACAATGGAATTCGTGAAACAGTATGGCCAATGCGCGATTATGAGCATAGTATTTCTGGCGCTGGCATATTTCATTTTTCTGAGAAGGGATATTAATTAAAACAGCGATGTTCAGTACAATCCTGGGAGGGGATACGGACATGTATGCGGCTGAAAATCCTGGGAGGGCAAAGCGGGCTGTGGCGCACTGAGGAACTGTATATAAGGAGCGGTTATGATGAAATTGATTGGCGTTGAACTGGTGAAATTGAGGCGTTATCCGGTGACGTGGCTGGTAGCCTTGATTTCCGTGGGGCAGGGAGTATTAAATGCGGTATTGGGCAGGTATGGTTTTGCGCTGTCCAGGCATCCTGAAGTGGAATATATTATTTTCATTTATGCCACAGCAAGGTGGTTTTGTATGGCGTCGCTTTTTATGACGGCATATGCCATCGCAGGGGACTATTCCATGCGGACAGTCCTGAATGTGCTTTCCGCAGGCGTTGATAAGAAAAAATACTATATATCCCGTCTGGCTGCGCAGATGTTTTTTATATTCGGACTGTATATCTGTGGCTTTGCGGCATTTATTGCCGTGCGTATTCTTGTCACCGGGAAGGTGAATACCGCCCTGCCCCCGGCGCAGCTTCTGGTTCTTTTTCTGGTGATGGCAATGCAGCTGATGGCTTATGTGGCTGTGGCCAACATGATCGGCGTATGCTGCAAAAGGCAGGCGTTAGCCATTTTTTTAAGTGAAGCCTGGATTTTTCTGGCGCTTATTCTGCGGATATATTTTATGGGGGAGGTCAATGATTCAAGCGCGGGATACATCAAAATAAAAGGCCCCATGGCATTTGAACCTTTGTGGGTCGTGGAATCCGTGGAGCGTTACCTGGGAAATATCTTCAGCTTCGGATTCCTGAAATACGCCATTTCCGCATCTGTGATTATTGTGGTTACAAGCGTCATAGGATATGCCGCTCTGCTGCGTTCTGATGTGCAGTAACCCCTTTGGTTTGACGCCCCAAAATCATTCTTTCATGCATCCTTAACTTTTGTGCCTTATAAGCTGTGCCAACAAGTATGTCATTTGGCGCAGTATTCTGGACCTTTTATATATAATATCACTTGCGGTAATACAGGCGGGTGGGGTGGGGGAATCGCTGCGAAAGTACCTGAGGGCGCCCTTAGACCGGAGACGGAATCCACCGCCTACAAAAAGCTTAGCTTTTGTTGGCGGTTAGTCCGGCGGAGGCGTTGCCCGGGCCGAGCAGCGATTCCCCCACCCCACCCGCCGTCTCTTTCGCTGCCATAGAACAGGCCCGCAAGCCACTTGGCACTATCAGGTCTGAACAACAACTACATGGCAAACCCAAATCACAAAAAATAATGACTGTCCCTTGCAAAATGTGAATGAAATGTTATAATAAAAGAGAGAGCTTTTATATGTAAAAGCGTAGAGTGCTGACAGCCCATGTTTTTTCGTCAAAGTACAGCATACTTTTACGCATTTTCCCGGAACCTTGACATATGAATAATGTATAGTGTTTTAGCTGCCAACAAAACTAATTTACTGTAAAAATTCGGTCGCCATTACGGCACCGCAAAGCGGTTTTGTGCTTTTCCCGCGCGAAAACCGGGACTGCGGCCGACCCCAAACCGTAATAGATGCTGACAGAAGCTATGTCAAGGAATTGACAAGGAAGAAGAACGGGTAAGGTATGATTGACAAAATAAAAAACATGAAAGTGGAAGAAAAGCTGAAATACTGCTTTACTTTTGTAGTATTATTGGCCAGCATTTCAGGTCTCTTAGGTATTATTTTTCTGATTATTTGCAACAGTAAATATGCGGACGCATTGGTGACAAACGGCTTTTCCCAGGGCGAAATCGGTATATTCAGCACTTACCTGAACAAAGAGCCTTCTCTCATCAGAGAAATGATTCTTGTGGACGACGAAGGGGATTTAAAAGAAATATCCGACGAGCTGGAAGAAATCTCAGATAAGACAGACGCAGCGCTTCTTACAATGAAAGCCCACTGTACTTCGGCAGAGGAACAGCCCTATCTGAATACCATAGAGGAAACCCTGCCGCTTTACCGCAATATATTCTCCCAGGTACGAACACTGGCCATGAATAATCAGAACGAGGAAGCCCTTGAATTACTGCTCACACAGGGGAAACCCACACTGAAACAGTTGACGGATGCCGTGGAAGGCCTGATTCGCTTAAATGTGGAAGTCGGCAACAGTGTGTCCCGTATATTGTTATATACCACTATTATAGCCATCGCCGCAATGATTTTTGTAATACTCATCGTGGGTTTTATCGCCATAAAATTTGCGGCTTTTGTGGCAAAACTTTTTGCGGAACCCATTATTAAGGTAAAGGACGCCTCCGCAAAGCTTGCCCAGGGCAACCTGAATATCACACTTGAAAAAATGTACCCCGACGAAATCGGTGAAATGACGGACTCCTTCAGTGAAGCTGCCACCATGATAAAGACTTACATACATGATCTGACAGAGAGCTTAAGCGAAATTGCGGAAGGAAACTTTAATATAAATTCCCACAAGAATTTCATAGGCGACTTCAAGGCAATTGATGATGCTATTATGGTTTTCACAGATACGTTAAGCGGTACTCTGGGAAATATCCATGAATCTTCCGAGCAAGTCGCATTGGGCGCCTCCCAAATGGCGGAAAGCGCACAGGCTCTTGCAGAAGGCGCAACGGATCAGGCTGCCTCTGTCGAAGAACTGACAGCAACCATTCAAAGCATAACCGAGACAATTGTTTACAGCTCCAAGAAAGCGGAAGAATCCTTCCACAACGCTGAGAAGTTTAAACTGGAAGCAGAGGGAAGCAGCGAAGATATCAAGCAGTTAAACGAGGCAATGACAAGAATCAATGATACTTCAAAAGAAATTGCCAATATTATCACCGCTATTGAAGACATTGCATCCCAGACAAATCTTTTGTCCCTGAATGCTTCCATTGAGGCCGCAAGGGCAGGCGATACCGGAAGAGGATTTGCGGTTGTGGCGGATCAAATCGGCAAGCTTGCTGCGGACAGTGCTGCCTCCGCCGCAAATACAAGGGATTTAATTGAAAATTCTATCCGTGAAATCGAACATGGCAATGAAATTATGCAGAAGGCTACCATGGCAATCGGTTCTGTCATAAAAGGAATCAATATCCTGGCCGAATCGACCAATGAAATCAGCACATTATCCATTTCTCAGGCAGATACCATGAAACAGCTGGAAGTAGGCGTGGAACAGATTTCAGAAGTAATTCAGAACAATTCCGCAGCGGCGGAACAGTCTTCCGCAACCAGTGAGGAATTATCCGCGCAATCAGAAACTCTGGAAGAACTGGTAGGACAATTTAAGTTAAAGGAGCTCTCGAAATAAAGGCAGTAGCAAAATAGCAGATATTATAATAAGGGATTCGGGAAATTAAGGAAGTGTTCTCAGACAGGCCAAACCGTCAGAGAACACTTCCTTTTTATTGTCTCTACATCATACAGTTGCTCATCAGCATGGCAATGGTCATGGGACCCACACCGCCCGGCACCGGTGTAATGGCGGATGTATGGGGCGCCACACTCTCAAAATCCACATCCCCGCACAGTTTGTTTCCATCATTCCTGTGGATTCCCACATCAATGACAACCGCGCCTTCTTTTACATAACTCTCATCCACAAATTTGGGCTTTCCTACCGCCACCACAAGTATATCAGCCCTTTTGGTAATTTCCTTCAGATTTTTCGTCCTGGAATGGCAGACTGTGACAGTGCCATTCTCCCGCAGCAGCAGCATTGCCATGGGCTTACCCACAATATTGCTCCTCCCAAGCACCACGCATTCTTTGCCTTCTATCTCAATATCCGAGCGTTTCAGCAGCTGAATCACACCTGCGGGAGTACAGGATGCATATCCTGGACGGCCAATGCTTAAGTTTCCCACATTCACCGGGTGAAATCCGTCCACATCTTTCTCCGGAGCAATGGCCAGCAATACCCTGTCTTCATTTATATGCTTTGGCAAGGGCAGCTGCACCAATATCCCATTTACGTCCTTCCGTTCATTTAATTCCCGGATAATGTCAATCAGCTCCTCTTCCGTTGTTTCCTCCGGAAGCTCATAGGAAAGAGACTGAATGCCAATGTAGGCACAGGCCTTTTTTTTGTTATTCACATAGACTGATGAGGCCGGGTCGCTGCCCACCTGAATCACCGCCAGACAGCGCTCTTCTCCCCGGGCTTTCATTGCCTCGGCCTTTTCCTTTAATTCATCTTTTATTTCCTGTGAAATCTTCTTTCCGTCAATGATACGATACATAATTCTCCTCTCCGCCGTCCCTTTGTGTATCTGTCCCTGCACTCCTTCTCCCGCAAAGTCAACACCCCCGCTGCAAGCAACGGGGCATCAAGCTTGTAGCGCCGCAAGCAGCGGGTATGTGACCCTTGCGGCATTCGCCAAATGGATGTTGGCACATCCGCTTGGCTCATTGCCTGCGGGAATCAAAATTGTGTCCTGTCCACTTCTTTTCCGTTAATGAATACCTGCTTTACTTTGCCGTTGATTTGCATAGGGCATCCATCCACAATCACAAAGTCCGCGTCTTTCCCCACTTCCAGGGAACCTACCCTGTCCTCAATTCCCGCATGTTTCGCAGGATTGATGGTTATCGCCTGAAGCGCCGCAAAAGGGTCCATTCCGGCTTCCACCGCCAGGCCTGCGCACAGAGGCAAATATTCCTGGGGTATCACTGGAGAATCCGTAATAATAGAGACCTGACAGCCTGCTGCCGCCAAAACCCCCGGAGTGATCCAGCTCTTATTGCGCAGTTCAAATTTCGACGCATTGGTAAGGGTGGGCCCTACAGCCAGAGGAACATTTTCTTTCGCCAGCTCTTCCACTATCAAATGACCTTCTGTCACATGCTCAAGAGTAATTCGCACATTGAATTCCTTTGCGATTCTCAATGCGGTAAACAAATCTTCCGACGCATGGGCATGGGCTTTCAAAGGTATCTCACGTCTTATCACAGGGAGCAAAGCTTCCATCTTCATATCAAAGGCCGGCTTCTTGGAGACATCCTCTCCTGCCGCTTCCTTTTTTTCCATATATTCTCTTGCCTTAAACAGCATCTCACGCAGAAGCGCCGCTGTGGTCATACGGCTGGAATCCTTTTTGTCCCGATATACTCTCTTGGGATTCTCCCCAAAGGCACATTTCATGGCCACACCGTCACGCACCACCATATCGTCCACACGTTTTCCCACAGTCTTAATTGTGGTAAAAGTGCCTCCCAGCACATTGGCGCTGCCCGGTCCCACACAGACACAGGTGACGCCTGCGGCGGCAGCTTTGCGAAATGCGGGATCCATGGGTTTCACCCCATCAAGCCCTCTCATCTGAGGGCATACAATGTCGTTCATCTCATTGTAATCCATACCCTCATAGCCAATCCCATACCCGTCTAAGCCAATATGTCCATGGGCTTCCACAAATCCCGGGTATATATGCAGCCCCGCAGCGTCTATCATCTTGGTGCCTTCGGGAAATTCCTGTGTAATCACACCCTCCCCGATTTCTTTTATCTTGCCATCTTCCACCAGAATGTACCCCTGGTATGGGTCACGATGAATTGCGTCATGAATCAAACCGTTTTTTACATATAACATTTTTTTGCTCCTATTTTATTATAGTTACATCTCTGCGCTACGATGCTCTTTGCGCAGGCGCCTTCGTTTTGAAATTGTTTTGAAGTCTCTGTTTCAGCTCTGTATTACAGCACCCTTTACATGAGAACCTTCGTTTTGAAATTGTTTTGAAGTCTCTGTTCCGGCTCTGTATTACAGTACCCTTTACATGGGCGCCCTTGCTTCGAGATTGTTTTGAACTTTCTGTTCCAGTTCTGTATTATAGTACCCTTTACATAGGCGCCTTCGTTGTTTTGAAGTCTCTGTTCCAGCTCTGTATTACAGTACCCTTTACATGGGCGCCCTTGTTTCGAGATTGTGTTGAACTTTCTGTTCCAGTTCTGTATTATAGTACCCTTTACATGGGCGCCTTCGTTTTGAAATTGTTTTGAAGTCTCAGTTCCAGCTCTGTATTACAGTACCCCTTACATGGGAACCTTCGTTTTGAAATTGTTTTGAAGTCTCAGTTCCAGCTCTGTATTACAGTACCC
>CAJUGT010000021.1:0-27770 GCA_910586435.1 uncultured Acetatifactor sp. | reverse complement strand
GTATTACAGTACCCCTTACATGGGAACCTTCGTTTTGAAATTGTTTTGAAGTCTCTGTTTCAGCTCTGTATTACAGCACCCCAAATGCCTCAGAGTATGGACTGTGTTATATTGGGATTCTCTTCGCTGCCAATAATTGTATACAATAAATCTTTTTAGATTATATAATGAAGACAAATATAATCAAGGCACCACATTAGTATACGTAGGGAGTGCGTCCCGTGATTTCCTCGTAGCAGGTCAGTATGGCATCCAGGGGAACGCACCAATATCTCACAGGCTCGGTGGAGAACGCATATGCCATACAGATGAGATTTCCATATCCGTCCATTAAGGCCGACCCGGAATCCCCATGCACCAGTTCCACCGTAACCTCTGTATGATCCAGTTTTTCATACCAGTCAAATTCCTGTTTTACCTTGATGAGATTCCCCCTGGCGGTGTGTATCAGTCCCCCTGCTCTGTCCACCCTTTCCAGCGCCATTTCGATTGCCTGTTGATCCAGACTGTCCCAATAGGTTTTGTCAATGTGAACTGTCATAAGCTGTCTCAGCAGACTTGCCGGTACATCCTTCATGGAAACCACCGCCACACCCACATCATAATCCTCGCTGACCCCTAATTTCTTCCCGGGCAGCCTTGTGCCATTGAAAAAATAAATGTCCCATTCCTCATATTTTTCCACCACATGCCGGTTGGTGCAAATATAGACATACTCCTCCGTTATCTCCATAATATACCCCGAACCGGAGCTGTATCCCCCCCTGCCGGTGCCATGATAGAGCTGCACAAGCGCCGGACGCATGTATTCCAGCGTCTCCCGCATGTCTTCATACTCCAAAACACCTGCGTCGTATATATTGGGGGCTCCTATTATGGTGTCTACACGATAGTCAATCTGACGGCATCCTATGAGTTCCTGTATATCCTCCGCATCCGCCACCAGCACACGGGTCTCTTCCACCGTCTCAAGTCCATACCCATCCTCCGCCACATAGCGCAGCGGGTAAACTCCTTCCCTGTCCAGCATCACCTCCGAATCATCCACCCGAATTGCTCCCGTCAAGTTACCGTCCACATCATCCCAGGCCTCAACGGACTCCAGATAATCAGGCTCGCTTCCCGGAACCACATAAAAGTTTTGTATCCCGGAAAAAGACGGAGGCGTATCTACAATGACGGAAACAGTTCCCCTTGTCTCATTGCCTGCCCGGTCCCTGGCCAATATCCCCACTTCATATTCCCCCAGGGTATCGAACCGCAGCCTTTCATACGCCGTGTTATTCATCCAGAAAAAAGCTCTGGCACTGGAATCCGCATCGGACAGGCCGGCAATGGTATCTTCCACCGTACACTCATTCCCCAACGCCACATAAACCTGTTCCTCTTTCCAGAGAATTTCCGGAGCACAAGTGTCCTCAATTGTAAGTGTATATGTAAATTCTTTTCTGCCATGGTACACGGATGCCTCATATGTGCCGGGTTCCCTTTCATTTACCCGGGAAAGATCCAGCTCTCCCAGATGTACGGACCAATTTGTTCCTGACAAATAGTCCGCAACATCCCGGCTGACATTCTCCCCATATTCATAGGTAATCTCACTGAATGCCGGCGCCACCTGGTACACCCCAAGATAAAAAAAGATTCCGCCCGCCACCAGAGCCATACTGCCGGCCAGAAAGAGAATGCTTTTCCACCAGCTTTCCTGCCGTATTTTCCCGGTTCCGGGCATCCCTGCCTTCGTGATATTCACCAAATGCCACGGTTTTTCCTGTACCCATCCTTTTCCCTTCTTACCGTTTCGTCCCTGCTCCATCACTTTTCCAGCGCACTCAACACTTTCTTCATAGCCACCCATATTCTCTCCCAAGATCCTGTAACACTTCCCGTTTTTTCCATCAAACGCCTTACAACGCCGTAAGGGGATAACTTTAGGACTTTTAAAGTAAGCTTAACATCTGGAGACATTTTTGTCAATGTCACTGATACCAACCTGGCAAACATAACCAAAAGATCTGCGAAACGCATCACTTCTTAAAGCCTCTTCCGCAATAAACATATTCAGCATTCGCATTTCAAAAATCCGATTTGCCATGATGACCTGCCCATCCTTTTCTTTCAAAAAACCAAACATCACGCCAATGTTTATTGCTTCTGTATCCGGGCTGAATGGTATTTTTTTCCCCTGATATATCATCTCTTCTATCAGCCCCCTCAAATCCTTATACATATCCAACTGCCTGACCATACTGTCAAACAATGGGATTTTCTCCTTCTGTAATAACTTCACTGCCTCGGACACCCCTTCTTTTGTCCACACTTCGGCAATCCTCTTATATTTATCTCCCTCCGGCAATCTTTCATCCATGCTCTTACAAATTGCCGAAACCAGATAGGGATATCCGGATGTATATTGATATATCTCATCCGCCACTTTCTTTACATCCATTCCTGTGTAATTGTCCGCTTCATATTCCCGCAGCATCATCTGAATCTGGCATGCGGAAAAACTCATTCCCATATCAAAAACCGCAGCAATATTCCACGGACTGTTATAGCGATGCGCTTCTTCCGGACGATACTTTCGTTTCAGATTTTTCACATCATATACTCCGGCAAAAATCACTGAATGAAATATGGGTTTCTCTTCCCTGCTGAGATAATATCCTCTGAGCATGGCAAGGAAATCAAGGAATACCTGTGAATTTGACGCACTGTCCACTTCATCAATTATCATTACAATGGGCTTTTTTACCATTCTGCAAATACCGCTCAAGGCACGAAACAACATATCCATTGACAGTCTTTGTTCCCGAGAATAACAATGCTCTCCCTGAAGCTCATCCCCACCTTCTTTTAGAGATAACAGTCTATTCAAAGTGTCTGGGGCAATATTTTCCCTCACTTCCGTCTGCTCAAAATACAATTCTTTTATATATTGAATGAATTTAATTACAAATGTCTGTTCATCCGCAAAACACGCAGTACTCATCAACTGGAAATCCATGGAAAACACAACATAATCCTCTTTCAGATACTTTGCCAACGCTCTTAGGGTTGTGGTCTTTCCATACTGTCTTCCTCTGTTTATAGTGAAGTATTTTCCTTTGTCCACATATAATCTTTTTATCTTTTCCAGTCTGTCCTTCAGACTTACCATATAATGTCTCTCCGGCGCGCACCATCCTTCCGTATTAAAATACCGCCTCATTCTTGTCTCCCTCCTTCCCGCCCCAACACCTGCCCTTTATTTGGTTCTTTCCGATACCCAACCAAATCTTTTATGATTTCCCCGGCCATAATAAACCCAGCCACGGAAGGAACAAAAGCTATACTGCCCGGCACAGGCCGTGCTGTCCCGCCCTCTGTTCCTTCTTCCTTGTCCGGTTTTATGGGGACTTCTTTGGAATAAACCACCTTCAGACGCTCAATCCCTCTTTTTTTCAATTCATGCCGCATGGTTTTCGCCAAAGGGCACACGCTGGTTGCATAAATATCCGCCACTTGAAACGCCGTGGCATCAAGCTTATTCCCTGCGCCCATGGAACTGATGATAGGTATCCCCGCTTGATTGGCACATTCCGCCAGAAGCAGTTTCCCTGTGATAGTATCAATGGCATCTGCCACATAATCATACTGTGAAAAATCAAACGCCCCTTCCTCCCCTGGCAGAAAAAAAACTTTGTGTGTATAAATCCGGGCTTTGGGATTAATATCCAATATTCTCTCCTTCGCCACATCCACCTTATATTTTCCTATGGTACTGTGAAGCGCAATCACCTGACGGTTAATATTGGTTGGACTCACCGTATCGCTGTCAATTAAATCCAAGGTTCCGATACCGCTCCTTGCCAGGGCTTCCGCCACATAACCGCCCACACCGCCCACACCGAACACAGCTACCCTGGCTCTCCTGAGTCTCTCCATCTTCTCTGCCCCCAGCAAAAGTTCCGTTCTTACGAATTCCTCCATTTTCACCATCCCTTATTTCGACCTTATTTTCTCTTATTAACATTTCATCCATTCTGGCAGCAAACTTCATTTTTTATATACCCAACATGATATTTTGCCGCAATCCTGAACTTCCTTTTACTTCCTTTTACTTTCTCTCACTCTTCGCCAAATACATCTTTCACCAATTTTCGACAGTACTCCAGGGAAAAATTTCCGTCCTGTTTTATAATTTCATTTCTTTCTGCCAATTCTTCCGTATACTCCGAAAGAGGATACACTGTCACCCCTCCAAAACCTGACTCCACATGGCATATTAGGGGTTCCACATCATAAGACCGAATCACCGTCTCCCCTTCCTCATCAACCCCTATGGTCACACGAGCCATGCCCCCCACCATACGGTTGGCGATTCCTTCCCCGGAACTGGCTGTCCAGTTGACAAAATTTCCCAGAGAGTAATATACCAGGGCTCCCTCCTCCAATGAAACAACGGGCTCAATTACATGGGGATGCGTGCCCAAAATGAGGTCCGCCCCGTTTTCCGCAAAAAGCGCCGCCCAATTTTCCTGTTCCCTGGTGGCCTCCAGAACATATTCTGTTCCCCAGTGAGGGCAGACAATCGTAAAATCCGCCATTTCTTCCGCCCTTTTCAAATCTGATATCACTCTTTCTCTCTCCAGCATATCCACTGCGTAGGGCATGTCCGCAGGCAGCGGAATGCCATTGGTTCCATAGGTGTAATTCAAAATGGCAATTCGTATGCCCTCCTGCTCATAGACATATATTTCCTGCTGCCCTTCCTGGCTGTCATGTATGCCCAAAACCGCAATTTCAGGATGGTTTTCCTCCCAAAACGAAATACTGTTTAAAATCCCGTTCTTTCCTTTATCCAACGCATGGTTGGTTGCGTGAAGCACCACATCAAATCCCGTATCCGCCAAAGCGTCTCCAAGCTCAAAGGGCGCGTTAAAAGTAGGATACCCGGAAACTCCCAGAGCCTCTCCCCCCAATATCACTTCCTGATTCACCAAGGCCAAGTCAGCTTCTTCTATCTGTTCTTTCATATTGGCAAAGACAGCGCTGAAATCATATCCTGTCTCCGTCTTTCCGCTCTCCGCCACCGGCGTATGCAATAGAATATCCCCCACCATGACCAGAGTAATTTCCGGTTCAAGGCTCTCTTTTTCATCTGCGGACGCGCCGGATTCATCTATGGTATCCAATGCATCCGCAGAATCTGGCCCGTCCTTTATGCCTGCATCGCCTGACTGAACCTGGCCTTCTTCCACGCCTGCGTCACCTGGCTGAACCTGGCCGTCCTTCATGCCTGCATCGCCTGGCTGAACCTGGCCTTCTTCCACGCCTGCGTCACCTGGCTGAACCTGGCCGTCCTTCATGCCTGCATCGCCTGACTGAACCTGACCGTCTTTCATTTCTGCATCGCCTGGCTGAACCTGACCGTCCTTCATGCCCGCATCGCCTGGCTGGTCCTGCATGTCGTCCGTTTCCGGCGCAGCTGTCCCTCTTGTATTCTCATAGGGTAACTCCCCATAGGGAATCGTTCCTTCTCCATTTCCACAGCCTGCCAGTAGAACCGCCGCCAGCATAAGGCATCCCCATTGACGAATCTTCCAGGTATTCTTTCTTCTCATATATTCCCTCTTCCCGGCCATAACCATTTCTCTTCAAAGTATACAAATTATCACAAAAGCCCGACTAACCGCCGGGCTTTTCACGCTTACGCAAGAATTTCTTCTATTTTAGCGCGTTCTTCTTCGCTAAACTCCATATTTTCTATCATTTTTACATTATCCAAAATCTGTGACGCACGGGATGCCCCAATTAATACACTGGTAATATCCCCATCCCGCATAATCCATGCCAGAGCCATCTGCGCCAGGGTCTGTCCTCGCTGTGATGCCAGCGCTCCAAGCTTCCGAATCTTGCCCAGCATCTCTTCTGTAATGGCATTCTCTTTCAGGAAACGGCCATCCGTGCGAATTCTGCTGTCCTCCGGGATACCGTTCACATACCTGTCTGTCAAAAGCCCCTGCGCCAAAGGACAGAATGTAATAATTCCAATTCCGTTTGCAGCCGCATACTCTTTCAGCCCATCTTTCTCAATATCCCTTACCAACATGGAATATTTCCTCTGATTAATGATAAACGGTGTTCCCATTTGGGCAAACAGTTCCGCTATGGCAATTGTCTGCTCTTTATTATAATTGGAAATACCCACATAAAGCGCCTTTCCGCTTCTGACGATACCATCCAGAGCCCTTGCGGTTTCCTCCAGCGGCGTTTTGGGGTCAGGTCTGTGGTGATAATAAATATCCACATAGTCAAGTCCCATACGCTTCAGACTTTGGTCAAGGCTGGCCACCAAATATTTCTTACTGCCCCAGTCTCCATAAGGTCCAGGCCACATATCATAGCCCGCCTTTGTGGATATTACCAGTTCATCCCGATATTGTCCCAGTCCCTTTTGAAGGATACGCCCGAAATTCTCCTCCGCCGCTCCCGGCACCGGTCCATAATTATTCGCAAGGTCAAAATGTGTAATTCCGCAGTCAAAAGCAGTATGACACATAGACTGCATGGTTTCAAAGTTCCCGTTGGAACCAAAATTATGCCATAGTCCCATGGAAACCGCCGGAAGCATAAGACCGCTCCTGCCGCAGCGATTATACTGCATCTGTTCATACCTTGTAGTATCCGCAATATATTCCATTCTCTTCTCCTGTTCCGCAGCAATCCCGCCGGTACCATAACAAACGGATTAATTCCACTGCAATAGCCCACATCCTGCCGCTTTCATTTTCCGCCCCACGCTTTCTCCATGCGCTGGCTTAATTGCAATTATACCATGATTACAATTCAATCATGGCATGGATGGCCATTCGGCCGTTTCCTACCTTGAAATTGCAATTATACCATGATTACAATTCAATCATAGCATGGATGGCCATTCGGCCGTTTCCTACCTTGAATATGGACATTATACCATGATTTTGCGCGCCTTAGCGCGCATGGAATCAACAGTTGACACAATGCCCTTCAGTGTCAACATTATACCATATTCTCGTGTACCTTAGCGCGCATGGAATCAACAGTTGACACAATGTTTTTCTGTGTCAACATTATACCACTTTTACCTTATCCAGACAATCTTTTTTTCTCAGCTATCCTCCACTTGACAGGAATTTCGGAATGAACAGGTGCCGCCAAAACAAATAACACAGTATAAACAGTTTGACCGAAAACCGCACTGTTACGAAAAATCGTCAACGGTCAAACAATGAGCCTGTACCACTGTGCATACTGCCATCATCTTCTGTGTAGGTTGAGATAAAACGAGGTTCACGCTTTGTACAATGATAAAAACGCAGCAAAATATCCGCAACCTCCTCTTTCTTCTCTATGCCCAAACGATTCGCCAGTTCCTGCTGTGCTTCGGGTAAATCAAACTCAATATCCTTGGCATTCACTACATGCTCCTCAAAGACTTCTCTCGCAAACTCCTCAAGCTCCTCCCTGTCTTCATATTCCCCTTCCTCTAAGTAATCTACCCAGTATGGACAATTTATCATAAATTCAAAAAACTCTTTCAGATTATCCGCAATTCTGCCACATGCGCCTTCACTTCCCCAAAAACCTATGGAACCGTCCTCAAGTAAAATATACTCACTTCCGGAACCAGCTCTGGCAAATGTCTTTCCGGAGATGTTATACGTCAGATGCCCGGATTCATCCTGAGGCGCCTTAAATTCCGGAAAAATTTCCACATCACAAACATCACATAACAAGTCTGACAAATCATTGTCTTCACGCAGCATTTGAATAAAATCCATTTTATGCTTCCTCCAAATCAGATTTTGATTGAAGTACCAATCCGGCACTTTCCAGCCCCTCCGCTTTCCCCTTTGCTGTAAAACAGCAAAATACCACTGTCTGTTTGATTCACATGACAGCTCCATTCATCAAGCACATACTACTTGAACATACCTCTCTCAGCTTCAGATTCCTGCATTTGCGTGATTCCACTCCCGCCCCTGCTAACCGCTTCCTAAGAAAGGAATCGGCTTGCCTTGCCGCAATACAGAAGCGTAAGCCTGTGCATGGCCCTTGTACATCCAACATAGAGAAGTCCTCTGTCATATTCCGTGAAATAATTGCTGTCATCCACATCCGGTATCACTACTTCGTCAAATTCAAGTCCTTTAGCCGCAGGAATTGTTGTGACCATTATGCCATCATAAAAGGTATCACTGTCATAAGTCAAAAGATGCAGTTTCGGATGCATCCGCATTCTGCCTTCCAGCCATAGAAACACTTCTTCCGCCTGTGCCAGATTCTTACACAGAATTCCACATTTGACACTGCCTTCCGCGGAAACTGTCCTTTGAACGATTTCCAGCAGCTGTCCCCGCATTTCATTGTCATCGGCGCAGGATTTCACCTCTGGTTCCTCCCCGTGACGCAGCACCGGTTCCATATCCTGTTGTCGTATCTTGCAGGCAAAATTCATTATTTCACATGTGGAACGGTAACTTTTTCATATCTCCACCACTTGAGCACCGGGATACATTTTATTCAGAAACGCCAGCGAACCATGGGTAAAAGGAACCACATCCTGAGAAAAATCTCCCAAAATGGTCTTCCCACATGGATACAGACGATTGAGAACAGCATATTGAATGGGGGTGTAATCCTGCATCTCATCTATAACCAAATGCTTGATTTTTCTATTGTCCACACCGCCGTCCAGATACATCTTCACATAAATGAGGGGAAAAATATCCCCACTTTCCAATTCCTTACTCTCGTCCCATAGAAATAAATCTTCCCTTCCCATTTCCCGATAAAAATTCCAATACAATTCCAGGGGATCATTGTAACGAAATTTTGACATAAGCCATTCCAGTATATTTTTCTTGTGAGTGCCAAAGCCCTTTGCCTTCCTCTGGATTCTGAGTTCCTCCGCCATGGCCATGGCAATATCTTCCAAACGGCGTCTGACCGGAAGCCCCATTTGCCTCATATAACGCTTTTTTATGAAACTGGATTCTATGATGCCTCCTTCATAGGGATAATCCTCCCAAACAAAATTTTCTCTATCACATCGTGCCAGGTATTCATCCAGCCTGCGGACAAATATCTCCATGGATTTAAACTCATTTCTTTCCTGCCATGCTTCATCCCTCACCATCTGGAAGCGCTCAGCTTGATGATAAAGATGTTCCATCTTCAGATGTCTTTCTGTCTTCAGGCCTTCCGTCTTAGGGCCTTCTGTCTTCAGGCTTTCCGTCTCCAGGTTTTCTGACCTGGGATTTCCTGTCTTCAGGCTTTCCGTTTTAGGGCCTTCTATCCTGGGGCGTTCCAGCTTCCTCCCTTCCCGCAGTTGTAAGGCCGCAATATCATCCATCCCCACATTTTGGATATTCTCTTCCCCCAGTTCCGGCAGGACATTGGAAATGTAATCCACAAAGATTCCATTGGGCGAAATAATAAGAAAATTTTCTGCCGAAATTTCCTCCCGAAAACGATACAGGAAATAAGCGATTCTATGCAACGCAATGGAAGTTTTTCCCGAACCCGCCACTCCCTGTATAATCAATATCTCCGATTCATTCCGTATCAGGCGGTTTTGTTCCTTTTGAATGGTTCCCACAATGTCCCGCATTTTGTGGTCCGAGCTTTTGGAAAGTTCCTTTTGCAGAATTTCATCTTCTATACTGATATCACTTTCCAAAGCATATTCCAGAATTCCCTTTTGAATTCTGTACTGCCTTTTACACTCAATTACCCCTTCCATACGCCCCTTGGGCGCTTCATAGTAAGCTTCCCCTTTCTCAAATTCATAATACATACTCGAGATAGGCGCTCTCCAATCATATACCATATAGGGGCTTCTCATATCCCAGAAAGAAAACTTGCCAATATAAATTTTCTCAGGCATCGCATCCCCCGCCATCCGGAAATCAATCCGCGCGAAATAAGGAGAATCCAGCATTTTGAAAATATGACGAAGCCTGACCTCTGCCCGCTCTCCCGAATTCACTGTCTGGTCCAGAGAGCCCAAATTAAATCTTAGTTCGGCACCATCGAAATCACTCTGATTCTCCCATATATATTTCATTGCCTCCTGAGCATGGTCCGAATAATACTCCGTCGTCTTCACAAGCTTTTCAGCTGCCTTCCTCAGTTCCTGACATAAGCCTTTCAGGTACTCTTCTTCCTCTAATAAATCTATCGCCATATTCCGATTTGCCTCCTCCATTACACACCTTTGGCATGTCCCTTCCTTTTTGGTCCGACAACAAAACGATTGTAACATAAAAGCTACTCACAAATTTCCCAATATCCGTATCGTTTGCCGCCTTTACGTTCTATTTTCCCTTTGCCCTTCAATACATCCAGGCCCCTTTGAACTGTGCGCCTGTTAACAAACAGTCGTTTTGCCATTTCAGTAGTGGTAATAGATGCATTTTCTTTAATCAGTGCTAATATTTTTACTTCTATTGAGACATCCTTTGTGACATCTTTTGTGACATTTGGGGCTTTGAAATCTGACACTTTAGTATTCTGAAGAGCAGTAAATTTCACCATGATATCTTCTCCATGAACAATATACTTCGGGTCGTCCACTCCAAGATTTTTGCAGGCATCCCGAATTTTCTGAATGCCTCGTCCCCAGCTTTCGATATATCCTGCACGATAAAATACTCTTGCAATATCCGGATTGTAAGGTTTTGATACATGAGTACTCAAAAGGGTCTCAACCGTCCAACCAAAGGGCAACATACTACAGTTGCTGATATACATGGCCTCATCTTCAATACGTATTTGTACTGGAACATTGTCAGCCCAATTACAATGAATCAAAGCATTAAAAACAGCCTCTCTTACGGCATCACGAGCAAAAGGATATGTCTCCACTCTTGTTTCTTTATAATAAGAAATTGCTGCCTTCAAATATTTTAAATAGATCAGGTCAATCACCCTATCTGCTAAAATAAGCAAAGAACCATGTACTTCGTCCTGATATAATAACTCACTGCCTTCAAATTTGCCGATTTTTACATAGCAGCCACCAATAATCTTTTCTGGTTTACGGTAAAAACACAATGCGCCTGCACGTTTAAGCTTTCCATCTGATATAAGATCTAATTTTTCTAACAATTCGGCATTCTCAATATCCAAATCTTCTTTTGACATCCTTCCGCTTCGTAGTGCTTCTCTTCTAAAAATATCAAAACTCTCCTGATCTAAATCAGCTATCTCAATATTGGATATCGTTGCTGCATCCCATTTCAATCCAGTCTTTGACATTAAAAAATTAGTTAATGCATTTCCTCGCAGCAATTGTTTTGTACTGCCGCTTCTATAATGATATTCTCCATCATAATTTACAGGAAACGACCATGGATTAACGACAATCTCAATATAATCCAATCCGCCTTCCGTAAACAAATTTACATCTGCCATAATTCCCAGTTTGTTCTGAATTTTGTTGGGAATATCTTCTAACAACTTTTTTGAATTACTCACCCCAATTACCGTTCCATCATCTCGTGTTCCAATATATATTTTACCTCCCTGCGCATTCGCAAATCCACATATCCATTTAAGATATTCATCACGCCACGACTCTTTCCATTCTATATTTTGACTCTCTGCCATTTTGTGGCCTCCACCTCACTTCGCATCTCAAACTATCAAAAACCCCATACATTCAGTATCTTATTTAGTTGCAAAAACCCTAATATTATTAGCATTAATAATGTATGCCATTTATACCATTCAACTAAATCTTTTCTGCTCTCATCAAACCATTCTGTTGACACATATATATTCTATAAAATATTTTCTGTATAAATTCTTGTTCCTTAAGTTGCTAAACTTCCTAATTTATCCTCTGTTAGTAACTTTTCAAATCAAAGACCCCGCTGCAAGCAACGGGGTATCAAGCTTGCAACGCCTCAAGGGGCGGGGTATTTGACCCTCGCAGCATTCGCCAACTGTCCGTGCAAGCACGGCCGCTTGGCTCATTGCCTGCGGGAATAAACTGGTATGCCAACGTCTCTGTGTTGCATTTTGGTCACAAAAGGGAGATGTTCGCGCCATTGTCTCTCATCTCCCTTACTGTTCTTTATCTCTATGCACCCTCAAGAGCGCTTTTTGTAAAAGGCTATTTGCTCCCATAGGGCCGGAACCGTTTCGCCACCCCTGTAATACTATATGTTATGACAACTTCAAATTCTCGCCTTTTAATCCCAGGAACACTCCTTCGTCCAGTCCGCCCTCCGCATGTCCGATAAGCCATTTATTGGCAGCGGTAATCAATGCGTCCTCATTTTTCGCGCTTCCATCCGCCACCTTTTCATGTGCTTCATTTAAAGGATAATTGGTTCCCTTGGGAAGAATGACAGCAACCTGAAAACCCTTGCCGTCCACGCCGCAGGGCGCATAATGCAGCGTGGTTGCGTATACCTCCACCGCAGTCCCCGCAGGAATCAAAAATGCCTCCACTTTGGATGTGTCATAAGTAAAATCTTCTTCCACATCCTGCTGCATCCCCAGCATCAGCACCGCATCCGTGGCCGCCACATTGACTTCGGAACTCCTGTGGTACTCCAGAGCATTCAGCATCACATTATGACCATTACAATACCCAATCTGAATTGGCAGTTCACCATATGTTACCTGCTCAACCACCTGTTTTACAGGCAGGGCTTCCAGCTCCGTTACGCTGGGTTCATAGACCACGCCTTCAGGAACTGGTGTCTTCCCCAAAGCTTCCACCAATCCGCTGAAATCCACATTTGTAATCACCCTGCCGTATTTCCGAAACGCAGGATCTTTCACTGATAAAACTTTCATATATTATGTCCTCCTATTCCAATCGCCATTTATGGCGATTTGTCCCACTTGTGGGAACTTGTTCCGCTCTCTGCACTTCGGTGCCCCTATGAGGGAAGGATTATTCAGCCGCTTTTGCGTCTGAAAACCCTTCTCTGTGTCTGAAAGATACATTGCACCCCCGTTCCAAGACCGTTTTAAATATCCTCTTGACATTTCTTAGCTGGACTATTCCAGTTCCGCAGTGTGCTTTAGCACACTTTGCCTCTCAGTCCCCTGACTCTCTTCCCCCCTTCCGGCCCATGGCGGGCAAACCCTAATTACAGTATATATGGAATGTTCCTATTAATCAATATTATATATACTGATATTTTTTTCTCTTCATAAACAGCAACACAATTGTCACCATAACTGCCATCACCTCCGCCGCCACAATGGACCACCAGATTCCGGCCAGCTCCCAAAGTATGGGGAACACCATGACCGCCGCAATCTGAAATACCATAGTACGCAGGAAGGAAATTAAGGCGGATGTCAAACCGTCATTCAGCGCTGTAAAGAAAGAGGAGCCAAATATGGTAATCCCCGAAAACAGAAACGATATGGAGAATATGGCAAAGGCATGGATGGTAATCTTAAGCAGTTCTTCATCATATCCCACATAAAGTCTGGACAGAGGCCCCCCCAGCGTCTCACCGGCTATGCACATGACAATGGAAAAAAGGCCAATCAATATCATGCTTTGTTTTAACAACCCCTTCAGTTCTTCCCGGTTCTGTGCCCCATAATGGTACCCCACCACCGGTGCGGCGCCCACGGCATAGCCAATAAATATGGCTTGAAAAATCATACTCACATACATTAATACACCATAGGCAGCCACGCCGTCTTCCCCGGCATATTTCATCAATTGCGCATTGTACAGCATACCTACTATGGACATGGATATATTGCTCATCAATTCCGAAGCGCCATTGGTACATGTCTTAAGAAGCGCCTTTCCGTCAAACTTACACTTCACAAGGCGAATCAGGCTGGTATTCTTTCGGCCGAAATAAATCAGTGGCAAAATGCCTCCCACAAACTGGCTGAACGCCGTGGCTGCTGCCGCCCCCACCAGTCCCCACCGAAATGCTCCAACAAACAACGCATCCAAAAACATATTGGTAACACCGGAAGCCACGGTAATATACAAGCCCAGATTCGGCTTCGCCGCCGTGGCAAAAAGGCACTGGAATTCAAATTGCAGAATAAAAAACGGCAGGGCCGGCAGGATAATCCTTCCATACAGCACACAATTCTCCAACATTTCCCCCTTGGCCCCCAGCAAAATGGCAATGGGGCGAATAAAGGCGACTCCCAGCACCGCAAAAAGAATCCCAAGCAAAATGGACACATATACTATCAGCGAAAAAACCTCATTTGCTTTTTTTGTGTCTCCCTCTCCCATTGTCTTAGAGATTAACGCGCTTCCTCCCGTGCCAAACATAAAACCGATACACCCTAATATCATCAATACCGGCATTATGAAATTAATTGCGGCAAAAGGTATCTTCCCGGCAAAATTTGAAACAAAAAATCCGTCCACCACACCATAAATGGATGTAAATACCATCATTATAATGGACGGAAACGTAAATCGCAGCAAACGTTTATAATTAAAGTGATCCGATAACTGTATCATTTTCTCTCCTCTCAAACCATGTCTCCGCAAATTTTGCGGCCAATTGGGTCAGTTCCTTCATATCCCATCCTGATGTATTTATAACAAGATGGTACGCGCTCCTCTCCCCCCATGGAATGCCTGTGACAATTTCACGAGTTCCCATTCTTCCTTTATCAATCAGGCGTATTTTCCGTTCCAGCTCCTTTCGGGACAATACTTTGCCATCCTCCGCCCGCTCCACACAGCGCCGTATCTTCGCCTCCATATCCGCGCACACAAACAGTTTAAAGGGCATATATCCGCCAAGGAGTATATCTGCGTTTCTTCCCACAATCACACAGTTTTTACCCGCTTTGGCAATCTCTTCCACTACCTTCTTCTGCTCCAACAGCAAATCCGTCCCCGTCTGGCCAATTGTCATGGTTCTGGAAAAAGAATTACGGAAATGAAGCCCCCTGCTTTTCCAGGATTGGCTTTCCAGCATTTTCTCCACATAGCCTTCATCCATACCCTTATTTTCCGCTATGGCAGCAATAATTTCCCTGTCATAATACTCATATCCCATCACATCTGCCAGACGTTTCCCAAGTTCTCTTCCGCCGCTTCCAAATTCACGGCTGATTGTAATGATTTTTACCATATATTCATATCTCCGTTTCTGTTCTATTTTTGTTCTATTTTTGTACCATTTCTGATGTTCCACATCTGTTCAGCTCTTCCTTTATTCCTATGCCAGTTCCTTTTCGTTCACCCGTTTTGAGTCTGTCTCCCGGTTTCCGGCCCTTCCATCCCACTGTTTTCTGCTTCAACCGATTTCATATCCTGGACCTTTCTTTTTAAGCTAAGCAGATAATTTTCCGTCAAGTCCAGATATTGTTCCACATCTTCCTTTTTCCATGATTCAAATATTTCATTTTCCGCCTGAATAATGCGATAAGCCGTTTTCTCTGTCAGTTTCCTTCCCTTCTCTGTCAAAAACACCTTTTTGGATTTTGCGTTATAGGGCTCCAAATATAGAATTCCTTCCTCTTCCAGTTTCCGAAGGGCAGAATTTATGGTCTGTTTGCTGAGTCCTGTATAAAAACAAACCTCCTGAAGCAGACATCCTTCCCCTGCGTCACACAGGGCATAGAGAATCTTCATGGCGCTGTCAGAAAGTCCCAGCTTCAAAGATGCCTCATGATATACAGCATCAATTTCGCCCACCAGATAATTATACCGTTTCATTTCTTTGGAAATTCGTTTTGGCATATGTCACCTCTTTTATTGTGTTCAGTTTTGCAAAACCTTTTTGTCCGAAATCGTACCTTACGCATTATAGTATGATTTCGTACAAAAGTCAAGAACAATTTTCTGTCCTTATTCATAGCTTGCCAGTACACCCATGCATTCATTTTGAAGTAATCAGTGTTTGCTTGCCTTGTCAGAACGAAGCTTAGGAAGGAAGCGATGCGGTGGCATAGTTAGCTGACGGCAACGCAGTGCTGGTGTGAGAGATTTACGTAAGGATAAATGCTCATGTACGGTAAAGAAGCAAAAAAATAAGATAGCGTCGCAGCTATCCTATTCTTCCATCAATTCTTCTTGTCAAAAAGTCCTCCGCCTCTTGCCTAGAGTGCAGAATAATCACCTGCCGTCCATCTCCATACCGCTCCAAAAGCCGATAGATTTGCGGCAGCTCCTTAGTGGGGAAATTCAAAATAAACTGCCTGAATTCCTCATCCAGTTTTTCCTCCATCCAGGGCATATCTTCCCGCTTATTCCCCACACGTCCTTCAGCGCCTGCCAGACATGCCTCCAAAGGGTAATCCAGCAGAAATACCGTGTCGCAGGACACCATGCGCCGCTCCATTGTCCTTCCGTAATTCCCGTCTATTATCCAACTGTCAGTTCGTAAAATTTCTTCCAGCCTTGCATCAAATTCTTCTCTGGAGATATGGGTTTTATCCGGCCGATGCCAGATCATATCAAGATGATACAATGTAAGCTCCGTCTTCTGATGTAATTTCCTCGAAAAAGTACTTTTCCCCGCTCCCGGGCTGCCTATGACAATCACTTTTTTCATTACAAAACTCTCCCATTTAGTTCCGCAGCTTGCCTCCCAAGCCCCCTGAATCCGGGAGAATTTCCTGCCGCAGACGCGTCAGTAAATCCTCCCGGGGCCTGTCCGGTCCGTTGCTGTTTTTTCATATCCCATTTGACACTACCTTAAGTTGTTGACTGTAATATTAATCCATGCCCCTGCGCTCCCGCCGGCATCTATGAATGTTCCTCAACATATTTTAAAAATTCCGGCGTTTTAGACCAATACTTTATGCCCCAATTTTCAAAATTCCACTCTTCCATATAGTCATTACACTCATAATCTACATAATACAAAACCTCATCCTGCATAATAAAATTTGTAGGGAAATAATCTATATTGGTTTTTGCTTTGTATAGCAATTGACACATTTCTCTTACCTGGCGCAGACAGTCTTCCGGCAATTTATCTTTTGATACCAGCTCATATACGGTATCACCCTCAATGTATTCCTTGACAATTCTTTCCGTTTCCAAATCCACATCTATCATTTCAGGCAGGGCAATTCCAATGGCCTTCAGACGCTTATAATCGTTGATTTCTGCCTGCATTTTATCTCCAAACTGATAATAAGAACATGGCTCATGGTGTATTTGCTTCACCACAACATCTCTGTTCTCTATCTGCGCAAGGTACGAATATCCGCCCTTTCCCTTCCCCAATAATTTTTTGACCACATACATTTTATCATTCACATATATTGCATCATTCATGTCTGGCTCTCTCCTCTCTTGGTGACAGGCTGTAATACAACTACCATATCACACTTTTCTCATTTTCTCAACGAAATCTGTTTATAATTTCCTTGCCATTTCCCAGAGCAGTGTATATACTATACTACATATTAAGGCAGATTGCGGCAGTCAATGAATTATGACGTAAAGAGCCCGCAAAGAAAGGAAAACTTCATATGATTGTTTTAATTATGGGCGCCTCCCATACGGGCAAAACCCTTCTTGCGCAGAAGCTGCTTGAAAAATATAAATATCCCTATCTCTCCATAGACCACTTAAAAATGGGACTCATTCGCAGTGGACATACCACACTTACCCCCATGAGTGACGACGGAGCCTTAACGGATTATCTATGGCCAATTGTCTGTGAAATGATTAAGACTGCCATTGAAAATGGCCAGAATCTTGTCGTGGAAGGCTGTTACATTCCCTTTGACTGGGCTAAAGATTTTGAAAAAGAGTATCAGGATAACATAAGATTTTATTGCCTGGTCATGAGTGGGCAGTATATCGAAAATCATTTTGATGATATAAGGAAATTCGCAAGCCTGATTGAAGACCGGGGGGACGATGAATATTGTACACTTGAAATGGTGCGGAATGATAACGCTCAAATGTTAGAACAGTGCCGCAAATATGGAGCGGAATACATTCTGATTGACCAAAATTACGAGGTTGATATTGAACTGTAAGCACTGACTGCCTTTCTTTACCATCTTAGCTGCCATGTCCGTATCCCTTATCTGCGAATCGGCGGCTTCCGTATTCTGTAGATTATTATAGGTGTACTCCAGTCGATTCTGGTATGCGCCATACAGTACACGTCTGGAGTATACATAATTGTTTGCAGCTGCCAAGGAATCCAAAGTCTCCAGTGCATGCTTCACGGTCTTTGTTCCTGCCCTGGACAGCCCCAGAGCCATGGTGTTTAAAGCAAAACGGGAAATTTTTCAGTTCTGTCATACGATTCAGTATATCGTTGACTGTCAACAAAGCAGTGCTGGTGTGAGAACAATCCAATTGCTCAAGAATTCATGCAATTGGGTACTAAAACCATTTAGAAGGAATTGTTAAAAAAAAGTCCTTATTCTCTTTAAAACCTATTTTTTCATAAAAGCCTTTTGCCTTGTCTGTCTGTACCAGCCATTCCGAACCCTCACAGGCAGCCCTGCATCTTCGCACCAGTTCTCTTCCGATGCCTTGCTTCTGAAAGGCCGGCAAAACGGCCAGATCAAGAATAACCGACCGAAAATGCAGGTCGCTTAATACTCTCACACATCCCACCAACTTTCCGTCAACCCATGCTGAGAATGCAAATGTTGAATTCAGGAAACCAACATTAAAATGATCTATCATATCCTGCGTCGTCGTTTCTTCCTTGGCCCAGCCCACTGCCAAAAATAATTGATACAACTCTTCACAGGGCAGGTCTTTCCCTGTCTTATATTCCACATTCATTTCATATGTACCTCCGAGTTTATTGTAATGAACTGCCCATACACAATGCTAATCACTTCAGCCGCAGCTCTGCCATTCAAATGTCCGCCTCTCATGCCCATACTTCTGAAAACCTGCTGCCAAAATACTGACTTTGAATTCCTCTTCCCATTTTCTAATATGCATTCATAACTTTCTATTATGCATTCATAATTTTCTAGTATTCATTCATAATTTTCTAATTTGCATTCATAAATTTCTAGTATTCATTCATAAATATCAATTATTCGTTCTGAATTTCCGCAGTTCCTCCACAAATTTCCCGATACACTGTCCATCCACAAAGGAATGATGCGCCCCCACAGATACAGGCATTATCATTCTGCCCTCTCTCATACTATTTTCTCCGGTCAAATAAAGGGGCACATTATCTTTCTTGCCGGATTTTTAATGGAAAATATAATTGTAAGTTACTTAACACATGGAGAACACTGAAAATCATCTCTGATTATATCACTTTTTAACCAACTTGTCATCATAAAGTATATGATTAATCGTAACAAAAATGTTGCCACATTACTGTTCACTCCAATCACAGTAACCACCCTTTTTAAAGGACTTTGGACACAGAAACGGAAAAAAGCAGCCATTTTGGGCTCAGCTGCCCTGTGTTATCATGCCAAAACGCACGAAACGCCTTGCGGCATCGACGAGTGAGCAGTAATGTTGACACGCCTAAGCGTAAATGCTATTATGTGAAACAGGTCAGCTGACAAAAGCAATGATGGAGACAGGCAGCATTTAGATGACTGACTAAATTACGAAAATCAAAAATTATGATTGACTCTCCCGCAGCGTAATGGTTTATGATGAGACCAAAGTCCAGCTAAGAAATGACAAGAGGAAATTTAAAAACAGTCTCGGAACGGAGGCGCAATGTGTCTTTCAGACACAAGGAAGAAATTTCAGACACGAAAGTGGCTGAAGCTTTCTTCCCTAGTCAGGGCACCGTAGTGAAGAGACGGAACTGGAATAGGAACCAATGAAGACCGTAAAAGATGTGGCAAAGCTCACAGGGGTAAGCATAAGGACATTAAGGTATTATGACGAAATCGGTTTATTAAAGCCAACAGAATTAACGAAAACCGGTTATCGGCTTTATGACAGCAAGGCGTTGGAAAAACTGCGGGAAATTATGTTCTTTAGAGAATTGGATATTCCATTGACTGATATAAAAAGAATCATGGATAACCCAAATGATGACAGGGAACAGGTCTTATCAGCTGCCTTTTTCATCTCATAACATTTTCCGCCTTTCCTTTGATTGGCCCTGCCTGACGTAACCGTTCCGCCAATCTCTCATTCAGTGGCAGTATACATAGTGAAACCGCATACTTGACAATATTAACTATTCAATTGCCCCAATCCCCATACGCTCCAGCTGTTCCAGATGTTCCTTCATGTTCCGCAAGACTTCCGGCGTGTGCCCTTTCCAGCCGATTACCTCTCCGACAATCCGCAAAGGCTCCTGTGTGCGGTAAGATTTTGTGGGATTTCCAGGAAATTTCTTGTCAGTCACATTTGGGTCATCTTCATACTCTCCCGTGGGCTCCACAACATAAATCCTCTGCGGGCCATCCCCGGCCGCCAATTCCGCTCCCCAAATCGCTGCGTCCAATGTCCCCGCAAAATAAACATACTTCGCCCTCCTGTCCGCATAATTGGACAGAAACCCCTTTGTCAGAAAATCACCCATCTTTAAATCTGCCTTTGTCCCATGAAAAAAAGAACCAGGACTAAAAATTATCTTCTCCTCCATCCAATAACCTCACTTGAATCATAATCCTTATGAACTATTTTTCCCATCTATAAGCACAATATCTGAATGGGGATAACTTTTTGCAAAATATTGTCCCCCGTAAAAAGTGTGCGGTAGTAATGAACGCTCATTATTCATTCTTGATACGTCTGAATACATTAGGCACTGCGAAGTTACATAGATATTTTTATCAAAGTGAATTGTAAAATGTGAATCCAACCACATCTTTTTCTGCTATGGTAAATGTATCATATTTTTCATTTGTATACTCGCTGATAACCTGTTTCCAAAAGTTCTGAGCAGGCAGGTTATTTAACCACTGCGCTATTTCCCATCCGCCAGGAAACATATCAAAGACTTTCTTGGCCGCAGTCTTGCCGACCCCTTTACGACGGTATTTTTTCATGACAAAAAATTCTGCTATATTGTGTGGATCAGACAAATCATTATATTCACAGCAGGACCTTACCAAAACCAAACCTGCAAGTTTTCCATCAACTCTGATAAAGAAGGGATATCTTCCTTCCTCATTCCAATAGTCATCAATACGTGGATAACCAAAATATCCATATTCATTTATATCATTATCAGAAAACTCTGAAAAATCATAATTAAATAATTCCATCATCTGAATAAAAACAGATTTTTGTTCAATCAATATAGGTTCAATACTAATATTCATAGATTACCTCCATAAATGGCGATTGTGATTTGATGCTATGATATATCCCCAATAGTCAACTGCTTTTCTTTCAATGATTTTACCTTTCTCTCTGTGACTTTATCATTTTCTGTAACTCTTCCGCATAAAAGAGGCGAATAAACGTCATAAAGTTTACAGTTCTGAGAAACACTTTCCTGGCTATGGTTTACATAGCAATATACACATCCATTTTTACATGTATTGTATGTGCCTATCTCAATGCTGTCAATACAGCCACACACTTTTCTCTGATTCTTATCTTTTTGGGCATGGATTTTACACCCAATTATCTTCTCAATTAATTCTTTGTCAATACAAGAATTATGTTCTATACCGCAAAGAGATAAATCAACAGTTTCCGCGCATGTGGCAACTTTAATATCATGATTTCCCGCAATGAAAGCAATTTCCCTGCCGAAGGTGATTAAATCCTTTTCTGTCAGAAAAAAAGAATGCAATGCTTTCATGTTCTTTGTATTTTTAGTATACATATCTACAAAACTAATAACACACTTGGATGTGTACCCTTGCAATTCTTTCGCAATCTGGCCAAACGCCTTTACATGGTATTCCGGAGGATATCTATCTGTAAAAATAATTGGATCATATCTCCATATCACCTTATCCTTACCAATTTTATGTGACAATTTTTGAAATATCGGAATCATAACTTCTTTTTTATGCGGAACATTATATTCTATGTCTTTGCCAAAGCCCGTAAGTGTAAATTGAAAATAATAATGATAAGCATCTAATTCATCCAACCTTGCAAACATTGGTTCTGGATTTTTAGTCCAAAATACTATACAGTCCACAACTTCCGGAGATAAAATAATCTTACTAACCTGATGTGTGTTAAAAGGATTGCGTACATATAAATACCCTTCCCTGATTCTATTCAGAAACCATTCGGAATAATAATTGGGAATATCCGTTCTGCGGCTAACACTTAAAATCATTGTATCTCCTCCAAATCTTCCTTTATAAATATCCCCCAATCACAGAATCCGGATTTTTCTTTATCTCCTTGACAGTCCCCACAGCAATAATCCTTCCTCCGGCAGTTCCGCCACCGGGGCCAAGTTCAATTAAATAATCACAGTTTTTTAAAACATCCGTGTCATGTTCAATCATAATCATGGAATTTCCTGTGTCAACAATGTCATTCAATAACCCCATCAAATGATGGGTATCCCGAAATGACAATCCGGTGGTAGGCTCATCTAAAATAAATAAACACCCCCTTGTGGACTGACTCAATTCCTTCGCAAGCTTAATCCTCTGGGCTTCACCGCCGCTGATGGCTGTAGTCTTCTGCCCAAGCTTCATGTAACCCATACCAACCCGAGCCATGACTGTCATAAGCGCCGACAACTTTTTATCCTGCTTAAAGAAATCTTCCGCTTCCGCAAAGGACATCTGCATGATTTCATAAATATTTTTCCCGTTATAGTATACTTCAAGCGCCTCCGAGACATATCCCGTCCCATCACAGTCCTCGCACCGTAAGAATAGCTGATTTCCCAGCCCAATGTCAATGGGAATCTGTCCTAAACCCTGACAACACAGGCAACGCCCTTCAGAATTCTTAGAAAACAGCCCTTTTCCATACTCATGCTTCTTTGCGTAGGATGTGTCTGCCAACAATTCTCTGATTTTTTCCAATCCCCCAAGGTAACTGATTGGTGTGGATGTACTTTTTCTTCCTATCGGTTTTTGATCCACAATAATACATTTTTCTATTTTCTCAATGCCCTGTATATCCACATTCCCCAATCCTGTGCCTTCTTCTAAATCTTCCTCTTCTTCCGCAGACAAATCAACGAAGCGATTCCGCAGATTCTTCTTCAATACAGGAACCAGGGCATCCGAGATCAAACTCGATTTGCCGCTGCCCGACACTCCCGCAATTCCCACCATAACCCCCAAAGGAATCGTGGCGGAAACGGATTGCAGATTATGTATTGTTATATTTTCCAACCTTATCGCATACTTCAAATCCACCTTCCGGCTCTTGGCACTTGTCTGCGTCTCACAGGAACTGTTCAAATAACAGGATGTGACGGAATCTTTACAGCATAAGAATTGCTCATAGCTCCCCTGAAACATCAATTGTCCGCCATATTCTCCCGCACCCGGTCCAATATCCACAATATAATCCGCCTGTTCCATAAAGTTCTTATCATGTTCCACCACAATTACCGTGTTATGATTCTCAGCCAATTTCCGAATTACCTGAATGAGTCTCTGTTTTTCTATCTCATGTAACCCTATGGTGGGTTCGTCAAAGACAAAAATCAGCGATTGCAGATTCGTAATCAAGTAGCTGACCAGAAAAAGTCGCTGTACCTCTCCTCCGCTTAATGTCGGTACGGTTCTCCCCAATGATAAATGAGACAACCCTACTTCCTCCATCAGTTCGGCTTTCTTTACCATTCCCTGAATCACTCCGTCTTCGTTCATGGGCAGGCTTTGAATAAAAGCCTTCAGCTCCGTTATGGTTAATTCTGCCAGCTCTCCGATATGTTTTCCCTGCATATAGGTGTTTAATGCTTTTTCTCCCAGACCATACCCTCTGCACTTCTGGCATACACATCTTTTTGTGTACATTCCATAAATGTCACTATGTTTTCTTCCTTTTGAAAACATAGTATCCCCGGTGTAATCCCGAAATATGGCTTCCAGACCGTCAAAACCGATTGCTGCGTCTCCGTTTATCAACTCATTCCTTTGCGTATCACTCAGTTCCTGTATTCTCGTTTCAAAATCAAGCTGATGTTTTGTACAAAAAAGCGTAAGCTGCCTCACATACTCCTTTTTCCTTACGATTTTTCCCTGAAACAATTCCGCTAATCTTTGACTGTAAGGCTGTAGCATCTTCTCTCCGTTAATCTGCGTAATGTACCCTCGTCCGATGCAGCGCAAGCACATCCCCTTTGTTGTGTTCCGATTAAAATACTCCAAACCTGAGATTGTGTTTTGGCCCATTCCATGATACTCTCCATATTTGGCATACAGATACGCCAGTCCATGTATCATCTGACTTTTGCTTCCCACCGTACTTCTTATATTTGTCTGCCGAATCACCCTTTGTTCCAATGCAACCGTAGGGGACAAGCCTGTAATCTCACCGTAAGTCTGATTGGTTTCCGTTTCCAAGCCGCTAAACATCAGATACCGGCGTCTGCCTTCCTCATAAATCGTATCAAATGCCAGACTGGACTTCCCCGAACCGCTCACACCGGTAATTACGGTCAATTTCCCTAACGGTATATCAACATCAATGTGTTTTAAATTATTCGTAAACGCGGTCCTGATCCGAAGCATGTCCTCGCTCATATTACCGTTCTCCTTTATCCTGCCATATCAATGATTCATCTTTTAAAATCACATCATATATCACATCCAAATATTCTTTTGATACTTTTTTCGCCGTTGCCTGAATTACCACAACCAATCCGTATTTCGGAAAAACCGCTATCTCATTTCCCCCAAAGCCTCTGGCAAAACAGGCATCCTCATGAATCCACCACAAAAGGCCATACTCCCGCATTCCAAAATACTTTACAAACTCATTGACAGCAATCTGTTTTGCTGTCGCCATCTTTAGATACCCTTCGCTAATGATTCGTTGTCCTTGATATTCTCCTCTGTTTAAACATAGATTTCCTATCTTCGCCATCTCCTGTGCTGTCAGCATACCAATGTTTGTCATATTATTGTTTCTGATTCCAAAATCATTATCAACCCCTTGGCATACAATTCCAAGCGGCTGATATAGGTTCTCTGAAATAAAATTTTCGATAGACTGCCCTGTCACCTTCTGTAACACCTGGGTCAGCAGATAAACATCAGCCTCTTTATAATAAAATTTCGTTCCCGGCGTATATGCGCCTGGAAGCTCCAAGATTGCCCGGCGCCAATCTTCCTCGGCCTCCACGGCTGACCAAAGGGGCTGACTTGCGTGAATCCCAAACTGCCAATAAATTCCGGAGGAAAGCGTCAATAGATCTCTTATTGTAATCTTTCTATGCGCCTTTGTGGTCATAGTATTAAACGACTCTCCCAAATATTCACAAATGCAGTCCTCCAGTCTCACATATCCCCTGTCAACAGCAATTCCCGTTCCCAGGGAAATAATACTCTTTACAACAGAGGCAATGGGATGCTTTTTTCCGTCGAACTCTTTGTTAAAATTTTTTGAATAGACTTCCTGTCCATTTTTCGTAATCAAAATATTGTCAATATTCTTATATCTCCGTTCATATACATAGTTTTCTATCTGATTCAGGGAATTCTTCATCCTATCCTCCCATTTTCTTTACAGGTATATAGATTTCCATTTGTGCTGCTCCAAGCTGGCAATCCCAACGCTCATCATAATATTCAAAATCAAATAACATATTTTCATCAATACAGTATTCCGAATTTGGCAGCCACACAAGATAAATATAATGGAGCGCTTTCCAAATCTCTCCCTTGGCGTTATTGCCATTCACTGTAAACACCGCATACTTTGCCTTTTGCACCACCCTGCGGTATACACCTTCCGGAAGGATTGTATTCTTGTCCACTTCTACTCCGGCCATATAATAAAACGCTAACGGCTCAAAAGTAAACTCCTCCGAATAATCTTCAAAACCATACATGGTATGTTCATTTTTTCTTTCAATGGCATCCAGGTTGCTCTTTAGCTCATACCACGACTCTCCTATGGCATCAGAACCCTCTCTGGTATGCTTTCTGTATCCGGCAATTACAAATTCATCTCTATCTTCCAAACGTGGTTCTACGGAAAACGCGCCCTCTATCGCAACTCGTTTTAAATATCCTGTAATGATTTCTTCCACACTGCGATATGTAATCTTTGCCTGCGTTTCCCTTACCGCAAGCGGCTGCGTTCCGAAAGTATCCTTAAACACCCGATGAAAAGTCTGAATACTGTTAAAACCAACACTGTAACAAATATCCGCTACTGTCTCTTTTGTCTCACATAGTTTTTTATGTGCCATGGCAAGACGGCGCTTTCGTATATACTATGCTTAATTCTGTTACGGATGAAAAAATCTTGTGGAAATGAAAAGAGGAGTACCCGAACACCTCTGCCAAACGCTCATAGTTCAGTTCCTCATATATATACTCATCAATGTAATACAATACCTTTTCTATCAGTTGCAGATGATTCATTTTTTACCTTCTTTGACAGTTCCTTCGCAGATATGGGGAGGACTCCCCATACCCCAACGCAAAACTACACATACCCTATTAAGGCACACAGCTTTTCACTTTACATTCCTGCTTATCTGTAAAACAGGCTCAGCTTGATACTCGGTTTGGCCAGACCTTATTCAACAGGATTTCTCCTGCCAGATATAATCAGCTTACATAAGCAAACAGAGTTTCCTCCGCCCGCCAGAGGGTGTTTGAAATTCCTCAGCTTGCATCCCAGTTTATTATACAACAGATTTTCCTATCTGTATTATCATTTCTTGCGAATTGCAGATATTGGATACATTTGGCATACATTCTCCTCTGACAAGTCAATCCAATGAAATATGAAATTATTCACGCCCGCCTTTACTTAAACCCTAATCCTGCCAGCAGCAGCATAATTACTGTAAAAAAAGCATACAAGACAGCCCTTACGGTGGTATTCACCGGAAAAGACAGGGGCAACCACAATGCAGATAGCCAGTATTACGATGATACCGTCTGTAACCACACTCATTGGCTCCTGTATAAGAAAACTTCCTCTCTTCATCATCAAAATTGTATCCGCAATGTAACTTTCACCAATTAAGGATTATGCGGAATTGCTGATGGACAGTTCTGCTCCTGACAGTGAAACCATACAGGAATACGGTGGAATTATTTTAATATTTTCCCAAGATGTCTGGTAAGCCAAAAGCCATAACAATGTTGCAGTTCGTTATTCAGCCGCCCGATTCATACAGAATTTACAAAATTCTACAACAGATGGTATGCCAGCACCCCCAGAGGGAAATTCCCTGCCGACGCCCCCTCATGGTTCAGCTAAAAGCATACATGACAAGTATACAGAAAAATATGAGTACACACATCAGAAAAAACGGTATCACAGTTTACCAATCCCACCAAACATTGAAAAAGGGGCTGTCACATTAAGAGTCATGGACATTTACATCTATTTTTCGCAGACGAACATCCAATGCTTCCTTGATCTGAGGTACTGTTTTATGGATATACTTCAGTCTATCCATCGTATTATACACCTCGGAAATGCCTAATTGTCTTTCTGCTTCGTCCATGCAGTTTCCCAAAGCTCTTTGGATATTATATTCCAGCCACTCAACCCAGGTATATGCTACGCCAACAACATCACTGTACCCCCGAAAACAATTGTCATATGCTTCCAAATAGCCGTCAAAGAAAGCAATCATCTTGTCAACATCCATCTTGCCGCTTACAATTCCTGACCATTGCAATGCCAACTGCATGACATGGGATATGGGATTGCCATAGTCCAGACATTC
>CAJUGT010000020.1:40506-42282 GCA_910586435.1 uncultured Acetatifactor sp. | reverse complement strand
TATAACTAAAAAATCCTTGAAAAATAAGGAAAAAAGACTTGACTAAATAGGGAGCGGATATAAAATTATGAGGCATATGTCAGAATTAAAGAGCGATAACACAAGTCCGGTGGTCGTAATTATGGGAGCAGGAAATTTTGGGGGATGGGCACATTCGTATTGTGTAAGGAAATTCCCTCAAAAAGAGATCTGCTTTTGTGATAATGACAAGGAGAAACAAGGGACAGAGTTTCGTAACTGCATGATATATTCGCCTGAGAGGGCCAGCGAACTATTTCCGGAGGCTATATATATTGTGGCAAACTTGCGTCATGCGGATGAGATGCGCAGACAGTTGGTTCGTTCAGGACTGCGGGAAGAGCAGATATTTGAATTTCACAGGGACAATGCTTCAGAATTTGAAATAGAGGATATGTGGGAATTCAGCAGGGCTGAATATTATCGTAAAACAGGTAAATGGATTCACAAGGACTCCCTGAATACCTTCACGGAAAAGATGCAATATGCCAAAGTATATCTGGCAGATGAGAGAAAATCCACTCTGACGGATAAGTATCTGGTTCGGCAGTATGTGAAGGAAAAAATAGGGGATACATACTTGGTTCCTCTATTAGGAAAGTATGAAAGTTTTGAGGAGATTGACTTTGATAAACTGCCCTCTTCCTTTGTGCTGAAGACAAATCATGGATGCGACATGAACTATATCGTCAGGGACAAAAAACAGATGGATATTGGGCGGATGGAGCAGGATTTTCAGGATTGGTTAAGCAGGGATTATTCCAAGTCATGCTGTGAACTGCATTACCGTGATATTAAACCCTGTATTCTGGCGGAACAGTTTATCGAAGCCTTTGCGGAAGGGGAGACATTCGACTATAAATTTTTCTGCTTTGACGGGAAAGTACGTATGATTATGGTAGTTAAAAACATACATCAAGGGAATGCGGCAAGGTGCTTTTATGACGCCGGGTATCATTTCATCCCCTGTGAACTGAACGATGGGGTGCCAATGCCGGATACCCCTTTTGAGAAACCGGATTGTCTTGCGGAAATGATACGAATAGCTGAGATTTTATCAGAGGGGATGGATCAGGTCAGAGTGGATTTATACGCACCGGATAATAAGATATACTTTGGGGAGTTGACCTTTACCAGTTGGAGCGGATATGTGAATATACAGCCGGAAGAAGTGGACCAAAAACTTGGAAGCTATTGGAAGATGGAGGTGCAAAAATGAGTTTTATGATGGCGTTTGGTTGGGCGGGTGTTATGTTATGTGTCGGAGTGTTTCTTCGCTCAAAAGTATCTATTTTGCGAAATATGCTGGTGCCCGCAAGCGTCATTGGGGGAATGATGGGATTCCTTTTTTTTAATATAAGCATTGGGGCCGGTCTGGAGATAGGCACGGATACAGGGATGTATACGGCCATTGTCAATAATCTGTTTACCATTTCCTTTATTTCCATAAGCCTTACTGGTACAGGTGAAAAGGGGAAGACTTCCGTTACTATTTTTAAGGGAGCGGTGGCGCTGGGGCTGATATGGTGCCTGCTTTATGCCCTGACTCCCATGTTGGCGGTGGCAGTGATTGCTTTGGCAGGAAAAGCAGTGGATATGGATGCAATATATGGGATGCTGATTCAGTTCGCGTTTTGTCAGGGACCAGGTCAGGCGGCCGCCTATGGCGGCCTTTTTGAGCAATATGGATGGCAGGACGCATCCATGGTGGCAGTCACCTTTGCTGCCATTGGCTTTCTGGTGGCATTTCTGATAGGA
>CAJUGT010000020.1:0-40496 GCA_910586435.1 uncultured Acetatifactor sp. | reverse complement strand
ATAGGAATACCAGCGGCTATCTATGGAGTGAAAAAGGGACTGGCAAGGCACTGCGGAAAGATAGACGCACAACTCTTAAAGGGATATATGAATAAAGAGGAGCAGGCCGAGTACACACTGAAAGAAACAACCTGCAGCAGTAATCTGGAAACACTTGCGTTTCATTTTGCGGTCATAGGAGTCTGTTATATTCTGGCAGTGGGTATCTCAAAAATTTTTTCGTATCTGCCGGGATTTTTAGGAACATCCATGAGTGGTTTGATGTTCATGAATGGTATGTATGCCGCTTATATTCTCAAATGGATTATGGGAAAGCTGAGGATAGATTTTTTGCTGGATGATGGATTGCAGCGCAGGATAACGGGCTGGACGGCCGATTATCTGGTCATTTGTTCTTTTATGGGTGTGTCAATGAAGGTTGTGGGCAGATGGATTCTTCCGATCATTCTTGTCTCTTTGGTGACGGCCATTGTGACATTTGGAATTTGTTTTTATTTTGGGCAGAGAATTGGGGGAGCACATGATTTTGAAAGGACTCTGGGACTATATGGAACCTGTACGGGGACTGTGCCAAGTGGTATTTCCCTGGTACGTATTGTAGATCCGGCTCTGCGGACGACGACAAACCTGGAATTAGGGGCTTGTAATCTGGTTATGCTTGCTTCCACACCGGTTTATATGATGATATTGGCGGCAGCGGCAGGGAGTATGTCCCTTGGGGCGGCAATGACAGGATTGGCCGGATGCTGTGTTATCTATTTACTGGCATTAAAATTGACAAAGTCCTGGGGAAGAAAAACATATAGCTGGAAATGAGGAAAAGGAGAAGGGCAGTGGATAAAGTATATTACAATGGAAAAATCATTACCATGTCAGGAACGGAGGACTCGGAATACGTGCCGGAAGCAGTTCTGGTCAGGGATGGAAAGATAAAAAGTGTTGGAACCTTGCGCAGTATGGAGAATCTTTTTTCACAAAATGTGGAAAGAATAAATCTTCAGGGGAGATGTCTTATGCCAGCGTTTATAGATGCGCACAGTCATATTGTGATGAATGGACAAATGGCATTATTTGCGGATCTGTCCGACTGTGGTTCCTTTGATGATATTGTAGCAGTGCTGGATGGGTACAGGAAAGAGCATCATATCTCTGAGACAGGAGTTATCATCGGCCAGGGATATGACCATAATTTTCTGAAGGAAGGAAGTCATCCCGGGAGGCAAGTACTGGATAGGGTCAGCAGAGAGATACCTGTTATGATTTTGCATGTATCAGGGCATTTGGCATGTGTGAACACAAGCGTTCTGGAACTTGCGGGAATCGGTAAGGATACGCAGGAGCCGGAGGGAGGTATGATAGGAAGGAGAGCTGAAGACGGCGAGCCGGATGGGTATCTGGAAGAAGCGGCGCTTGGATTGGCGCAGGCAGTGGTATGGGGACGTGTCAGGATGGACATGGGGGCAGTGATGGATGGAATGCAGCGTATTTATCTGGAAAATGGAATTACAACAGTCCAGGACGGTGCTTCTTCCGCTGAGAACATAGAGCTGCTTAAAAAAATGGGAGAAATGGATCTGCTGAAGCTGGATGTGGTGGCATATCCTATGGTGACGGCGGACGGAACGGAAATTGCGCAAAAATATAAGGAACTTTGCGGAAACTACGAAAACCATTTGAAGATAGGCGGCTATAAGATGATATTGGATGGTTCTCCCCAGGGACGTTCCGCATGGCTGTCAGAACCCTACATGGGGGGTGAAAAGGATTATTGCGGATATCCGACTCTTGATGACGGAACAGTGGAACGATGTGTCAGACAAGCGGTGGACGAGGGAAGACAGATACTTGTTCATTGCAATGGGGATGCGGCGTCAGAACAATTTTTAAGGGCATATGAGAAATGCGCAAAAGATATGGAAGTTCAGCAGGATATCCGCCCTGTTATGATACATTGTCAGACGGTCAGAAACGATCAGCTTGACAGAATGGCGAAACTGAAGATGATAGCATCCATATTTATAGGTCATGTGTGGTATTGGGGAGACATCCATATGAAAAACCTGGGCGAAACCAGGGGCAGGCATATCAGTCCGGTCAGGGATGCCCTGGACAGAGGGGTTACTGTAACTTTTCATCAAGATACACCGGTTACAAAGCCGGATATGCTGCATTCTATATGGTGTGCCGTAAATCGTGTCAGCCGCAGGGGAAATAAGATCGGTGAGGAACAGAAAGTTACGGTGTATGAGGCACTGAAAACAGTGACAATCAATGGGGCATATCAATATTTTGAGGAAGACAAGAAGGGCAGCATTGAAGAGGGAAAAAACGCAGATTTTGTCATCTTAAGCCAGTCTCCGCTGGAACTAAAGCCAGAGGATATAAAAAATATCTGTGTGATGGAAACTATAAAGGATGGGGTAACAGTCTACAAAAAATGACGGACGGGTATTTGATTTTGTGTTATATAGAATTTTATAAGGAAGTATGTAAACGACAGAAAGGATTGGACAGGAAGCCATGCCGAAAGTATCAATAATTGTTCCGGTCTATAATGTTAAAGAGTATCTAAACGAATGTATGGATAGCATTTTATCCCAGACATTACAGGATATAGAAGTTATCTGTGTAAATGACGGCTCTACGGATGGTTCTCCAAAAATTTTGGAGAGTTATGCGGAATTAGATTCCAGAGTAAACATCCTGAATAAGGAGAACACAGGATATGGCGATAGTATGAATCAGGGTATTAGGGCGGCAAGGGGAGAGTATATTGGTATTGTGGAGCCGGATGATTATGTGGAACCGGAAATGTATGAGGAATTGTACCGTGCGGCCAGTGAGTCACAGGTAGATTGGGTGAAAGGTGATTTTCAAGTGTTCAAGGGAGCCGGAAAGGATAGAAGATATTCGACGGTTAAGCTGAATATACCAGGGGCACAAATGCTATATTATAAAGTGATAAATCCACAGAACTATCCGGAATTGATTGTGTGTGATGATTTTCACTGGAAAGGTATTTATCAGAAGGAATTTCTCATGCGGAATGGGATTGCCTTTCATGATACACCAGGGGCGGCTTTTCAGGATAATGGGTTTAAATATCAGACAATTTGTATGGCACAACGGGTAATGTATATTAAAGAGGCACGTTATTGGTATCGAAGAGATAATCCTATGGCGTCTACATATAGCGCCAAAGGATTGGAATTGATGTATGGGGAGTACCGGTTTATCAAAGAATTTATGGATAAAAACTTTGAACGAACGAAGGTATTTTCTGCTGCTTACTTTAAGAAGTTTTATTTTCAATTTCAGGAACAACTAAAAAAAATATTGGACAAAGAATGGAAGGATGTACAACCTGAGAAAATATTAGATATGTACCGGGAAGCGTTGGCTTTTGAAATAGAGCAGGAATATTTCACGGCTGCGCAACCGGAAGAATGGCTGTATCGGGAGGTGCGCTATTTTCTTAGATATCCTCGCTCATATTATGATTTTATGAAATTCCAAAAAGAATATGAAAAAGAAAAATATATAAAATGGCTTAATCATTTACAGGGCAGAAAGGTAGTGCTGGTCTGTGCCGGCGTAAAGGCAAGGCATGTAATTAATTTTTTGGATTTAAATCATAGGAATTGTATAGTGGCAATTTGTGATAACGATGAATCAAAATGGGGTGGAATGCTGTATCATTTTTCTGTCAGGCCAATAGAACAGGCTGTAAAGGAATATGCTGACGGATATTTTGTAATTGCCAAATCCGGTAATACACAGGAATTGTGGAAACAGCTTTTAGGTTTGGGTGTTTCAGAAGAAAGTATAGAAAATATTACCGTGACGTTAAATGAGTTTTCTTGTTTAAATTGCATTCTTTGATTTAAGAGAGAATATTGGATTAGAAGGGAGATCCAAAGTGGTATATTCATTCGATGTATTTGATACTTTGATTGCCAGGAGTACTGCCACACCCCATGGGATATTCGCGATTATGGGGGAATTGCTTCGGGAACATCCGGGAATAAGTGGATTTGTCAAGGATAATTTTGTTGAACTTCGTATTGGAGCAGAGCAAGTGGCCCGCAATACATATTGTAGAAATGGTATTGAGGATGTCACTTTGGAGCAGATATATCAGGTATTGGTATTAGAGCACCAGATATTGGAGGAAGAAGCGGTATTTCTGGAGACATTGGAAAGGCAGACAGAGATTGAAAATGTTTATGGGATACAGGAAAATATATCACATGTGAAGAAATTTCTTTCAGATGGGAAGAAGGTATTGTTGATTTCTGATATGTACCTGGATGCGGATACCATACGTCGGATGCTGGTTAAGGTGGACGATATTTTTCAGACGGTCCCTCTCTATGTTTCGTCAGAGGGGGAGCGAAAGAATAAATATTCAGGTAATCTTTTCAAGTATGTGAGAGAACGGGAGGGGCTTCGGTATGCTGAATGGAAGCATTTGGGCGACAATGAGCATTCTGATGTTCAGATTCCCACAAAATTGGGTATCTCCTGTGAGTTATATCAGGGACCAAAATTGTTGGAGATAGAGAAGATATACCTGAAAAATGGAGAAAACAGTCCTAAGAAACAATTGTTGGCAGGATGCGCGAAATTGGCAAGGAATGTTAGGGAAGGGACCGTTTATGCTTTGGGGAGTGGTGTTGGCGGCGCAATGTTATATCCCTATGTGAAATGGCTGTTGGAAGACGCGGAGAAGAGGGGGATAGTGAGGCTTTATTTTATAGCAAGAGACGGTTACATTTTGAAAGAAATGGCTGAGGAACTTGTAAAAATTAAGAGGTTGTCCTTTACAATAAGGTATGTCTATGGATCTCGTAAGGCATGGAGGATTCCTGATGGTGAGAATTTGGAAAGAGAGATCATGGATACATATGTCAGGTCCTTTCAGTCCAGAATCGGTGGTGTGGCAGATCTGGCAGATTTCCTGCAGATTCCGGAAGAAGAGCTAAGAAAATACATGCCGGACGGACTATGTGACGGAAAGAAGCGCTGGAAGGTTTCCAATGTTGACTCCATTTTGCGATATTTGCTTCGGCTGCCGGAGTTCACAGCATTGTTAAGAGAGGTCTATTCTCAAAAAAAGAGATTGCTCGTTGCTTATCTTCAACAGGAAGTCGACACGTCGGATGAAAATTTCGCCTTTGTGGATCTTGCAGGCTCCGGATATACCCAGGAATGTCTTGCGAAAGTAATGAAACAGTTCTATTCCGGAAGGGTAAAGAATTATTTTTACCGGAGGGATTGCGCACAGGGAGCGGAGTGTGAGTATTTTGTGTTTTATCCCATGTTTGTTCCATATTATACTTTGCTGGAAATGATGTGCAGAGCACCCCACGAACAGACAACAGGCTATATGGAAGGGGAAGATGGAACTGTGAATCCGGTTTTTGCCAAAGTGGACGGCGAGGCCATAGTGAGACATGGGGTAAAGGAGTTTATTCGTGGAGCGGTAGAATTTGCGAAAATATATGACAAAGCATTGACAAGGTATCCGACGCTGGATAACGGGCTGGATCACATAGGCAAGTACTTTGAGTATATGTTTTATACCCCGGATGGAGAGTTATTAGATTATTTGGGGGATATCCCCAACATGCTGACCGGAAGGGAAAAACAGACCATGTCCTTTGCGCCTAAGCTCACAGATCAGGAAATCAGGAAGATATACTGGTATCGGGAGTGGGAAGCGGCGGAATGTTATTATAAAGGCTCTGATTTGAATTATTCTGTGCAGCGGTGTACGGAAAAGCAGAAGAGAAAAATAGACTGGTATGTGAAATATCATGACTCCTGGTATGGGAGGGCCTGTCGAAAAATATATAGGGCAATTTGCCATGAAACGCCTGGCAAAATGGTTTGCGCCCATGATTATATGGCAAATACAATAGCAATCTATGGAGCCGGGAAGGTTGGCAGGCGTTTTTATCGCCAAATTACGGGAAAGGAAAAAGTACAGGGCGTCCGCTACCATTCGCAGGTGGTTCTATGGCTGGATCAGAATTATGAAGAATGTCAAAAAGAGGGACTGCCGGTGTCAGATCCCAAAGACGCTCTCAGAGGGAAGTATGAACAGCTGATTATTGCGGTGGCAAAGAAAGAAGTCGCTGACAGTATTCGTGAGATGTTGGTTCAACTGGGAGTGGACAGGCATAAAATCTTATGGATGAAAGAACTTGTATAAAAGCTATGCGCAAAAGGCAGCGCAGAAAAGGAGAATCGTATCATGAAGGAATTCAGCAATGTAGTGAAAAAAATCCGGGGACATCTCCAAGATGATACATCAAGGTTTTTATTTGACAACAGGCTTCTCTATGCCCTTACAGGGGACTATGATTATATCAATCGAATCATAATGTCATTGCCTCAGAGGAAAGAATTGGACGCAGCGGTTCAGAAATGTCTGGAACATGTGGACGATCTTGTGATTTGGGGGGCAGGAAATGATTTGTTGATTTTATTGGGGTTATATCCGGATTTCCCGGTGCGTCGTCTCTGTGACAAAGACATACATAAACAGAAAAGTGGCTGGAAGGGAATCCCGGTGATGTCGCCGGAGGAGTTGGCAGGAAAAAAAGAGGACGTTTACGTGGCGGTCAATACTTCCGCATATCAGGAAGAAATAGTGGAATTCTTAAGAGGGCATGGTTTTGCTGAGGAAAGAATTATTAATCTGGGGATAATTACGGATTCTTTGTATTCTGCCCAGTATTTTGATTCGGAAGTAATGTCACCCCTGGAGGGAGAGGTATTTGTAGATGGGGGCTGCTATGATTGCAGCACGGATAAGGAATTTATCAAATGGTGTCAGGGGAAGTACCACAAAATTTACGCCTTTGAACCGGATGGAGAAAATTACGAAAAATGTCTGAAAAAGTGTAAGGAAGAAGGCATTGCCAATATAGAGTTATACCAAAAGGGGCTTTGGGATTGTGACACGGAGCTTTCGTTTGAGGCAGGCGGCGGGCAGGGTTCCAAAATTGGGGAACAGGATTCTGAAAATGGAAGACAGGACACCAATGTTATCAAGATTGCCACAGCCGCAATTGATGATGTGGTGGGTGATGAGAAAGTGACTTTTATCAAGCTGGATGTGGAAGGGGCGGAACTCAAGGCTTTGCAGGGTGCGGCACGAACCATACGGACATGCAGGCCCAGGCTTGCAATCTGTATCTACCACAAGCCGGAAGATGTTATTGAGGTTTTGGAGTATATTTTATCACTGCATGATGATTATAAATTGTATATCAGACATTATCAGATGAGTCCCTGTGAGACAATTGTATATGCAATATAGAGTCAGAGGAATTTTCAATATTCCATTCAGTTATAAATAGGAGTATGGAAACGCTTGTTTTGTGAATTTTTGATATATCTTCCTTGTGTTATTTACCCCATAGTGCCAAGTGGCTTGCAGATGCTTTGTTTATTCCCGCGGGCAATGAGCCAAGCGGCCGTGCTTGCACGGACAGTTGGCGAATGCCGCGAGGGTCAAATACCCCGCCCCTTGGGGCGTTGCAAGCTTGATACCCCGTTGCTTGCAGCGGGGTCTTTGATTCAAGGGACGGCGTCCGGGGCATGGGGGATTACGTTCGGCTCGGGCAACGCCTTTGGTCTAAGGGCGCCCTCCTGTGCTGTCACGTAATCTCGATTTCAATCCCTTTAAAGGTAATAATCTTTTCCAGCGCTTCACGTAATGCCTTATCATTTTCCCAATCATACATGTTGTCATTGTAAGATGACCTTCACGCCTTTAAAATATTTTGCCATAACCTATACCCTCCTAAACAAAAGTGTAAAGCCCTTGATAACTCAATAGGCTTTACACTTTTTGTTTGTGGTGTATCGTTATGTGATTGTGGTTATGCGGGTGTTACTATGATACTTTCTTTTCTAACTCAGTCATACGTTTTTCTAATTGATTATAGAGTGCATACAAATCAAGATAATCATTACGGGCTTTTAATATATTAATATCTTTTTGCATTGTGTCCAATCTGTTGTTAATATCATCCAGTTTCCCGTATAGTTTCTGCTCCACTCTGTCAATCTCTTTTACTATGGCATTAAATAACTCTCTTGTTTCATTGTCCATATCCCTATACCTCCCATGACTTGATTAAATTCCTGCCGCAACCGTAACTGTCCCAACTGCCAGGCATTGTTGAAAGAGCTGTGAATTGACGCCCGCAAGGCTGAGGTCATTGATGCGCCTTATTTCCATGTGGTCTTTACCATCTCCGCCCATCTCAACGCCCTGGTCTATGCGAACCAGGCCCGCTTTATCTTTTGTAGAAAGTTGCTCTTTCTTTCTGCCCTGAATATGATATTTCACTTAGGAATTATACCACAGACCGCTCAAAAAAGAAAGGATGGATTTTATTATGACCACGGAAATCAGTTTCCCACAAATGAAATAAATGGTGTATAATAAGCTTCATGGAAAAGAATCTTATTGCACAATATTTTGAAGATGTAGAAACCACATATCGAAAGTGCGGCAATTTCAATTCAAAAAACGATAGCCACCCATGCATGGGTTCTGGTAAAATAGATATATACTCAATGAGTATATTGTTTTTTGCAAAGTATTAAATGAACAGATAAAACAACATGGATTAACGAAACAGGCAGTTACTGAAACAATTCGTATTTGCAAGGACAGGAACATCTTAAAACAGTATTTAAGCAGCAAGGAAGTGGAGGTAGTGACGACTATGATGAGTTTATTTGATGATGAGCAGATTATCAGAAACTATGCGAAGGATTGGGCAAGGGAAACGGCAAGGGAAACCACAAAAAGAAATGCGATAACAATGATAAAAAAGGGGCGAATTTTGGCGGAGGAAATATCCACTTTTTTCCTGAATTGGGATCAGATGAATAGAAGAAATTGAAAAGGAGGTTATGAATTTAATATAATAGAAGAAACTATGAAATATTAAAGTGAGATTGCAGTATAGACACGTTGGTAAAGGCGCATGGAACAGTCATTGTAAACCATGCGTCTTTTTGGCGTCCCAAAGTCCAGCTAAGAACAGGTGAGGTTGTGAAGGTACACGGGAGCAAATTTCATGAGACACTACTTAGTGTCTACTGATTACTTACGAATGAAATTTGTCTCTCCTGTGTGTGCGCCGAAGGAACCTCACCCTTTAGTGCCGCCTGGCAGCGACTTAAATCATAGAAGGTATATGTCGGAAAACCACAACAGTATAAAGCTTTATGGAATATTGTCGATATAATAGATAGGACTCAAGGATGAGTCGTAGTAGGAAAAGAAGGTTTAAAAACAATGCATGGATGCGGTCAAAATAATGGAAGAGGAGCGACCGTCAGAATGCAGCGGTCTTATTTTTATGTACAGGCCAGTGCAGAGGAAGTATGCCGCTAATGCGGCGCAGGGGCCACGCAGGGGAGTAGGGGAAGGAAAAAAATACAGTTGAGAAACGATTGAGATAAGAAAGGGGAATTCTTATGTCACAGAGTGGAGAGGAAAGGGAAATACGTGAAAGAGGGTGCCGCAGGGTGCCTTCGAGGACTGCGCCAAGGACCAGGTACAATTGGAGACAGAGTATAAGGACGCTTCCGTTTGGTAAATTTGTGCTTGCGGCTGTGTTTTATGTATTAGTTTTTATAGTACTGTCTATGGAATTTTTGCGGTGGCATTATAGGTTTAATCAGTTAGTAGATCAGTCAGGGCCTGTGGGAATTACATTAGTTACCGCTATATTGTCTGTGATAGCTACGGCCCTGGTTTCGGTTTGTTTTTCAGATACCTATGATAAGTGGGGGATAAGAAACTGGTCGCTGATATTGATAGAGTGTTTTATTCTATCAATGATACTGCATCATACCATAGAAACGCAATTTTGCTACCTGGAAATTCCAATTCCAGACACGGAAGAAGTCAGGTTATATTATGGGGAAACCATGGGGGGATGCGCCCAGGGGGACGGAAGACTTTTTGATAACCAGGGCAATCTGATTTATTATGGCGGTTTCAAAAACAATATGTATGACGGATACGGCGTAAAATATGAATATATAGATGTCATTCGCAATCAGGCGCATATGAGGTCTTTCGAGTGTGTCTATGAAGGAGAGTTCAAGGACAATCTGCCGGACGGAAAGGGAAAGGAATATCGGTATGATATGGAGTATTTATTTGAAAAGGAAGCTGGGAAGCCGGGCGCTCTGTATTATGAAGGGGATTTTGTCAGAGGAGAGTATTGCGGATATGGGACATTGTACGGGACAGAGGAAAAGTATGAAGGGGGCTTTTTTCAGGGGGAAAAAAATGGGTATGGGAAAAGGTGGCGGTGGAATGAGGATGAGGGCGAACTGGAATATGTAGAGGCACTTTTCTATGATAATATGTTACATGGTCAGGTTATCTGGTATTATCCCAATGGACATGTGGAATTTGATGGGATTTATCAGGATAACGGGCCCATAAGAGGGACTTCCTTTTATGAAAATGATGTCATAAGGTATGAGGGTGAATATTCTTCTCAGACCGGACGCTATCATGGAACCGGGACGAAATTCTGGGAAAATGGACTGCCTGAGTATGATGGGGGATGGAATGAGGGAAAATACTCCGGGTATGGAATCTATTGCCGGGAAGATGGAACAAAGGAGTATGAGGGTTATTGGGAGAATGGGAGGTATTTCGGATACGGAATCCGCTACCGTGAGGATGGTACAAAGGAATATGAGGGTGGATGGGAGGACGGAAAGTATTCCGGCTATGGTACAAAATACCTTGCGGATGGTGTGGGAATTGTGTATCAAGGGGACTGGAAAGAGGGCGTATATGATGGCAGGGGGACTCTGTATTGGGACAATGGAGCTTTGAAGTACGACGGATATTGGTCTGATGGCAACTATCAGGGGCATGGTACCAGTTACCGGAGGGATGCAAGCAAGGAATACCAGGGAGAATGGAGTGGAGGAGTACATTCAGGATATGGTACACAGTATTTTCAGGATGGGATAACCATTGATTATGAGGGATATTGGGAGGACAATGGATTTGCGGGAGAGGGGACGCAGTATTATGAAGACGGCGAAATCCATTATAAAGGCATGTGGATTGAACACGAGTTTACGGGATTTTGTATGATACGATGGGAAAATAACAATACCTTTTATGAAGGAGGGTTCCAGGACGGTTTAAAAGAGGGGGAAGGAAAAGAATATTCGCGAGATGGCAATCTGGTTTATGATGGTGATTATCATGAAGACCTATATCATGGGGAGGGAGTGGCGTATTGGCCAAATGGCAATGTGAGGTATTCCGGTTCCTGGGAAAACGGACTATACTCGGGCCAGGGCATTCTGTATGAGGAAAACGGTCAAGTGTGTTATGAAGGATATTTTTCTGAGGGAAATGATTCCGAATAATTATCTTCTGACAGTATCCCATAGGCAATATGGGTATATAAATGACTTGAACTCCACAAGCGGATACTCATAGACAATCCTGGAAGCGGCAGTGTGAATCTCACTGTGCGATTCTCGGTTCTGTGAGGTATTGGTGAAACGAATTGAGCCGCCAAAGGCGGCATGGAGATTAACATGGTAAAAAAAGAAATCATAGTCTTTGGAACAGGAAAATATTTTGAAAATTATATGGCATGTTATGGTCTGGAACGGGAGAAACACCCATTGTTCGCCGTGGATAACAACCCTTCCGCAGTGGGGGGGCGAAAGTTGGGGGTGGAGATAAAATCTCCTGACGCCTTGTCAGAGATGGAGCCCAATAGCTTTTATGTGGTAATTTGTTGTGCCGGGCATGAAGAGATTGGCCAACAGCTGGACTCTATGGGAATTGTGGATTATCATTATTACAAGCCTGTTCCCATAGAGGACATGTTCGATGAAGGGATGGCAGACGGGGCAAAACCATATGGAATTGGCTATGTGCCCGGTGTATTTGACCTCTTTCATGTAGGCCACCTGAATTTACTGCGACGTTCCAGGGCCAGGTGTGAGTATTTAATTGCAGGTGTGCTCACGGATGAACTGGTGGAATATTTTAAGAAAAAGAGGCCTGTAGTACCCTATGCCCAGAGGGCGGCGGTGGTAGGGGCAATTTCCTATGTGGATCGGGTGGTGCCTGTTGATTTCACGAATACATATAAGATTGACGCCTGGAAAAAGTATCATTATGACTGTCATTTCTCCGGCAACGACCATGGCGCTGACTGGAATGAAGATTTGCGGCAGCTGAGGGAAGTGGGCTCAAATATGGAGTTTTTTGAATATACCAGGGCCACCAGTTCCACACAGATTAAGAAGATGCTTTAAATAACAAAGAGTTGATAAGGACACAAGGCAAAAAGGCGCAAAAACAAAGCGGGTACTGGAATAGGAGCAATTTACATGGCGGTTTTACATACGGAATTTACGAAGCAGGTCATAGAGGAAAGCAAAGCATCTGAAACGGATAAGAAAATCTATGCTTATATAGAAAAGCATGGGGACATTGTATATGACACGGTGATTTCCCAGGAGAAGGAGTGGCAGATTTTCTATCAGTTATCGGAGCTGAGGACGGGTATCATTAGTTGGTATGATTTCCCGCCGGAATCCAGAGTGTTGGAAATCGGCGCCGGGTTTGGAGCGCTGACAGGCTGTCTGTGCCGGAAATGTGCCCATGTATCTGTGACAGAGCGTTCTCCTTACCGTGCAAGAGCCATTGCCGCGCGATATTCCGGGAGGAGACAATTGGACGTCTATGCCGGGGATGTGCTGGATATGGAGTTTGACGCGCCCTTTGATTATATCGTGCTGATTGGTCTGCTGGAGAGGATTGGGGGAGGAAAAAAGGGAAAAGAGCCCTGTATTTCTTATCTTAAAAAACTGCAAAGATTTCTGAGTCCAGGGGGACGAATACTTTTTGCGGTGGAGAACCGTTTTGGGCTTCGCTATTTTTGCGGTGCCCCGGAACCCCATACGAATCGGGCATTTGACGGATTAAACGGCTACAGGCAGGGGACCGGCGGTTATTCTTTCAGCAGGCAGGAGCTGGTGGATCTGGTGAAGGAAGCCGGATTCGGCGTTCATAAATTCTATTATCCCCTTCCGGATTATAAACTGCCGCAGCTGATATATACGGATGAGCGTCTTCCTGAGAAGAATCTCAAGGAGAGGCTGATACCATATTACAGGCGTAATGATACCTTGGTAATCCAGGAGCAGGAGCTGTATGATGATATAATCACCAATGAGGTATTTCCCTTTTTTGCCAATTCTTTTCTGGTGGAATGCGGCGGAGAAGCAAAAGAGACATTCCAGGAGGCGGGGAGGGGAGAAAAAGGGGCAGGAGTGATATATGCGGCTGTTTCCACAGACCGGGGGGAAGAGCGGGGATTTGCCACCACAATTTATGGCAATGGGCTGGTCCATAAAAAGCCCTTATATGAAAAAGGACGGGAAAACGCAAGAAAACTGTACGAAAATATACAAGATTTGCATGTCCATGGAATTCCTGTAGTGGAACATAAGGTGTTGCAGGGAGATGTATTGGAGCTGCCGTTTGTTTCTCTGCCCACATTGTCCAACTACATCAAAGAGATTATGGGCAGGGACATTGAGGAATTTCTTGGGCTGTTGGATCGCATTTACGGCTATATTCTTCAGTCTTCGGAAGAGGCTGCGAAGGGAGAAAATGCCCTGGCTGCCAGATGGCTGGCGGAGACGGAAGAGGAAAAGATGCCGGATTTCGGGCCTATTTTAAAGAAAGCATACATGGAACTGATACCATTAAATTGCTTTTATGACGATCTGACAAAAGAATTTTTATATTTTGACCAGGAATTTGTTCGGGAGAATTATCCTGCCCAATATGTGCTGTTCAGGGCAATTCATTATATTTATTGCTTTACCCCCAATGCGGAGGAATATTATCCGCAAAAGGAACTGGCGCGAAAATATGGCATGGAAGATACCTGGCAGATATATCAGCAGGAAGAAGAGCGATTTCTGGAGGAGGTCCGAAACAGAAAGCAATATGACTGGTTCTACCGGTTGGCATGGGGTGATTCCAAAAGGATTGTGGAAAACGCGAAACGGCTGGAATCGCAGGAGGAAAAGATAGCGGATTATAAGATTCCGCATAAGATGAAATTAATCTGGCAGGCTGAGCTTGCCATGTTGGAGGAAGTGGACAGAATATGCAAAAAGCATAAGCTGACCTACTTTTTGCTGCATGGAAGTCTTCTCGGGGCGGTTCGCCATAAAGGATTTATTCCCTGGGATGATGACCTGGATATTGGTATGCCGAGAGAGGATTATGACAGATTCTTAGAGGTGGCAAAGGAGGAATTGCCCAGGCCGTTGGCGCTATGTACCCCTCGGTCGGAGCCGGATATATTCTGGGGAGGATTTGCGCGTGTCCGAAATGAGGAAACCACGGGCATGGAGGCAAAAGATTTAGGGCATGAGGGAAATCTGGGCATCTGGATAGATGTGCTTCCTTTGGATGTGTGTACGGCGGATGAGAAAAAATTTGAAGTCAAACAAAAAAAGCTTATCCATTGTCAGCGAATGCTGTATGCCAAGATTTACGGCAGGGAACATAAATCATTCCTGGATTTGCCGCCATGGAAGTGGAAGTGTTTTGGGTTCCTGGCCAGGTTTTACAGCCATGACAGACTTTGTCAGATGCTGGATGAGAGGATGCGGATGTATACGAAGGAATCTTCGGAAGATTTGGCTGTTTTTTCCGGGTATGGCAAATTCAGGAGGCTACATGGGAAAGACTTTGCCGGCACAGCCTTATTGGATTTTGCGGGACAAAAATTTCCTGCGCCCATAGGATATGAGAATTATTTGTTTATGCTCCTGGGCGGGGATTACATGAAATATCCGCCGGAGGAAGAGCGGAAGCCGAAACACAGAGGAGTGTTTGACCCGGAAAAGCCTTACAGGGTTTACAAGGATTTATTGGGGAATACCTTTGAGAATATCAAGGGAAAAAAGGTTATTCTGTTTGGTTCCGGAATGATGTTTGAAGATTATATGAAAAAGTACGGCGCCCGGTATCGCCCGGCTTTTCTGGTGGACAATGACGAAAATAAGTGGGGGAGGAGACGGATGGGCATAGAAATATGCAGGCCGGAAGAGATTGCGAAAGTGCCGGAGAATAAGCGCAGGCTGATTATCTGTAGCTTTTATTACAGGGAAATTATCAGCCAGCTGAATAAAATGGGCATTTATGATTATAAAGTATATGTTCAGGAGCCGGAATGGATTGTTCAGACCGAGAGTCAGGACAAGGGGCTGTCGCTTTAATTTTACACCAACTGCCGGACTCTTTCCAGGTCTGGCAGTTATTTTTTGCATGGAAAAGGAGCTGCGCGCCAATGACTTAGCGCAGCAGCCCCTGGAATCCTGGGCAGAAAAATTGCTTGACAGGAAGCTTTTCAGCTGATATAGTAAAAGTGTTTCAGAGAAGATAATTTCAGCAGTTCTGAGTTTCTATGGTTCATTTGACTGTCGGTCTTTGTTCAGATAATATACCCTATTTGTTCTTAGCGGCGGCACGTTTCCTCATAGTCGGGTCCAATATTTTCTTACGGATTCGCAAACTGGAAGGGGTTACTTCCAATAATTCGTCCGTGTCTATGAAATCCAAGGCCTGTTCCAGAGATAATATCTTGGGCGGCACAAGACGAAGCGCTTCGTCGGCGCTGGAAGAACGGGTATTGGTGAGCTGTTTTTTCTTGCAGACATTTACTTCGATGTCTTCACTTTTGCCGGTTTGTCCCACCACCATTCCCGCATATACTTTTTCTCCCGGGCTGATGAACAAAGTTCCTCGTTCTTGAGCGTTAAATAGGCCATAGGTGATGGATTCGCCCGCTTCAAAGGCAATCAGGGAACCCTGTCCCCTGTATTGAATATCTCCTTTGTAAGGAGCATACCCATCGAAAACAGTATTCATGATACCATTTCCTTTTGTATCCGTTAAAAATTCGCCTCGATAACCAATGAGTCCTCTGGCAGGAATGGAGAATTCCAGACGGGTGTACGTGCCGCCGGATATTGTCCCCATATTTCGCAGTTCCCCTTTTCTCTGGCCAAGTTTTTCGATGACAGAGCCGGCGAATTCGTTTGGAACATCAATATAGGCCATTTCCATTGGTTCGGTGCGTTTTCCGTTTTCATCGGTGTGATAGAGGACTTCTGCTTTGCTGACCGCAAATTCATATCCCTCACGCCGCATGTTTTCTATCAGAACGGATAAGTGTAATTCGCCACGGCCGGAGACTTTGAAGCAATCCGTGCTGTCGGTTTCTTCCACACGCAGGGATACATCCGTATTCAGTTCCCGGAACAATCTGTCACGGATATGACGGCTGGTGATATATTTGCCCTCCTGTCCGGCCAGGGGAGAATCATTTACCATAAATTGCATCGCAATCGTGGGTTCACTTATCTTCTGGAAGGGGATTGGAACAATATTGTCCGGGGTACAGAGAGTGTCCCCAATCCGAATGTCCGATATACCGGAGATTGCCACAATGGAACCTATGCCGGCTTCTTTTACCTCCACCTTATTCAGACCATCAAATTCGTATAATTTGCTGACTTTTACTTTGAGGTGTTTGTCGGGTTCATGGTGATTGCAGATGACAACTTCCTGGTTTACTTTGATGGAGCCGTTATCAACTTTGCCCACACCGATACGGCCCACATATTCATTATAATCAATGGTACTGATCAGAACTTGTGTACCGGAATCAGGGTCCCCTTCGGGAGCCGGAATATAGTTCAGTATTGTCTCAAACAGAGGTTCCATGTTGGCGCCCGGCGCCGCAGGGTCCATGGATGCGACACCTGTTTTGGCGGAAGCGTAGACAAAGGGGCAATCCAGCTGCGCGTCGTCCGCGTCCAGTTCCAGGAAGAGCTCCAGAACCTCTTCCACTACTTCGTCTGGTCTTGCTTCAGGCCGGTCGATTTTGTTGATACATACAATAACAGGAAGTTTTAATTCCAAAGCCTTCCTGAGTACAAATTTTGTCTGGGGCATGGCGCCCTCAAAGGCGTCTACCACCAGAATGACACCGTTTACCATTTTCAGGACACGTTCCACTTCGCCGCCAAAGTCAGCATGACCTGGGGTGTCAATGATATTGATTTTGGTGTCTTTATACATAACTGCGGTATTTTTTGACAGGATTGTGATGCCACGTTCACGCTCAATATCATTGGAGTCCATGACTCGTTCCGCCACATCCTGGCCTTCGCGGAAAACGCCGCTTTGCTTGAGCAGTTCGTCCACCAGTGTGGTCTTGCCATGGTCTACATGGGCGATAATGGCGACATTTCTTACATTTTCTCTTTTTTGCTTCATGGAAATAATACCTTTCTACTGTGAAAGTTCTATTAAACAAAATCTTTTCGACATATGCGATTCTATTTTGCCAAATTTCAAACTGTTATAGTATAGCACTATTTTCCCATGGGTGCAAGGATTATTGAGAGTAAGAAAAAATATTTTACTAATCCACATACGTTAATTGGTGAAAAACAGGTTAGTTTTATAAAAAAATTGACGAACAATGCGGTGAGAAATTGTACTAAAATTGAGCTGTCTATTGTATAAATAATATTATCCAGCCGAATGGGTATGGGGGTTTTTTATATCCAGACGGGGGTGTTACCGGAAAAAGTCTTAAAACAAGAAGGGAGAACGAAAATGACAGATAAGGTAATTGAAAACAACCAGGTAACGGTTATGGGGGAAATAGTCAGTGGTTTCAGCTATAGCCATGAGATTTTCGGAGAAGGTTTCTATATGATGAATGTACGTTGCAAGCGTCTCAGTGAGAGCTATGATATTATTCCAATTATGGTATCGGAAAGGCTGATGGATGTGACAGCGGATTATACGGGGGAATTGATATGTGTCACCGGGCAGTTTCGCTCCTATAATCGTCATGAGGAGCGCAAGAACAGGCTGGTACTTTCCGTATTTGCCAGAGAGGTGAACTTTACCTCGGAGTTGGAGGAAAGCTCAAAGACCAATCAGATATTCCTGGATGGGTACATTTGCAAAGAACCAATCTATAGAAAGACACCTCTGGGAAGGGAAATAGCGGACTTGCTGCTTGCTGTAAACCGACCTTATGGAAAATCCGATTACATACCTTGTATCTGTTGGGGGAGGAATGCAAGATACGCGAATAATTTTAAGGTGGGAGAGCGCTGCGCCATATGGGGAAGAATACAGAGCAGAGAGTATATGAAGAAAATTGATGAAGAGAATGTTGAAAGAAGGGTGGCGTTTGAAGTATCTGTCAGCAAATTGGAGCTGGTAGAAGAAGACAGTGAGGAGTAATACCGCTCAGTCTTTGAAATGTTATAATATATTGTTACTGCTCATCTGTGACCAGTAACAATATTTACAAAAATTGGGATAAGGTTTGCCAAATTCCGGAAAGTATGGTATCCTTGTTACAATTATATTACCATTGTGGATGAAATGAGGTGCGGTATGGCAAAAGGATTGGTAGACATATATGCCGGAGACGGTCGCGGTAAATCGCCGGCAGCACTGGGAAGAGCTATGCAGGCTGCGGTAGAAGGTAAGAGTGTGGTAATTATACAATTCCTGAAGGGAAAAGGCCTGGGCAATTCTGATTTCCTGCGCAGGATGGAGCCGGAGATAAAACTGTTTCGGTTTGAAAAATCCGACGAAATTTATGAGACGCTTTCGGAAGAGAAAAAGCAGGAAGAAATTATCAATATTAAAAACGGAATGAATTTTGCGAAAAAGGTATTGGTGACAGGGGAATGTGATTTGCTGATATTGGATGAAGTGCTGGGGCTGGTGGAAAAGAAAATCATTTCCGAGGAGGAGTTAAGATCTACGCTGGAATGCCGTGAGGATACCAATATTATTTTGACAGGCATTAAGTTGAGTGAGGAAATTATTGGGTTGGCTGATGAAATATCAAAGATTGAAACCATAAAATTTAAGGTTTGGGATTGACAGTATTTATATATAATGTTACGATGTTATAAGCAGGCCGTTATTGTATTTGTGAAGGGTAATGGCAGTATGTCAATTAAATACGCAAAATAGATAGAGGTTGCGTTTATCAAGAGTATTCTTTTTGATGCGGCAGGCGCAGGAGAGAAAGGGAGAAAGGGAAAGACGCCGAAAGAGATGATTGACTGCAAATCGGATCTTGGGCATACGGTTAATAACCGTGTGACTGTCATTCGTTTTATGGATGGGGTGCTATCGAAACGTATCCTATGGGATCCATTCGCCGGCACTTTTGTGCCGGCGATATTTTTGTGTGGACATGTGTGGATGCGGAACTGAAAAAACAGCATTTGTCCGGTCAGGCAAAGGTAGTGAAGGCGCGCGAGAGCAAATTTCATGAGACACTATTTAGTGTCTCTGGGTACTTCCGAATGAAATATGTCTCTCCTGTGTGCGCCGAAGGAACCTCAGTCAAGAGGAACTTTAAAAACAGTCTCAGAACGGGGGTGCCGAAGCGCAGAGACCGGAACAGGAATAGGAGGAAGAAGCAATGGCAATTTTTAAGGGTGCGGGTGTTGCAATTGTGACACCTATGTATGACAATGGGGAAGTAAATTATGAACAGCTTGCGAAGCTGTTGGAATTTCAGATTGCGAATGGGACGGATGCCATAATTATCTGTGGCACCACTGGGGAAGCCTCTACCTTGACCCATGAGGAACACTTGGAAGTAATCAGGCATTGTGTGAAGACGGTGGGGGGGAGAATCCCTGTGATTGCCGGTACAGGGTCAAACTGCACAAAGACAGCCATCTATCTGTCCCAGGAAGCGGAAGCGGCGGGAGTGGACGGATTGCTTGTGGTAAGTCCCTATTATAACAAGGCCACACAAAAGGGGTTATACGCACACTTCAAAGCAATTGCAGACTCCGTGAAAATTCCCATACTGCTGTATAATATACCCGGAAGGACGGGATGTAATATTCTGCCTGAAACAATTGTGAAACTTTGCAGAGAAGTGGAAAATATTGTGGGTGTGAAAGAAGCGACCGGAGATCTCAGTCAGGTTGCTCATCTTGCGGCCCTGGCGGACGGAGCAGTGGATATTTATTCCGGAGAGGACGGGCTGATTGTTCCGATTATGTCCCTGGGAGGTAAGGGAGTGATATCGGTTCTTTCTAATGTGGCGCCACTTCAGACCCATGAGATATGCCAGAAGTATCTGGATGGGGATGTGGAGGGAAGCCGCAGGATGCAGCTGGAGGCATTGGAATTAATTCAGGCGCTTTTCTGCGAGGTAAATCCAATCCCTGTGAAAACTGCTCTGAATTTGATGGGGATGAAGGCAGGTTCCTTAAGGATGCCTTTGAGTGAGATGGAACCCGCAAATGTGGAAAAACTGAAAAACGCAATGAAGGCATATGGTTTACTGTGAGAAGAAAGATAGTAGCAGTGTAATAGGCGGAAGTGTACTCCCGCGGAACCGGAATGGAGGTCGAAGGTATGATCAGGGTATTGATGCATGGATGTAATGGGAGAATGGGACAGGTTATCAGCGGCCTGCTGGCGGCGGATGGTGAGGCAGAGCTGGTGGCCGGTGTGGATGTGACCGACAATGGACGCAATTCATTTCCTTTTTTTCAGAATATAAAAGATTGTAACATAGAGGCGGACTGTGTGATTGACTTTTCTGTGGCGTCAGCGGTGGATGAGCTGCTGGAATACTGTGTGGAGCATAAACTCCCCTGTGTGCTTTGTACCACGGGGTTGAGTGAAGAACAGCTGCGGAAAGTGGAAGAGGCGGCAAAGAGTGTGGCAATTTTGAAATCTGCCAATATGTCATTGGGAATAAACCTCCTGCTGAAGTTGATAAAAGATGCCGCTGCGCTGCTGGCCCCTGCGGGATATGATATGGAAATTGTGGAGAAACATCACAATCAGAAACTGGACGCCCCCAGCGGTACGGCATTGGCATTGGCAGATTCCATCAATGAGCAGCTTGATTATTCGTACAGCTATGTGTATGACAGGAGTACACGCAGGGAAAAGAGACCTGAAAAAGAAATTGGCATCAGTGCTGTCCGGGGAGGTACGATTGTGGGAGAACATGACGTGCTCTTTGCGGGTATGGATGAGGTCATTACCTTTTCGCATACGGCATATTCCAGGGCTGTTTTCGGCAAGGGAGCGGTGCAGGCAGCGAAGTTTCTGGCGGGAAAGCCGGCTGGGATGTATGATATGAGCCATGTGATTGGCGCATCGCAAAGGGAGAGCAAATGAAGGAAAATGACATAAGAATTCTGAAGGTATTGTCGAAACAGTACCGGAATATTGCCGCAGCCTCCACGGAGATAATCAACTTACAGTCCATATTAAATCTTCCGAAAGGAACGGAGCATTTTCTGACAGACATACATGGAGAATATGAACAGTTTAATCATGTGCTGAAAAACGGTTCGGGAGCAGTGCGCAAGAAGATTGATGAGGAATTCGGCAATACCATCAGTGACAGGGATAAAAGAAGTCTTGCCACATTGATATATTATCCGGAAGAAAAACTGGAAATAGTCAGGCGGCAAGAGGATAACCTGGAGGACTGGTATAAAATATCGCTTCACAGGCTGGTGCAGATGATTAAAAGAGTTTCGTCCAAGTATACCAGATCCAAAGTCCGGAAGGCATTGCCCAAAGATTTCGCGTATGTGATAGAGGAGCTGATTACGGAGAAAGAGGAGATCCAGGATAAGGAAGCCTATTATAATGAGATTCTTCACACAATCATCAGAATCGGACGCGCCCCCCAGTTCATTGTGGCGTTAAGCCAGCTGATTCAGCGGCTTGTGATAGATCATCTTCATGTTGTGGGGGATATTTATGACAGGGGCCCGGGGCCGCATGTGATTATGGACACACTTTGCGCATACCACTCGGTGGATGTGCAATGGGGAAACCATGATGTGGTGTGGATGGGGGCGGCCAGCGGAAGTTTGGCATGTATCGCCAATGTGGTACGGATGGCGGCGCGATATGGCAATCTGGCCACATTGGAGGATGGATACGGGATTAATCTTCTGCCCCTTGCTGCGTTTGCCATGGAAACTTATAAACATGCCAATTGTGATGTGTTTGCCATTCGCTGCAACAATGCGGATTATAACGCAAAAGATTTAAGTCTTGATACCAAGATGCACAAAGCCATGGCGATACTTCAGTTCAAACTGGAAGGACAGCTGATTCAGCGTCATCCGGAATTCCATATGGATGACAGGGTGCTGCTTGACCAAATTGATTTTGAAAAAGGAACCATCCGTGTGGGTGAGAAAGAATACAATATGCTGGATATGGATTTCCCAACCATAGATCCGCAGAATCCTTTGGAACTCACCGAAGAAGAAAAGCAGGTCATGGAGCGGCTGCGCCATGCCTTTGTAAGCTGTGAGAAACTTCAGAAACATGTGCGTTTTCTTTTTTCAAAGGGAGGATTGTATAAAATATATAACGGCAATCTCCTGTACCATGGCTGTGTGCCCATGGAAGAAGACGGCAGTTTTACGAAAGTGGAAGTATGCGGCAGGCAGTATTGCGGGAAGGAATTATACGATATACTGGAATATTATGCCAGAAGAGGATATTATGCCAAAGGTGCCGCAGAGCGGCGTACAGGCCAGGATATGATATGGTATATCTGGTCAGGTCAGGGTTCGCCGGTATTCGGCAAGGAAAAAATGGCTACCTTTGAGAGATACTTTATAGCGGAGAAAGAGACACATCAGGAGAGAAAGAACAGCTATTATGAACTGTTGGAAAGTGAAGAAACGGTAGAGCGTATTCTGAAAGAATTTGGTCTTGACAGTCAGGATGCTCATATTGTAAATGGTCATGTGCCGGTGGAACAGATACATGGGGAATCTCCTATCAAATGTGGCGGCAGACTGCTTGTTATTGACGGTGGATTTTCCAAGGCATATCAAAAGAAAACAGGGATAGCGGGTTATACGCTGGTGTGTAATTCCAGAGGGATGCGCCTGGTGGCACATGAACCCTTTGAATCTGCCCGGGCGGCAATCGTGAAGGAATCGGATTTGTTTTCCCATGATATTGAGGTGGAAACCTTCAGGCACAGGAAATTGGTAGCCGATACGGACATTGGCCGGGAAATAAAAGAGCGTATTTACTATTTGGAGGAATTGCTGGAAGCGTATGAGGAAGGAACCATAATGGAAGAGTAAAGGTGATTCCTGTTCGCAGGCAATGACAAAAATGACATGCGCCAAACCCAAAAAGAAAATGGGTTTGGCGCATAGCAGTCTAACTTGTTTCAGCTTAAGCAAGCTTGTTCAAACCTAAGCCAGCTCGTTTAAACTGTGAAAGTAAGAAGAATTTTGAGATGAGACAGGTTTTGGAGAGGTTTGGGTTATCTTCCGGTCAAACCGCCCATTCGTCCGTTATCGGCTGCGTTGCCGTTGGTGGTGCCGCTGCCCGTAACGGAGCCGTTGCTGTTGGTGGTGCCATTGCCTGTAACGCCGTTGTCATTGGCAGTGCCGCTGCCCGTAACAGAACCGTTGCCGTTGGTGGTGCCGTTGCCTGAGAGAGAATTGCTGCCGTTAGTGATGCCGTCTTTGCCTGCGGTTACATCGTTTACATTGCTGTTGTCACCATTGCCTGTCAAATTTTCTGCGGCGTTGCCCACACCGTCAACCACATCGTCAATGCCGTCGGCTACATCATCCACTACATTGGTAATAGGATTGTCTGTGGTGCTGTTGTTTTTGCTATCGGTGCTTCCGTTTGTGGAGCTGTTGGTTCCAGTACTGCCCGCAGTGCCGTTGTTTCCGGCTGTTGCGCCGCTGCTGCCCTGACTTGAGCTGTTCTGGGAACCATTGCCGGCCATACTGCCGGAATTGTCATCGTTTCTGGCACTTCTGGTACAAGCTGTTATCATGCACATTGAGGCTACTACCAAACTGATTGCCAGAATCTTCTTAGTCCCTGGAAATTTGGGGGTCTTTTTCATAATAATCCTCGTTTCTGCGCTGCTCTTTGTGCAAAGCGATTTTGTGGCAGGCAGCGCACAGACACAAATCGCCGTGAAATCTCCTGTCATTTTCGTCTGCGTAAGGGATTGCGAAAACCTGATTATGGCGAAAAAGACAGCAAGCTTTTTTGCCGTGCATGAAAATAGTTTTCGTACACAGCAATAGTATGTGAAAAGAGATTTATTCTATACATTGGATTTTATTTCCAAAAAAACAGTCACGGAACGGGGGCACAATGTGTCTTTCAGACACATGGAGGGAAATTTCAGCTGGATTCTTTGCAGATGAAATTTTCTTCCCTGGTCAGGGCACCGAAGTGCAGAGACCGGAACAAGTTTCCGCAAGTGGTACAAGTTCCCGCAAGCGGAATAAATTCCCGCAAGCGGAATAAATTCCCGCAAGCGGAAAAAGTTCCCGCAAGCGGAATAAGTTCCCGCAAGCGGGAACTGGAATAGGAGACAACATATGGAATTTAGGCCATGCATAGATATTCATAATGGGAGGGTAAAGCAGATCGTGGGCGGAAGCCTTCAGGACAGAGGAAACAGGGCTGCCGAGAATTTTGTTTCTGATATGGATGCGGCGTATTATGCCGGTCTGTACAAAGAAGCAGGAATATCAGGCGGTCATGTGATTATGCTGAATCATCCGGATAGTGAGTATTATCATAAGACAAAGGAACAGGCGCTTGCGGCGCTGAGAGCGTATCCCGGCGGATTGCAGGTGGGCGGCGGCATCACGCCGGATAATGCGGCAGAATTTCTGGAGGCAGGTGCTTCCCATGTGATTGTGACCTCTTATGTATTCAGAGATGGTTTCATTCATTATGACAAATTAAAACGTTTGTGTGACAAGGTGGGAAAGGAACACCTTGTGTTGGATGTAAGTTGCAGAAGAATTGACGGTGGATTCCGTGTCGTCACAGACAGATGGCAGAAGGTTACGGATGAAATCCTCGAGAAGGACCTGCTTGACAGATTGTATCTCTATTGTGATGAATTCCTGATACATGCTGTGGATGTGGAAGGAAAGGCGGAGGGAATTGACAAAGAGCTGGCGGTTCTTTTGGGGAGTTGGGGGAAATGCCAGGTAACTTACGCAGGGGGAGTACACAGCTATGAAGATTTGGAGCTTTTGAGAAAATTTGGACAGGGGCATCTGAATGTTACCATTGGAAGCGCGCTGGATTTGTTCGGGGGAGGGCTTTCCTGGAGGAAAGTATTGGAAATTTGCGGCGATAATTCCGTCAAATAGTATGAATTTATGCCGAAATTGCAATGGGTTTTTGTGCGGCTCTTACAAAAAAGTCAAATTATCGTTGATGTAGGAAGCCATTTATGGTAAAATGAAAATACGTTGTCGGAGGTGACTTTTATGGGACGCAATAGGCATAAACGAAAAAACAACCATGTAGTGATCGTTACATCCGATTCTGCTGATGTGGGTGCAAAGCAGTTCAGGATTCGTCCTTGGATGCTACAGACTATTATCATCATTCTCTGTGTGATTATCGGTGCGCTGATAGGATATTTTTCCTATGAAAAAGATATATGGGAGGAAAGACTGGAGGCGAATGCCATACGAGATGATGCCATCAAAGCGTTGGAAGATGAGAAAGCCGGACTGGAAGGCGAATTGACGGACAAAGAAAAGCAGATTGCGGATCTGAATGGGCAGATTGATGTGCTGCAGGGAAATATTACAGGGTTGGAGGAAGAAATCAGAGTGCTGAATGAAACTGTGACCCAAAAGGAACAGGCGGCGAATGAGTTGACAGTGGAGCTGGGAAAGCGCTTTGTACCTACCATGTTTCCGTTGACCAGCGGAAGGGCATCTGAGGAGCCGGCGGAAGGAGAAGAGCCAATTTGTGTCTTTTCCGTGGCGGAAGGTTCTATGGTAATAGCTACGGCTGCGGGTACGGTTATGTTTGTAAACGAAGATCCGGATTATGGCTATAATATTTGGGTTGATCACGGTAACGGCTATACTACGATTTACAAGTGCCGTGGTGATGTCAAGGTCAAAAAAGGCGAGACTGTGACACAGGGCGCCACATTGCTTTTGATTACAGAACAGGGAAGCAAGCTGGGCTATCAGATCATGAAGGATAATGTATTTGTGGAACCCATGGATATGCTGGATATCAGCGGCTGATACAGGAAGCGGGCAGACATGCCGTGAAGCTGTCAAACATGTGACAGGGGTATAAGTGATAAGAGTGGAGGAATCAGAAAATGAGAAAGAAGGAAACACAGATTACAACCATTATCGGAATAGGAGCGGAGTGCAACGGCGATTTTAAGTCGGATTCGTCCATCAGAATCGACGGAGTGGTCAATGGTGATGTGATTGTGGCCAATACGGTGGTTGTAGGTGCGTCCGGAGTTATCAATGGTGATATTAACGCACAGATGGTTATCATTGGCGGAGAGGTATATGGGAATCTGAATGTACCTGAAAAGGTGGAATTGACTTCTACGGCCAGGGTGATTGGAGATATTACCACAAGCGGGCTTGTGATTGACGAGAAAGCCATTTTCCAGGGCAGATGTGATATGAACCAGGAAGCGGGCAAGAAACTGAAGCAGAACAATAAAGCGCTGAAGGCAGACCGCAAAGCTTCCAGTGCGGTGGTGGCGGAAGCTCTCAAACAGACAGAAGGAGCGTCATCCGAGGAGGGAAGCGGAGAATCGCTTTAATTCTCCCGGTCTTTCATTCGGTCGAATACAATTTCGTATCCGTCATTTCCGTAATTGAGAGATCTGTTTACGCGACTGATGGTAGCGGTGGAGGCGCCGGTTTTTTCAGCGATTTCCAGGTAAGTGCTGTGGTTTTTGAGCATGGAAGCCACCTCGAAGCGCTGCGACATGGAGAGCAGTTCGTTGACGGTACATAAATCTTCAAAGAAGCTGTAACATTCATTACGGTTTTTTAGGCAGAGGATGGCATCAAACAGGGAGTCTACGGCGTCGTTCATGATTTTTTTATTCATTTTGAATACCTCACTGATGTTTATACTGTGTCATTTTAACATATTAAAGTTATGAAGTAAAGGTATGAAATAAAAAGATATGAGAGAGTTGCTGTGAACAGATGAAACAGTAACCTGTAACAGTGACATAAAGGAAGTCATATGACAATTGACGGAGATGATTTATTAAACAGTATACTTGCAAGTCTGGACAGGATACAATATATCAGCCCGGAAGAGATACCGGGAATTGATCTGTATATGGATCAGGTGACAACTTTTATGTACAGGCGTCTGCGCTCTACCTCCAGGTATCCGGATGAGGACAAAATCCTTACCAAGACCATGATAAATAATTACGCGAAAAACGATTTGCTGCCGCCGCCTGTCAAGAAAAAATATTCCAGAGAGCATGTGCTTCTGCTTATCTTTATCTATTATTATAAGGGCATATTGTCAATCAGCGATATACAGACATTGTTAAAGCCTGTAACGGAACAGTATTTTCACAAAGGAACGGACTTTAATCTGGAGGATGTCTACCGGGAAGCGTTCAGCATGGAAGAAAAGGAAATGGAAGCGCTGAAAGCGGATGTGACGGAGAAATTCAGAACAGCCCAGGAGACATTTCAGGACGCGCCGGAAGAGGAAAGGGACTTTTTGCGCAAATTTGCCTTTGTCTGCACCCTCAGCTTTGATGTGTATATTAAGAAAATGATAATTGAGAAGATAATAGATGACCTGAGAGAAGACGAAAAGAAGGAAGCAAAGCGCAAAAGCCATGGGGGCAGAGCGGAGAAGCCGGAGCCACAGGAATAGAAGTATAGGAGTAAAAAACAGGAACAGCGACACCGGAATAGAAACACAAGAGATAAAAAATACAGGAACATGGACGGGCACCTTTTCATAGAATAGCTTAGCATAATAAGCTGGAACAAAGATTGGAGGTTCTTATGAAAAGGTGTTTGTTAAAGAGGGGAAGTGTGGTATGCGCTGCCCTGATGACAGCCGTTCTGCTTCTGGCGGGCTGTGGTGATAAGGAGTCGCCAGGGGGCGGTAAGACGGAAGTTGTGCTTAACGAGGTGGCACATTCCATTTTTTACGCTCCCATGTATGTGGCCATTGAGGAAGGCTATTTTGAGGAAGAGGGTATCGAGCTGACTCTGGTGACGGGATTTGGCGCGGATAAAACCATGACGGCGGTGCTTTCGGGGGAAGCGGACATTGGTTTTATGGGAAGTGAGAGTACCATATATACTTATGTGGGCGGTACGGAAGACTATGTGGTAAATTTTGCGCAGCTGACCCAGAGGGCGGGCAATTTTCTTGTATCCCGTCAGCCGGTTGAGAATTTTACCTGGAATATGCTTGTGGGAAAAAATGTGCTGGGCGGCAGAGCCGGCGGAATGCCGGAAATGGTATTTGAATATATTCTGGCAAAAAACGGCATAAATCCTGCCACGGATGTGAAAATTGACCAAAGCATTGATTTCGGTTCCACTGCGGCGGCATTTTCAGGCGGACAGGGAGATTTTACAGTAGAGTTTGAACCCCATGCCACTATGCTTGAGCAGAAGGGGGAAGGATATGTGGTAGCATCCCTGGGAGAGGATTCAGGTTATGTGCCTTATACTTCATTCTCTGCGAAGAAGAGTTATCTGGAAAAAAATAAAGATGTGGTGCAGGCGTTTACAAACGCGCTGCAAAAGGGAATGGACTTTGTACAAAATCATTCCCCGGAGGAAATTGCCAAAGTTATTTCGGCTCAGTTTCCGGAGACGGATATGGAAACTCTGACCACAATCGTGGATAGGTATTATCAGCAGGATACCTGGAAGGCTGATCTGGTGTTTAAGGAAGAGGCGTTTACGCTGCTTCAGAATATATTGAAGGATTCCGGTGTATTGAAGGATAAAGTGCCCTATGAAGATCTTGTCACCACGGAATTCGCTGATAAAGCGGCAAAATAAAGCATATGTATAAACACCCTGTAATATTGCGTAAGGCATGATGCCGGGCAATATGGCAGGGTGTTTGTGGTTTTTTGACCAAACAATGTGCTGACGGCGGGAAATTATAAAAAATCGGAAATCCGGATGAAGAGATTATCATAAATTCCCGCTTTTATCATATCGTCAAAGGAGAACTGCATGGAATTGCCCTCGGCGTGAAAAGAATAGACTTGTACGGTCTGTTTCATGGGGTTCACAATCCAATACTCACGGACGCCCGCAATGCGATAGCGGAATAACTTAACAAAATAATCCATGCGCTGAGAGGTTGAGGAGACAACTTCAACAATCCAGTCAGGGGCTCCATTGCAGCCTTCAGCGATAAGTTTTTCCTTATTGCAGATGACCGATATATCCGGTTCTACATAGGTTGTGCTGTCGCCATTTAGAAATACAGCAAAAGGAGCAGGATATACTTTGCCGGCAGCACTGTGAGAGTCAATATAATCGGCTATTTTCCGTGAGAGGGAGAAGCAGATTTCCTGATGGATGCGGTCAGGAAGTTCCATGTGAAAGAGTGTTCCGTCAATCAGCTCCGTGTGGGGAAGCGGAGAGTTACTTTGCGTCACGTTCTGATACGAAGTACTGTACAAGACGTTCCACATCCTCAAGACAGGCGCCGCATACGGTACTGGCGCCCGTGGCTTCCTGTACTTCCGCCAAAGTGCTTGCGCCGGAGTCTACGGCTTCTTTGATCATACCGCTTGTGACACTCATGCAGTTACAGACAATTTTATCAAGATTCATGATGTACCTTCCTTTCCGTGGCTGTTTGAGAATGGTTTATATATTTCCAAACATGCCCTTGGATAGAATGCGCAATCATAAAAAGTTTATGCATGATTCTGGCAAAACCGGTTGAGGTATTGGAAAAAATTTGATAGAATAAGAAGGTAAAGTCAAGTGGTCTATGAAAAACAGCAGCATACATCAAGCTGCGGAACTGGAATAGTCCAGCTAAGAAATGTCAAGAGGAAATTTAAAAACAGTCTCGGAACGGGGGTGCAATGTGTCTTTCAGACACAAGGAAGAAATTTCAGACACGAAGTGGCTGAAGATTTCTTCCCTGGTAAGGGCACCGAAGTGAAGAGACCGGAACAAGTTCCCACAAGTGGGTACTGGAATAGGAGATAAACAAATGGGATTAATCAAAGCGGCTAAGGATGCCATTCAGTCCATGTTGGCGGACCAGTGGAGGGAATATTTTTATTGTGATGCCCTTTCGGATGACATTCTGGTGATGAAGGGAAAAAAACGTGTCTCAGGAGGACGCGGGGGCAATACCAAAGGAGCGGACAATATTATCTCTAACGGTTCCATTGTGGCTGTCAATGAAGGGCAGTGCATGATGATAGTGGAGCAGGGTGAGATTGTGGATATTTGTGCGGAGACAGGGGAATATGTGTATGATACTTCGTCTGAACCCAGTTTGTTTTACGGAGATTTGGGCGATAATGTAAGGAACACATTCAAAGCCATGGGCAGGCGCTTTACCTTTGGAGGCAATACCGGCAAGGACCAGAGGGTGTATTTCTTTAATACAAAAGAAATTATGAATAATCTCTACGGCACGGCAACGCCCATTCCTTTTCGCTATATAGACGACAACATAGGCCTGGATATGGATGTAAGTATCCGGTGCAACGGGTCATACTCCTTCCAAATCTCGGACCCGCTGCTGTTCTATCAAAACGTATGCGGAAACGTGGCCGAAAGCTATTGCCGCAGTCAGATTCAAAGTCAGATGAAGGCGGAGCTGATGACGGCGATGCAGCCGGCTCTGGGCAGGATCAGCAGGCTCCGGGTGAGGGTATCGGATATACCAGGTCATGTGACGGAGCTTGTGGAGGCAGTGAATGCCGAACTGACGGAGAAGTGGGAGAAGCTGAGAGGAATCGTGCTGGTGAGCATGACCATGAATCCTCCCTCCATGCCGGAGGACATGGCAAAAAGGATCAGTGACCTTCAGTCCTCAGCGGTTCTGCGCAACCCCAATATGGCTGCGGCTACTCTGGTCGGAGCCCAGGCAGAGGCCATGAAGGCAGCAGCATCCAACACGGCCGCCGGACCCATGATGGCTTTTGCAGGCATGAATATGGCCAATGGGGCAGGAGGAGCAGATGCGGCGTCTCTATTTGCCATGGGAGCGTCACAGGGAAGGAACGGACAGATACAGGGGACTCAGCAAGGAAATAGCCAGGGGAAGTGTACACCTCTCCCGGGATGGACCTGTAAATGCGGCCATGGGGATAACAGAGGAAAATTCTGCATGGAATGCGGAAGTCCAAAGCCTTCCGACGCAGGGTGGACTTGCGGCTGCGGCACTGTAAACCAGGGAAAATTCTGTACTGAGTGCGGAGCGAAAAAGCCTGCCGGCGCCCCTGTTTACAGATGCGATAAATGCGGCTGGATGCCGGAAGACCCTTCGCGTCCGCCCAGATTTTGCCCGGAATGCGGAGATGTCTTTGATGAAAAAGATGTAACAGTGTGAGAAGAATTGACATGGGCTTCGGCATAAAGGTCAATTGGATGATGCCAGGTGAATGGGAGATAATATGAGTATATACGATACCTTAAACAGAAAGCAGAAGGAAGCTGTATGGCAGACCGAGGGGCCGGTACTTCTGCTGGCAGGGGCCGGGAGCGGGAAAACCCGTGTACTTACGCACCGTATCGCCTATCTGATTAATGAAATAGGGATAAAACCATGGAATATCCTGGCAATTACTTTTACCAATAAGGCGGCGGGGGAAATGAGGGAAAGGGTGGATGGACTGGTTGAGTTTGGAGCGGATCAGATCTGGGTATCAACCTTCCATTCCGCCTGTATACGGATTTTACGCCGCCATATTGGGAAGATTGGATTTGACAATGGTTTTTCTATTTATGATACGGATGACCAGAAGGTTGTTATGAAGGAAGTCATCAGGCAGATGAATCTGGATCCAAAGGTGTACAAAGAGTATGACCTGCTTCGTGCCGTTTCTTCTGCCAAAGATGAATTAATATCGGTTGAGCAGTATGAAAAGGATGCGGCAGGGGATTATGAAAAATCAATCCGTGCTTCCGCATATAGAAAATACCAGGAAGCTTTGAAGAGGAACCTTGCGCTTGATTTTGACGATATTATCGTTAAAACGGTGGAGCTGTTTCAGACTTGTCCGGAGGTTTTAGAGTACTACCAGGAACGGTTTCAATACATTATGATTGACGAATATCAGGATACCAACACTGCGCAGTTTGAGCTGGTGCGTCTGTTGGCGCAAAAATACCGCAATCTCTGCGTGGTTGGGGACGACGACCAGTCCATCTATAAATTCCGCGGGGCCAATGTGAGGAATATTCTGGATTTTGAGAAGCATTTTCCAGAGGCGGCGACCATTAAACTGGAACAGAATTACCGTTCCACACAGAATGTTTTGGATGCTGCCAACGCAGTGATACAAAATAATCTGGGGCGCATGGGAAAGTCATTGTGGACGGACAGGGGCCAGGGAGAGCGGGTAAAGTTCTATCAGTTTGACAGCGCTTATGAGGAGGCGGACTTTGTTGCGGGAAGTGTGGCACGCAGTGTAAAAAAAGGGGAAGCGTCATACAGGGACTTCGCAGTGCTTTTCAGGACAAATATGCAGGCGCGTTTGCTGGAAGAACGCATGATTATGGAAGGTGTGCCATATAATGTGGTAGGAGGGACAAATTTCTATTCCAGAATGGAAATCAAAGATATACTGGCCTATCTGAAGACCATTGACAACGGCCATGACGAAGTGGCCCTGCGGCGGATTGTCAATGTACCAAAACGGGGCATTGGCAGCGCAACACTGGAAAAGCTGGATGATTACGCCCAGATGCGGGAAATCGGGCTTTTTGAGGCCATGGAACAGGCGGATGAAATAATGGGGCTTGGAAAGGCAGTGTCCAGGCTGAAGCCATTTGTCCAGCTCATTCAGGATTTCCGGGAAAAGATGGCTTCTTCTCAAATGACAATTGCGGAACTGATTAAGGCGCTTGTAAAACAGATAAAATATGAGGAGTATCTTCAGGACTATGAGGAAGAAAGCGCCTCGGATCGAATGGACAATGTGGATGAACTGGTCACTAAGGCGGTTAATTTTGAAGATGCCAGGGAAGAGACATCATTGACTGAGTTTTTGGGTGAAGTCGCGTTGGTGGCGGACATTGACAATCTGGCCAATGACGACAACAAAGTATTGTTAATGACATTGCATTCAGCCAAGGGCCTGGAATTTACAAGAGTGTTTATGGTGGGCATGGAAGACGGACTGTTTCCCGGCTATAAGGCAGTGAATGCCATAGATCCTTCCGAAATGGAGGAGGAACGGCGTCTGGCCTATGTGGGTATCACCAGAGCGATGGATATTCTGACTTTGACCTGTGCCAAAATGCGTATGATCCGAGGGGAAACGCAGTATAACCAGGTGAGTCGTTTTGTGCGTGAGATTCCTTCAGAACTGCTGGAAAGTCAACAGAAGACCTTTTGGCGGGAAGAGGACACACGTAGTTTTGAACGAAACGGTTTTGCTGGGACAGGCAGTCGGAATGTGGGAAACTCTGATTCGGCGCCCCATACCAATCAGGATTTTCGTCCCAAGGCAGTGGTGCGTCCCAAGGCCGTAATTAAGCCCGAGAAGCCCTATATCTCAAAAGATATGCGCAGTCTGAATCAGCTGGCAGGGATTTCCAAAGGAATGCCCCATCAGGCGCCTGGAGAGCTTTCCTATCAGGTGGGGGACAGAGTTAAGCATGTCAAGTACGGTGAGGGTAAGGTGATAAATATTGACAGAGAACCAAAAGATTATAAGGTAACAGTTGAGTTTGACAAAGCAGGACAGAAAATTATGTATGCATCTTTTGCAAAATTGAAAAGAGTGTAGTATTTTTTCAACAGATGTGTTATAATATCCGTAGCATACTATATTAAAGGCAGGGTGGCCTGCACGTAAGGAGGTAGCTTATGAACAAGCTGGAGAATTTAATTGATATGGCAAAATTGAATGAGCTTCTTGGCAAGAAGGATGAAGAGAAGGATGAGTGCAGGGCGATTATATGGATCCTGGCGATAATCGGTGCGATTGCGGCTGTGGCTGCCATTGCGTATGCTGTATACCGCTATATGAATCCTCGTTATCTGGATGATTTTGACGATGAGTTTGAGGATGAATTTGAAGACGAAGAAGCGGAAGACGATGAGGATGACTTTTTCGTAGACGAGGGAGAGAACTGAACGGATGAAAAAGGGTCAGGTATATGAGGCGATTGTGGAGAGGGTGGATTATCCGGGAAAAGGAATTGCCCATGTAGGAGAAGACACTGTTATTATCAAAAACTGCCTGCCCGGCCAAAAGATCAGGTTTCGTGTCAAGAAAGTGAGAAATGGGAAGGCGGAAGGCCTGCTTTTGGAGGTGGTGGAATCATCACCTCAGGAAACAGGACAACCGTGTTCCCGTTTTGGCGTGTGCGGCGGATGCAATTATCTGTCCCTGCCCTATGGGGAGCAGCTGAAAATGAAGGAAGGGCAGATGAAGCGCCTTCTGGATCAGTGCCTGAGCGGGCAGGAGGAATCCTGGGTTTGGGAGGGCATCAAAGGCAGTCCCGTCGAATACGAGTACCGAAACAAGATGGAGTTTTCTTTCGGAGACGAAGTGAAGGATGGCCCCCTTGCGCTGGGTATGCACAGGCGGGGCAGCTTTTATGATGTGGTGACGGTGGAGGATTGTCGCATTGTAGATGAGGATTATCGCCTTATACTTCGGGCGGTGCGGGAATATTTTGCCCGGGAGGGAAGCCCGGAATGGAAAGTGAGGTATTTTCACAGACTGCGTCATGAGGGATATTTACGTCATTTACTGGTGCGCAAGGCGTCACGTACAGGAGAGATACTGGTTGCGCTTGTGACAACATCCCAGTCTCCCTGGGGAGGGGCCGTGTGTGACAGCCGGCAGCAGGCCGGAGAATGTGCGGCTTTTGGAGAGGAAATGACGGAAGAACGTTTGCTGAAAGGATTTTCAGACGGCCTTCTTGCATTGGAAAAGGACGGAAGGCTGAAGGGGCGTTTTGCGGGTATTCTTCACATTGTTAATGACTCCCTGGCGGATGCGGTCATCAGTGACAGGACGGAAGTGCTGTATGGACGGGAATATTTTTATGAAGAGCTTTTGGGTCTCACATTTAAAATTTCCACCTTTTCTTTTTTCCAGACGAATTCCTTTGGAGCGGAAATCCTGTACGAGACCGCAAGAGAGTATATTGGCAATCCGGGGAGCGGTCGTGAGGACGGAAAGCCGGATAAAGTGGTGTTTGACCTCTACAGCGGGACTGGGACAATTGCCCAGCTCATGGCGCCGGTGGCAGGCAGGGTAATCGGCGTGGAAATTGTGGAGGAAGCCGTTTTGGCCGCAAGGCGGAATGCGGAAGAGAACGGTCTGAAAAACTGTGAATTTATCGCAGGTGATGTGCTGAAGGTATTGGACCAGGTGGAGGAAAAGCCGGATTTGATTATCCTTGATCCCCCCAGGGACGGAATTCATCCCAAAGCATTGCCCAAAATCATGGCTTACGGCGTGGAACGTATTGTCTATATCTCTTGTAAGCCAACCAGTCTTGTACGGGATTTGGATATGTTTTTGGGCGGAGGGTACAGAGTGGAAAAGGCGGTTGCGGTGGATCAGTTCCCTTGGACGGCAAATTGTGAAGTCATCGTATTGTTGACCCGAATACATAAGAGGAGTGGGGAACTATAACATGACAGACAAAAATGGTTCCGGAAAGGGACAAGTTCCCGCCTGTGGGAACTTTGAATAGGAGAACGAGATGCAGGGCAGGATATTGGTGGCAGATGACGCAGAGGTAAATCGCGTCATCCTGCATGATATGCTGAAAGAGGATTATGTCATAGAGATGGCGGAGGACGGAGAACAGGTCATAGACAAGCTGGAGTTGTATGAATATGAGATTGTGGCGCTGCTCCTGGATTTACATATGCCGAAAATGAGCGGGTACAGGGTGATTTCGGAGATGAAAAAGAGGGGATGGATGGAGAAAGTTCCCGTCCTCATTATCAGTGGAGAAGGAACCGTGGAGGCGGAAAAGCAATGTTTTGAACTGGGGGTGCTGGACTTTATCAGGAAGCCTTTCGACGCATCCGTGGTGAAAAGCAGAATCAGGAATACGGTGGAACTGTTTGCGCATAAAAATCTTCTGGAACAGAAGGTGGAGAGACAGACAGAGGCGCTGAAAAAGCAGGAACAGATCATTGAAATTCAGGCGGAGCAGCTGAAAAAAGAAGAATCTTTCAATAATCTGATGATGCAGTATCGCTGCGCTATTATGGAGATAGAGACAAAGCTGAAGGTATTGAATGAGGAATTTTCCCAGGAATACAACAGGAATCCCTTTGAATCCATTTCCAGCAGATTAAAATCGCCGGAGAGTATCTTTGAGAAGTTAATCCGAAAAGGGTATCCTATCACGGTGAAAAATGTGGAAAAACATTTGGCGGATGTGGCGGGAGTGCGTGTCATCTGCTCCTTTCCGGATGATATTTACCGCCTGGCGGAGTTGATTTGCGGGCAGGATGACATAGTGGTTCTGGAAGAGAAAGATTATATCAAACATCCCAAGTCAAACGGTTACAGGAGCCTGCATCTGATTTTGGATATACCTATTTTCCTGTCAAAAGAAAAGAAGTATATGAAGGTAGAGGTGCAGTTTCGCACGATTGCCATGGATTTCTGGGCAAGTCTTGAACATAAACTGAAATATAAGAAGGATGTGAAAAACACGAAAGAAATTGTGGCACAGTTAAAGATTTGCGCGGATTCCATAGAATTGTTGGATTATCAAATGCAGGAAATTAGGGATAAAATTGATAATGACAAAAACGGCAGGGCCGGATAAGAGAGGGGAGGCCGGAGATTGCGGTATCAGGAGAAGGCAAGGCAGGTGGTGGAAGAGGTCGGGAAAGTTATCCTGGGGAAGGAAAGGAAAGTGGAAGAAGTCATGGCGGTATTTCTGGCAGGGGGACATATCTTGCTGGAAGACATTCCCGGTGTGGGAAAAACCACCATGGCGCTTGCTTTTTCCAGAGCCATGAAGCTGGACTTTAAAAGAGTTCAATTCACGCCGGATGTAATGCCTTCCGATTTGACGGGATTTTCCATATATCGTCGGGAGGAAGAGAAATTTGTGTATCAGGCAGGCAGTATCTTCTGCAATTTACTTCTGGCAGACGAGATAAACAGAACGTCTCCCAAGACACAGTCCGCCCTGCTGGAAGTGATGGAAGAGGGGAAATGTACTGTGGAGGGAATGACGAGGGAAGTGCCGTCGCCTTTTTTGGTGATAGCAACCCAAAATCCCTTTGGAAGCCCCGGAACCCAATACCTTCCGGAGGCTCAGCTGGATCGTTTTATGGTGGCCATGACTCTTGGGTACCCTGATTTTGACAGTGAACTTTCTATGGCCATGTCCATAGGAAAGGAAAGCAGGCTGGAGCAGGTTGCTCCGGTTCTGGAACAGGGTGAGCTGCTGATTATGCAGGATTTGATTCATACGGTGGTCATGAAAGAAGAGGTGTACCGATATGCGTTGGAGCTTGTGACGGCCACAAGAAGTCATCCGTATCTGGAACGGGGGGCCAGTCCCAGGGCCACCATTGCCCTGGTGAAAATGGCAAAAGCATACGCATGGCTGTCAGGAAGAGAATATGTGACCCCAAATGATGTGCGGCTTCAGTTTCCTTATGTCATTTCCCACAGAGTTCTGTTAAACGGCGGGGCAAGGATGGAGAATAAGTCAGGAAGGGAGATTTTGATGGAAATCGCTGAAAAGGTAAAGAGGCCCCCAATGGGAGAGCGGGGAAGATGAAGAAACTTAATTACATGTTTGTCTGCCTGCTTACCTTTTATCTGGCAGGGATGTATCGTTATCTGCCTTTGATGGTTCTGGCTGTTCTGGAAAGTATCGTTTTGGGGGTATCTTTTGTGCTTCCTTATTATTTCCGTGGCAAACTGTCCGTTGAGGTATTGCGGCATAAGGACTTTGCGCAGAAAATGACAGCCTTGTCCTGGGAATTCAAAGTTGTCAACAGAGGGATACTGCCCGTCAATTCTTTCAGAGTCAAGATTTTAACCAGATATGGTTCAGAATCCTCAGAGGAGAAAAAGTACATCTACGGCGGCAGCGGCAGCGGTGAAAGTACTTTTCGGCTGGAGGCTTTGGGGGAATACTGTGGAATGATGTATTTGCGTCTGAGCAGATTGAAGATTTATGACTATCTGTCCCTGTTCTCCGTGTCCAGGAAAATAGAGGGGGAAGTACAGATTGCGGTCTTCCCGGGAGAGAGGGCGCTTCGCATTGAGCTGCCCTCTCTTTGCTGTCAGGAAACGGCGCTCTCCCAGGAGAGGATGGAAGCAGGAGTGGGGGAGGCATATAGCGAGGTACGACAGCTTCGAGAATACCACACAAACGATACAAAACGATATATTCATTGGAACCAAAGCGCCAGAAGGGATCGGCTGGTGGTAAAAGAGTATGAGAAGGAATCGGATGCGGGGATTTCGCTTTTTTTGAATCTGGATGGTATCTGGGAGGCAAAGCCGGCGAAACTGGACGCTTTTTATGAGCTTTTATCCGCATTGCTGTTGGGATTACTGGCAAAGATTTCCCTGGTGAGGGTATATTGGTATGATGTGCGGATGAAATGCCTGACGCAAAAAGCGGCCTCCGACATTGCGCAGTGCAGGAATGTGATGCTTGCGCTGTATCAAATGGAAGGAGCGGTATGGGAAGAAGGGGATAAATTGTGGGTGAAGGGAAGAAAAACCTGGGGAGAAGCGGGCATCGGAGGATGTTTTCAATTGAATCTGGAACTGGGATGGTACAGGAATGAAGTGCTGATATATCAATTTTCCGGAGAAAATTTATCCGAGGAAATGGATAAAAAATATTTTGTGGTTTGAGGGTGGTATGAACGGCATAGAGATTAGGGTAAGCCAGAGAAAGGCAGAGAGCAATGCAAAGCATTCCGTGACGGAGTTTATTTTTTTGATGGCGGGAGTATATGGGATATTGTCCTTTTTTGGGGCCATTGAGGGAATTGTTTTCACCGTGTGGATAGTCTATCCTCTGACAGCGGTGATTTGCTGGCTTGCGTGGTATCTGACCTGGGGCAGGAGGAAGACTTTTTTTCTGTTTGCCTTTGCGGATATGGCGGTTTGCGGTGTAATTGTTTTTTCTCAGGAGAATATGTTCCGAAAACAGATTGGTCATATTATGGAGTGTATCTCAAGAGGGTATGTGGAGGAGGCGTTGGATGTAACGGAGACAATGCTGTTGTTTTCTACGTTCCTGGTATTTTTTATGATAATGTCCGAGTTTTTATTTAGAAGTCATGAAGTATTATACCTTTTTACAATGCTTGCCATTTTGCTGTCGCCGTCGCTGGGGATTCAGGTGGGGGCGGGGACCATATTGTTGATTGCTCTTTTCCAGAACACTTTTTGGGTGATACAGGATAATCTTTCCCCGGGAGTGAAGGCAATTCCGGAGAATGTGGAAAGGTTCTCTCTGTCAGGCAGCAGCAGTGGGGTGACAGCCTTGATTTTCGCCTTGATTTTTCTGGTGGCATTGCCCGGGATTTTCTTATGTGCGGAAGGCGTTTATGATTCTGTGTATTCCGTGGAGGGGCAGGCGCGCAGCTTGGTGAGGCAGGCCATGGAACTGTACACGGAGCCTGTGGCCGGCGGCAGGATCAGCAACGGAAATAATTATCCCATGGGGACAGTGCATCTGGCCCTGGAAGCAAGTGAAAAACCTCAGGAGATGTTGTATCTGCGGGGCTTTGCCGGCGGTGATTATATTGGGGGCGACTGGGGGCGTTCCGAGGATGAAGTGCTGCTCCTGGATATTATGGCCTATGCGGATTGGGAGGAATTGACCAATCTCATAGAAAGCAGGTATGATGGAATGTATTATGTGATGAATGCCAATATGAGGGAGACGAATCCGCCGCAGCCCATTACCCTGACATTGTGGCATTTTGGGGGCGCGTATGACAATTTGTATGTGCCCTATTACAGCCTGCGTTCTCCCCGCTATTATCGTCAGGAAGGGGATGACACATTGTATGACTATGGGTATGGCAATACCCGGGAAGGCTATGTTTACTGCTATTACCAGCAGTCCGATATGGGAATTGACTGGGATAATGTATCCGTCGATTACTGGACGGAGCGGGACTGGTTTATGGAAATGCAGGAAGCCTATATGGAAGAGATACAGGGGGCTTATACCAAGGTTCCCATAGAGATATTGCCCAGACTGACAAAGCTGTGTGGGGAGAATCCTTTAAGCAGTCTGAATGATATTACCACGTTTATTCTTCATACCCTGGAAAGCAATGCGGTATATACCAT
>CAJUGT010000019.1:21473-42291 GCA_910586435.1 uncultured Acetatifactor sp. | reverse complement strand
CCACTCCAATTTGGATTATATTTTAATACAAGATTTTCACTGGCTCCTGCAATCTTATCCTCATATGGAAGCCATGCCATATACAATACAAGAATACTTCCTCCTTTTCTTAGCATACGATAAAATTTAGGCATAACTATTTCATGGTTGAAATACAAAAAACATTGGCAAGCTGTGATAACATCAAAAGATTTATCAGAAAAACATATATCCTCTGTTGATACAACATAATAATCTATATCCATATCTTTTGAAAGGATTTTGGCTTGTTCAATTTGATTTTCTGAAATATCGGTAGCCGTCCACTTTGCCCCATACTGGTACATATTTCTGGGAAGAACTCCTGTCCCTGTTCCAACATCAAGGATAGATTGTCCGTTTATACATAATTTGCGGTCAACAATTTTTTGATAAAACTCTTTGGGATAAATATCACGAAACTTTGCATAATCTAAAGACGTTTTTCCCCAATCAAAAGCTTTCCCGCTATCTATATCTCTATTAATTATGTTCATACCATACCTCCGTCAACCCCGATTTGTCAAATTGTTCAATGTCATTATCTTATCACAAACGCATAAACAATTCCATTAAATTTTGTTTAATCTCCCTTTGCCTTATTCTTTGCAATTATCATGAAAAACAGAGGGCAAGCACCTGCTGCGCATAAAAAATGGCGTGAAATTATGTTCCTGCAAATTTCACACCATTTACTCTGATTATCACTTCTTCACAGCCAGTTTTTCGTTTACTGCTCCATCTGCCTGCCCAGAAAACCGGCGGCAGACATTAACAACTTCTGCTCCACCTCTCCCATGCGGCCCTTATTGTCATTTTGCAGCAACACCACGCTGCCAATGATATCGCCTTCACACAAAATAGGAGCTATGGCTTCATGCTGATACTCATCTCCACCTTCATCACAAATAGAGACAAAACTTCTATCCCCCCTGGATGCCATAATGGTTTCTCTGTTGTGGATTTTCTCGTCCATTTGTCTGCTGACGGATTTATTGACCATCTGCTTATATCCCCCCGCCGCAGCGATAAACTGATCCCTGTCCGCAATCAGCGCCGCATGGCCGGAGACCTGGGCCAGGCTCTCCGCATACTGCTTGGCAAAAGTAGACATTTCCCCAATGGGCGAATATTTTTTCAGAATCACCTGTCCTTCTCTGTCCGTAAATATCTCCAATGGATCTGATTCCCTGATATGGAGCGTCCTGCGGATCTCCTTTGGAATGACAATCCTGCCTAAATCATCTATTCGTCTGACAATTCCTGTTGCTTTCATACATACTTCCCTCCACTTTATACTGTACATCAAATGAATTTACCGTCAGGTGTAACGACAAAGTCACTTCCTGACAGTGGCCATAAAACAGCCATACTTTCCCATACTTTCGCCACAGACAGCTCTTTGCATATTCTGACGTTTTTGCGTATATCATATTGACGCGAAGTTAGTATCTGTAAAAAGAGGAATTATATGCAAAAATTTTCTTATTTCGTAACAGTTCTGACAGCTTCTCCCACAAAGTCAAACATCACCCTTACCCCAAAACCTATGTCCCCATTGGCGCAGAACCTATTTCTCCGTTGCCGCAAAACCTATTTCCCGCCTGCCGCAGGCTCCACGGTCTTGCCCTTTCTGCCCGCCATTCCGTCGAACATTCCTTTTAACACATATTGGATACGAAGAAAACGATATTTCCCCAATCCTTTTCGTACAAGGCTATAGGCAATCTGCCACATGCAATGTCCTGACAGCAGCAAAAGCGCTATCCACTTTCCTATACCCGCATTATATTTTTTCGCAATTAATATCTTGTTCCGAAGAGTATAGTAAAGCTTCCAATAAGTCTGAGGTCCAAAAACCGCGTTTACCACCGGAGGGTCATTGTGATCTATCACTGCGTCCTTAATGAGATAAATCCTGTGCTTCTGACGAATCCTGGTGGTGTATTCCGTATCATCCCCATAGATAAACAATCCCCCGTCCGGGAATCCAATTTCATCCACAACCCTTCCCGGGAACAGCGTGCCCACAAACCCATCGGCATCAATCTGCTCCACCTCACCCATATCCTCCACCCGGGAAAATTTAGCCCTGTCCATGGTGTGAAACCTCTTAATTTCTTTATGATGGTACAGCTGGTATTCCTGCCAGTCTACACCCCAGATGAGCGGCGCCAGGCAGCCAAGGTCCGCCAGTTTTTTGTGTTCCAGCAGCTTCTCCAGGGTATCCCTCCTGGGATAGGCATCATCATCCATAATCCAGTACCAGTCCGGCGCATACTGTTCTCTGGCATAACGCATTCCCGTTTCAAAGCCCCCTGCTCCCCCCAGATTATCCTCCATCCACAGGACTTCCATATGCTCCTTCCCCTCTGTCAGGGCCAGAATCTCCTTCCTGTTTTCTTCATTGCTGTGATTATCCACAATGATAATCTTCCAAAGAGGCAGGGTCTGGCTTTCCAACGCATGAATCGTATTCCGAAGTGTGTAAAACCGATTGAAAGTCACTGTGACCGCTACAACTCTGTCTCCCTTCGTCTTCACCCCTTCCATTGGTTCCTCCTTTCCGGCTTACACAGACCATAACCGTCCTCAGACAAGCTCTGACAAAATCCTGGCAAAAGCATCCTCACTGGCCCCCAGACTGTAGTTCGCCTCATATATCTTCCTGGAATGGTCATGAAAAGAGCTTTTCTCCGACAGCAGAAATTGATTTATTTTCTCACTGAATTCCTGCGCCGAATTGCATTTTCCGCCAATTTTCTCATACTCCAAATCATATCCCACAAAAGCTTCGTCGGTGCCGAAAATATATTTGCCGAACATCAAAGCCTCCGCAGTCTTAATCTTCATGCCGCCCCCTGACAGCAGCGGAATCGCCACACATGCCGCATCTGCGTACAATTGGGCAATGTCTTCCACAAATCCCTGCACTTCCACCTTGTGGCTTTCCCAATCTTTCCTGCGTATCTCAAAGCCCTTTCCGGCAATCCTTGTCTTACACTCCAGGGTGGGAGATACCTTTTCAACAAACCACTCAAAAGCCTCTTCATTTGCCTGACCCAGAGGACCAAATAGCAGGCATATTCGTTCCCCCGCCCGGGCTTCCCTCTTTTCATAGACGTCTTCCAGGGACAAGGGCAGAATATGAGGCTGGGGCACCCCATACAGCTTCTCCATTCGTTCCGCGTCACGCCTGGTAAAAACCAGACTGCAATCCGCAGACTGTAACGCCAGCTTTTCCTGTACCCCAATGACTTTCTGATACAGACTTTTCTTCAGAGATGAGCCTGTTCCAAATCGCACCTGAATATAATCATACTCGCAATTATGGCAAAAGCACATTACCTTCCTGCCCCTGTCTTTTACATATTTTACCAGGTTTCCAAAATGGGAGCCGTCAAAAAAGACTAAATCATAGGACTTTTCGTCCAGCATTTTCCCAATCCGCTCCAAATCCTTTTTACCCGAAGGCGGGAAATATCCCTGCAGCAGCGAAACCATGCTGGCCCCATTGGAACGTTTCTGTATGGCAATCACATCCACATCCCCATGCCCTCTTAATAGCTCATAGTTGCGCCTGCTGGCCTTTGCCCCTCCGAAAGCGGCATCTTCAATTCCGTTGTTACTGATAAACAGTATATTCATTTGGCCTCTTTCCTCACGGCCTCCCGAAAAACCTTCAGATACTCCCCAACCACCTGCTCTAAGGTATACTCGGGAAAATCAAATCGTTCCTCTGGAAGGCACACCGCCTCCTCTATTTTATGGTTCCACTCCTCCACATCATAAGGTTTATCCACATAGACCGCCCTCCCCTGGGTTACTTCCTCCAGACAGCTCTCCCTGGTCATCACTACCCGCTTTCCTCTGCGCATGGCCTCTATGGGCGGCATTCCAAACCCCTCAAACACGCTGGGAAACAGAAACAACCGGCAGTTTTCATAAAGGCAGTCCCGTTCTCTGTCCGTAACAAATCCTGTGTCTATCACCATTTCCCCTATTCCCAGCTCCTCCGCCATAGTTGCGAAGGATTCCTTATTCCCGCCCACACCGCTAAGGAGCAATGGAATTGCGCTGCCCTGTTCCTTCCGCACAGCCATTACTTTTAACAGAGTTGCCAGGTTCTTGTGAGGAAGCATGGAACTGACACAGTAAAAATACTGCCCTTTCTTAATATGGTACTTTTCTTCTATCTCCGAAGCTGGCATGCCCGAGGGAACGGTTTCTACCGGATTGTAAATCACTGTACTTTTTCCCTCCGCATCCGGGTAATGCTCTGCCAGGTCTCTGCGGCAGTACTGGGATATGGTGACTATCTTCCGGGAAGTATGGCAGGTATGCCGCCACATTCCCTTCAGAAAGAGATACTTTCCCCTGGAAAAATACTGTGGATAATGCAATGCCTGCAAATCGTGAATCACACTGACATAAGGTATCCTCCGACCAGTATTTCCGTAAGACAATGGTTTACTGTACACGGGAATGAACATCAATTCCACTCCCTGGGCCCTTGCCGCACTGTCCAGATGCAGATTCTCCCATACAATCCTCCTGGGCTGACTGGCACTGGCCACAGGACAGGTAACTAAGGTCATTCCAGCCTGACGGTCATATTTCGCGAAGCTTTCCCCATTGTCCTTAGAGACAAATAAAAGATACTGATTTTCCTTATCAAATTTTGCCAGCCCATCCATCAGATTACGGATGTAACTTTCCGTTCCGCCGCAAAGTCCCGGGCGAACCCACAATAAATCAATTCCGATTTTCATTCTGATTCCTCCCATGGGACTTTTCCAGGTTCTTTCAACCCAATATCATTTTGGCAGATTCTATCATGACACATTCCAGCAGATACCACCTGCTGTAACCGTTATTCCGATAAATATGATATCTGCATTTGCCTCTGTTCACCGCCGCTCTTATATTTCTCTCATGGCTGATTCCTTCCATGGTAAAATTCGCAAGCACTTCATTAAGCACACCTATGTTGCAGCCGGATTTTCTTACCTTCAAAAACAAGTCAAAATCATCATGCAGACTTTCCACCTTATAGGGATACGCGCAAAGTATCTCCCTTTTGGCAAATTGCGTGGGATGATTCCAGTGCCTGGAAGTAGCAATTTTCTGTAATCTGGCACGCTTCACAAAGCTTGTCCCGTCCTGCCTGATGATATTCAGATTTGCATACATGTAATCGCATTTTGCGCTTTCCATAAATGCCACTGCTCTTTCCACCGCATAGGGTTCATACCAGTCATCCGAATTAATATTGCCTACCACTTCCCCATGGCACAGGCGTATTCCCTTGTTGATGGCATCATACATACCCCCATCGGCTTCCGAAACAATCCGGTAGGCAAATCCCCGCTCCTGAAATCTTTTCTGATATGCCTCCGCCACCTTCACGGTTCCATCCCGGGACATGCCATCCACAATAAGATACTCTATATTGTCATATGTTTGGCTTAAAACCGATTCTATGGTTCTTGCCAAAGTTTTTTCACTATTATAAGTTGCCGTTGTAATTGATACCAAAGGTTTCAAACCCAACCCCCTGCTCTTTTGCATTTCTGTGTACTGACCGCCTGCCCCTGGACTGATTGCTCAGGATGGAAAATCGCCTTTTTCCGTCCTTTTCACCGATTCTTTCCAATCCGCCACACAATAGTTCCATCCCATCCGGCTCATTTGGGGCTCGTAATAACTGTTGCCAAATGCTTTCCGGCACAATCCCCCGATTTTGCCCGGAAAATGCTTTCCCATTGAAACAACGGGCGCCAGCAGCGGCGTCACCCATATTCTGTGCCCCCATACCCCGGCAATTTCCTCCACCAGTCGGCTGGTACTGACCGTTTCCTCATTTTGCGGAAAAAACACCCCTTCCCGGCCTTCTCCTATCACATGGCATATAAATTCACATAAATTCTCAATATACAGCATGGAACGCCGATTTTTCACCTTTGGAAACAGGGGCAGCTTCCTTGCCATTTTAACAAGCGCAGGGTAATTTCCCTTACTGCCTTTGCCATATATCATAGGCGCGCGAAGAACCGCCACCCGAAACTTTTCATCCCCCATGGCACGAACCCCTTTGTCCGCCTGCCATTTGCTGTCACCGTAAAAGTTCTCCGGCTTTGGAATCGTATCCAGTGTCACATGCTCCGTTTTTCCATATACAATCATGGAACTCATATATACAAACTGCCCCACACCTGACTCTTTGGCCTTTTTTGCCGCTTCCAGAGTCAAATCTCTGTTGACCCTGTAATACTCCTGTTTCTCTTCCTCTGTCACCTGCCCCACATCCGCATGGGCAATTCCCGCCACATGAAATACCGCCTCATACTTGGAAAAATCCTCTTCCCGCCAATGGGCATCACGGAGACTGACCGCTTTCACCTGAAATTCTTCCGGGCGATGCTCCCTGACATATTGGGCAAAAGAGGTACCAATGTAACTGCTTTTGCCCAGAATCAAAATATGCTTCATTCCCGTTTCACTTCCCTCTCTTCTGTGTTCCTTTCATGCTTCCGGTTCCACCTTCCACCACACCGTCTCCCCGGAAAACATGCAAAAATGTGCCGAAAAAGCACCTAAAATCCATCCAAAATCCCCGTCCATGAAGGAGGGCATCCACATATTCCCCGTCAAATTTCGCCTTTACAGGAATTTCCAGCTCATCCCGACCATTAATCTGTGCCCAGCCCGTAAGCCCCGGCCGTATATCATTGGCACCATACTTATCCCTTTCCGCAATTAAATCATATTGATTCCACAATGCCGGTCTGGGCCCCACCACGGCCATATCTCCTTTGAGAATATTCAATATCTGCGGCAGTTCATCCAGGCTTGTCTTACGCAAAAAACGTCCTGCTTTTGTAATATATTGCTCCGGATTTTTCAGCAGATGGGTGGGCATATCTTTCGGAGTGTCTATTCGCATAGTACGGAATTTCAGGATATTGAAATAAGTTTTGTGAATTCCCACCCGCTTCTGACGGAATAATACCGGCCCTTTGGAATCAAGCTTAATCCAGACAATCAGAACCAGAAAGACGGGTGATAATATCACCAGCCCCAGGAACGCCATTGCACAGTCCAGCCCACGCTTAAAATTCTGATACATCTTTTTTCTCCTATTATAGTCGCTGCGCGACGGCACTAAAGGGTAAAGTCTTATCGGCGCATCTATAACGAGAGACATCTTTCATTCAAAATTCATTCATGAAAGATGCTCTCATGCGCCTTCAAGACTTTACCAGCACGCCGCTTTTGCGTCTGAAAACCCTTCTCTGTGTCTGAAAGACACATTGCGCCTTCGTTACAAGTCTGTTTTTTATTTATTCCAGGCCCTTTTACTTGCTCTCCCATTGGTAGGTGGGGACTATTTCCTGAACCATTTCCCGAATGTCTCCCTGTTCTTCCAATGACATTTTCCGTAAGTCCTCTAATTGTCTCTCAAATACTTCAGAATCGAATTCTATGGGCCTTCCAATGTGTATCATCTTGTTGGCAGTTTCTCTGAGGCCTTCTTCATTCATCAAGAGTTCTTCATACATTTTTTCTCCCGGCCGGAGTCCTATAAATTCAATTTTAATATCTTCATCCACTTTCAAGCCGGAAAGCTTAATGAGATTTTTTGCCAGATCCACAATATTCATGGGTTCTCCCATGTCCAAAACGAAGATTTCCCCGCCTTTGGCATAGGCGCCTGCCTGTAATACCAGCGACACCGCCTCCGGTATGGTCATAAAATATCTGACAATATCCGGGCTTGTGACTGTCACAGGTCCCCCGCGTTCTATCTGTTTCTTAAAAAGAGGTATCACGCTGCCATTGCTGCCAAGTACATTCCCAAACCGCACGGCGACAAATTCCGTCCTGGACTTCAGGTTCAGGTTTTGGATAATCATTTCGCAGATGCGCTTGCTTGCCCCCATAATATTGGTGGGATTCACAGCCTTATCAGTGGAAATCATGACAAATCGTCCCGTACCATATTTATCCGCCGCTTTTGCCACCTTTAATGTGCCAAAGACATTATTTTTAATGGCCTCCCTGGGGCTGTCCTCCATCAGCGGCACATGCTTGTGCGCCGCCGCATGATATACAATATCCGGCCTGTACTCGGCAAATATATCTTCCACTCTTGCGGTATTACGCACGGATCCAATGAGCACTTCCAGTTTCAAATCAGGGTATTTCATTTTCAATTCCTGCTGAATCTCATAAGTGCTGTTCTCATAGATATCAAAAATGATCAGCATTTTGGGATTGTGCTGCGCTATCTGCCTGCAAAGCTCACTGCCGATAGAACCGCCGCCCCCTGTGACAAGCACCACCTTATTGCACACATAACCCATAATCTCATCCACATTGACCTCTATGGGGTCCCTGCCCAGCAAATCCTCAATCTGAACCTCTCTCAGCTGGGACACATCCACATCCCCGTTAATCAGCTGATACATGCCCGGAAGAATCCGCATTTTGCAGCCCGTTTCCTTACAGATATCCAGAATAGGCTTCAGTGTAGTCCGGTTAGCGGAAGGAATGGCAATAATAATCTCATCTATATCATACCTTGAGACACACTCCGCAATGCACTCCCTTCCTCCCACAATGGGAACGCCCCGCAGATACTTGCCATGACAGCCCGTATGATCATCCACCACACAGCTTACATGCATATTCAGATAATGGCTGGTCTCAATCTCTTTCAATATGGAATTCCCGGCGGCTCCCGCCCCCACAATCAGACAATTGACACGGGACAGAAGCTTCCTGCGGCTCAGTCTTCTGTTCTGGAACATCCTCACAATACGGTAACTGAATCTGATTCCTGTTGTAAAAATCAACAGGAAAATACCATAGTAAAAGGGATGACTGGTGGGCAGCCTTGTTCCCAGCAGCCAGCATACAACGGGCTGCATAATAGCGCAGACAAACACTGCCATCACATTGTTGAGAAGTTCCGTGTCTGAGGCGTACCGCCACACACTCTTGTAAAGCCGAAACACACTGAACACAATCAGCAGAATCGCCACATTAGGAAAATAGCATTCCAGTATCGCCTCCCAGAACTCTCTCTCCACATCCATGAACTTAAAATCATAACGCACATATAAACTAAGCACGGAGGCCAATAGAACAGACAGCATATCCGCCACCACCAGCAACGCTATTCGGGTAACAGGTATCTGTAAAATCCCCACTCTGACATCATTCAGCTTTTTCATCCACAGCCTCCTTGCTTCTGATATTTTCCCCTCCGGAATCTCCTCCCGGGGAGATCTTGACTTTCCGCCAACCCGCATGGGCTTTCCTCAACATTTTCGGCGCAATGGCGAAGAGGGTATGATACACCTTATTTTTCACCGTGAGAATCGGATTTCCCATGGAGCGAATCCAATTTTCACGCATATATTTCACAATCTCACAATACATCCTGTTACGGTTACACATCTGACCGACAGGGATATGCAGCAAATATTCCAGCCGCTGATAAATGCCGAACCGAAATGCCACCTTTTCCAGACTTGGATACTCTCTCTTCACCAGTTCCATCACCCTGTCCGCGTTTTTTACGCTGTCTCCATACACTCGTGAAAAATCAGCTTTATCCTCTTTGCGAGAATTGCTTCCCACCCGGTAAAACACATGGTACGCCTGCTGCGGCAGCGACACCAAAGCATCAATCCCTGACAGCATCTTCACCAATAAATGAAAGTCTTCATTTAATTCCCCCTGGGGAAATCCCTCCTGGGGAAATAAGTCCCTGCGCACCAGCTTGGTACAAAAGGAACAGTCCCCGCGGTGAAGCAGCAGCTCCTTTAAAAACTCCTCTTTTTCAATGAGTATCGGGCGGTCAGGAGGCTCACAGATATTGGGCAGACGTTTTCCATCCTGATTTATCTCATCTCTCCCCATCTGTGCCACAGGCGCCCCAAACTTCCTGATTCCCTCCAAAAGACCTTCATACATATAGGGTTCCACATAATCATCACTGTCCACAAACCCCACGTACTGCCCCCTTGCGTACTTCAATGCCAGATTTCTGGCCGAAGAGGAGCCTCCGTTTTCCTTATGAAATACTCTGATGCGGGCATCCTCTCTGGCCAATTCGTCACAAAGTACATCGGTGCCGTCTGTAGAACCGTCATTCACCAGAAGTATTTCCAGATTCCCATAGGTCTGAGCCGTAATAGAACGGATACACCTGGGAAGATATGGGACAATATTATACGCTGGTACAATGATACTAAGCAGTGGAGCATCCATACTTTTTCCTGTTCTCATCCTCGTCTCTCTCCGTCCGTTGACACGGAACTATCCGATGACATACGCATTTGTATTCTCGCAACTCTTATAACCGTTCCGTTATCTGCCTGAACTGTACTGTAACTTCAGAGCGTGTTTGAAAATTGCTTTTTCAACCATGCTCCAGTCCGGCGGCAAGCCTGCGTCCACGATATTCCGATAAGATAGGGGCCGGCGCGCAGGGCCACAAATCTGTCCCCTCCGCCTTCCCTGCAAATCCCGCCTTTTCCATCATTCCGCCCGTATTCTGCGCCAACTCATTCTCTCCGCCCCTGCCCTCCGGTCTCCCGGTGCCTTCCTTCTCTCCAAAGGGCATTGTTTCCCCTGCCCCATATTCCTTTCCTTCCCCGGACTCCCCCAGCACTCCCAGCATAAACTCCATCAGTTTTTCAGCGGCAAATTCGGCATTCCAGACCTGGGTTATGGTCTGGTACGCATTTCTTCCAAGCCTTTCTGTCAGCCCCCCATCCTTCGCCAGGCGCTCCGCCAGCGCAAATAGCTGCTCGCTTTTCTTATCTTCATAAATACAGCCATTTTGCCCGTTCCTGATAAGAAAAGGCACCGCCCCAATCATATGATTCCCAATGACAGCGCATCCGCTGTTCATGGCTTCATTCGCCACTGCCCCCCAGCCTTCCTGTCTGTCACTGGTAAACAAGAATACATCCGCCTTCTCCATATATTCCCTCACCTGCTCCGGGGGCTTGTAGCCCGGGAATCCCACCATTCCCTTCAAACCATACCTGTCTGCCAGGGCTTCCATTTGAGGCCGAAGCTGCCCGTCTCCAATCATATCCATATGAAACGGGATTCCCTTCTCTTTCAAATGTCTGGCCGTCTCCACCGCCAGTTCCGGATGCTTCCAGTCTATCATTCGCGCCGCCCAGAGGAAATGCGGGACCCCTTCCCGCTCAAATCCTTTCCCCCTGAGAAGTTCTTCTATGTCATACTTTTTTGTCTCCGGGAAATATCCCCAACAGTACATTTTATCCGGATAAGCTCTCACAATGTGAAAGTCTGAGGGCACATAAGCCCCGGCACATAAGAGGTACACCGGCGCCTTTCTGTACCTGGTATGGTCCAGATACTTTTTCTTAAGTCCCCTAGGAGAAACAGCCTTCCACTGTCCTGTCTTATACAGGCGCTCGCTGATGCGTATCACCGGCCTGCCGGCTCTCAGACGCCCTGTAATATAGGATTCCTCATCGGTTCCTCCAAACAGCACTATATCACAGTCCAAAATGAGTTTTTCACAATAGGCTTCTTCCTCATAAAAGCAACGCACATAGGACGGCCTCTCTGCGGCATGCCACCCCATCCGCACCCGTTCCTCTTCCATAGGTTCCGTCTGCACGAAGGTAAATCCGCCGTTAAGAATCTGATACATAGCATTGCAAAAGGGAATCTGATGATGATTGATATAATTGGATACAAACGCTACTCTCATAAACTACTCTCCCACGCCATGATATATCATATCATATATCTCCACCAGTCTCCTGTAATTTTTGTCAGGCTCATGGAGTATCCGGGCTCTCTTCCTGGCATTGTCGCAAAATTCCCTCATCTTCCCGGGATTTCCCCACATTCTGATAACCGCTTTCGCAAGGCAGTCGGAAATCCTGTCCGCTTCCTCTCCGGCGCTACCTGACTCCATCCGGAATCCTTCATAGAGAATCCCTTCCTCCCCGGAAAACAGGCTGGAAATTCCTCCCACCTGGGCGCTCACACAGGGCATTCCCAGAAGCATGGCTTCCCCCAGGGAATTGGGCGAATTCTCCAGAGCGGAAGGACACAGATATAAGTGACTCACCAGATACCTGTCCCGCATCTGCTCCGCATCCAGCTTCCCCAAAAAAGTAATCTTCTCTTCCAAAGCATTGCTTCTCATAAGGTGAAGAAGGTATTTCCCATAGGCGGAGAGCTTCAGTCTTTCTTTCACAGTACTGCACCGAACAATGCTGTTTCCCGCCACATACACCTTGGTATCCGGATACTGGTCCAGAATGGCCGGCAGCGCATTCAGCACATAATGCAGTCCCTTCAAAGGATAATCTCCCTGACTGACAAATATGGAATGGGGAATACAGTTCTCCTCCTTCCATTCCGGCCCATAAAATTCCTTTCTCAGCGTCTCGTTCATATGAAAATATTTTGCGCCCGGATTCCACTTCTCAGTGAATTCTCTGTCCCACAGGGTTCTTCCGGTGATGTTGCCCGCCAAAGCTATGCTTTCCCTTTCCATCTCCCCACGGCTTTCAAATTTCCTCTTTTGTTGTGTGAGACTGTCCTGTTTCAGCATATCCCTAAGCGTCACGGAATGTATCACACGCCCGGGCAGGTCTGCGTAATATGCTTTTGCGTAAAGTGTGCAAAGCCCCTGCAAACCTGCCAAAAGTCTTTCTTTTCTGGGAAAAATCCTGCACATTGCCAGAGTGTGCGGATACTCCGTACCAAAGCAATGTACAATATCCGGTTTGGCGTCCTCCACAATCTCCCCCATGCATCTCTCCAAAGATTCATCATACCGCTCTGCATGAGTCACATCTTCCGGAAACCCATAACAGTCCACCCCCACATTTTTTTCCTCAATCCTTATCTTTACCACCCCGCCGGCCAGAGGGACAATCACCTTTTCTCCCCTTGAGCCCTCATCTTTACCCCCATTGCTCCAGGACTCCCCATGGAAGTTCCTTCCCAGAGGAAAGGCCAGAGATAATTCAATTCCATTCTCTTTTTGACATTTCAGCAGTACATCCGCCAATCCGCTCAGCCACCCCTCCTTGTTGGAAGACTCCATATTTAATTGCCTGGCAACCATTGGCAGCATTATATTACACAACCACAATACTTTCATGTCCCACTCCACACCTTTGGAATCAAAGTTCCATTTAATTAAATATCCAATTCAAATAGGGCAGCAATCTCACATCCACCGCATACATATCCCTTAAAAGCATTCCAAAATATATACCGAAGGCAGCAATCACCCCCGCCTTGCAGATTCCGGCAAACCATCCCTTCTTCATCCCCGCCAACACTCCCGGAATCAGAAATACCTGGGCTATAATCATATAGTAGCCCACCCTGGAAACCTCGGGAATAAAGGAACCGCAGCAATAGACAATCAATCCGAAAAGATTCAGAAAAAAATAAAAACGATTTGATAAATCCTCCTTCAGGCTGCACCGATAGCAAATCACGCTAAGGGCCAGCACACAGAAACATTTGGCAATATTGGCATAGGACAACTCACCTGAATCAAACATGGAATCCCGATAGTAGGGATAAAAATAGAAAATAACTTCCCGATAGTAATTCTGCCCGAAAATAAGCGTGAACACAAAAGTTCCCCCTGCCACATAATGCCATTTTTTCAAAGGAGCCGCCGCCAGGAGACGTGCCGCCATGTACACAGGTATCACCAGCAGAACAGATTTGTGAAACAGTGCGCCTGCCAGAATCCACAGGATAAATTTGCCATACGCTCCCCGAAGTACATACTTCATGGAATAAAGCGCCATTGCCAGAGCAAGATAATATCTGACAGAATTCAAACTGTTAAAATAATATCCTCCCGTCATAAGCAGATACAGCGAAAAAGCAAAATACCGCCCCTGGTCGTGGAGCGCTTTCACAAAAAAGAATACTGTCACAAGAGAGAACAAGGCAAAGACTGGAAGATAATTGTCATAGCCAAAAATCTCCTGCATCCACTTTACAATCACATTAAATCCCAATTCAGAAGATACATACCGTCCCTGGGCAATGAGCTTGAAATTGTCCCTGTAGACCCAATAATCATTTCCCACCGCAATCCTGCATGCCGATACCCCCGCCATGAGACAGTAAATCGCTATGATGGCAACGCCATTTCTTGCCTGCTGCCAATCCCACCCCGGCTGAGTGCCAGAGGCTCTTCCTCCCCGGATATATCCCCCTACGTAATCCCTGTTATCCACCCACAATCCCAATCCCACTGTAATCAATGTCAAAAGGATATAAATCCATGCGCTTGCGTCCATACTGGTTTTCCTCATATTTTGGAGCGGGAAAATCTTGCCACACTCAATCCCTCTTTCATCCATCCATAGGCTTGTAAAACCGACACTTTCTCACACACCCTGCCCCGATGGGCCAGAAGAAATCTCAGCGCCATCACCCGCCCCAGCTTCCCGTACAGATAGCGGTAAAGCACTCCCCTGTCATGGAAAAATTTCCTGTCATATCCCTCAAACCAGGTGGAGCCCTCCGACACCTCTCTTCCTATGGTAACAGGCGCCGTATACACAGAATAGCCCTTCCCCATAAATTCCTTCAGAAATAAACTGTCCTCCCCACTGCAATACCTTGCCCCTCCCCCAAACAGCAGCGAGAATGCCACTCCTGAAGACAGCAGGCTCTCCCTTCGCACCGCAAAACTCACAGCCCCATATCGGCCGCAATTATACCAGTGTACCCTCTTGCGTTTGGATATGTGATATGTCCTGCGCTCCTTAGCCACCTCCACATTGAACAGAATCATATCCGCTCTGGGATTCGCCCTGAATTCGGCTTCAATGGCCTCTGCGTATCCATTCTCATACACCAAATCCCCATCGGCAAAAAGGCAGATATCCCCCTCCGCCCGCAATAAGGCTTCATTGCGGCTTTTTCCCACACCCTTGTCCGGAAAAGAGTAAAAACGAACCACATGTCCCTCATATTCTATCTTTTCAAAGCCAAGCCTGTCACATTGATTAATGATGACAGCATCGGAAGCAATCCCCATCCGACGTGCCAGTTCCCAGGGTTCCTCCCTCATCACCGATGCCAACACCTCTACGCCCATCCGTTTTTTCTTCTCCTGTGTCATTTACGATTGCCAAAACCATAGTACCAGTCTATCAGCCTTTCATCCGCCTTCCACAGCAGTGCCGCAGTCACCTTACAGCCCTGCTGCCGCAGATGTTCCAGGACATATTCAAACTGCCTGCCTCCATGGGCGTCTGCCCCCACAACCAGTAATATTCCTTCCGCTCCCCGCAGCTTCCGAATGCTTTCCGGATGGGAAATCGGTGATGGTACCATAAACCATCCGCCCGTTTCCCTGTTTAGAGATGATTCCTGCACCGGAATCTGTGGGCAGGCCGCCCTCAGCTGCTTCATAACTTCGCTTCCGTCCAGCCCATCCTGTACCATACAGACAGCCACATTTTTTAATAATCCCTCCGCAGAAATCCTGTCATCCATATCTTCCGCCTTATTTCCCTCAGTCTCTCCCCGGAAATAAAAACTGATATTTTCAGCCAATTCTCTGCTTTTCACGGTTCCCACCGTTTTCACCCCATATCGCTTCCAGATGATAACAGGAAGTCTGATGGCGTCCTGCCCTGTGATACATAGCAATACTGCCGTAATAGCAAAAAAGCAGGAAAGTATCCCGCTGAGCGCAAATGCCCTTATTACCCTCACATCCGGAACTACCTCCCTGGGCACATTCCCCGGGTCAATCACTTCTATGGCATCAATCTCCCGAATCTCCCCCGCAAACTCCTCTGTCATCGCCGCTTCCACCGCCCGGGCAATCCATATGCTTTTCTCCGGACTGTCCGTTGTCACCGTGGTGGAAGGTACACGAAGATCCGATGCCAGGTATGCCTGCATCATTCCTTCCAATACTTCATTCCCCGGTATCTCACTGCCATTTTCTCCCAAATTGTCAGCCAGATGCGCTCTCACCAAATCCAGAAAAAATTGAGAGTGAAGGTAGGTATTCCAGCTCATCTCATTGATATAGACACTGCCAATGTCCTTCTCCTGGGCTGCATATGACACTTTATAAGTGGATGTAACCGCATAAAGACGCTCACTGCGCAGGAGAACATTCTTCACATAATACCCGCCCCCAAACAGCATGGTGCCAGTCAACGTAACCGCCAATATCAAAGGAAGCCTGCGGCACAAACAGAGCACCATAAGACGCAGGTCAAAAGGTTCTTTCCCATAAGTCATTCTTCCTGTCCTCTTCTTTGCTTTTCTTCCCTTAACGCCGTAATCTGTTCCTCCTCCACCCCTTCCGTGCTGTCCGGCCAGAACACAATCTTCAGCGTCAGCAGCATCAGCTTCACATCCAGCAGAATGGAATAGTTCTCAATATACGTCAAATCGAGTTTCAATTTGTCATAGGGGGAAGTATTATATTTTCCGTAAACCTGGGCAAATCCCGCAAGCCCTGCTTTTACTTTCATGCGATAGGCAAATTCCGGCATAAGCTCCATGTATTTTTCTATAATTTCAGGACGCTCCGGCCTGGGCCCTATAAATGACATATCCCCTTTCAGAATATTAATCAGCTGGGGCAGCTCATCAATCCTGCACTTTCTAATCACTTTCCCAATGGGTGTAATACGACTGTCATTTTTGCTGGCCAGCCTGGCCACTCCGTCTTTCTCCGCATCCACCCTCATGCTGCGGAATTTCATAATGTAGAATTCCCTCTGGTTCTGTGTACACCGGACCTGCTTGTACAGCACAGGACCGCCATCATATAACTTAATGGCAATGGCCGTAATCAACATAAAGGGCGAGGTTACTACCAGCAAAACCAATGCGCATACTGTGTCTATAAGTCTCTTGATAAAACGCTGTTCCACGGTAAGCCTGTACTCTCTGGTGAGCAAAAGAGGCGTGTCAAATACATGCAATTCCTCCGCCCCCATAAGTATCACATCCGATATTTTGGGAAGCAGGTATACACGGATGGAATGCTTGTAGCAGAATTTCAGCAGAGGAGTCCTCTCCTCCACGGAAATGTCTCCCAGCACAACCGCATTGCTTTCTCCCGTTTCATATGACTTTAATATTTCATCGCACACTTCTTCAAAACCAGTCTTGACGGAGACCATTTTGGTAATCACATACTTGTCCTTACGACTCTCAAACTTGCCGCAGATATTTTCCACCGGCCTGTCCCCATGGACCAGCAAAAGCTTGCGGGGCGGAAAAATAGAGCGGTAGATACGGTTTGCCACATTGATATACACAATGATAATGGACAGCTGTTCCGCCGTCATCATCAGGAAAACATCCGGCACAAAAAGCTGGAACGCCATCATGGATAGTTCTCCATAAATAAATATGTTAGCTATCAAAGTGGCAAAAATCTGTGAGAAAATCACCTCTGTGTTTTTCAGATATCCCAGCCGCATTCCGCCATACATGACAGAAAGCATAAGCAGCACAAAGGAATAAATCGCTATTTCAAGCAAATGCCCCTTAAACCAATAGTATTTTAGCTCTTCTACCACACTGTAGCGAAAGTGAAACAGCCAATGGTACGCAAACACACCTATTTCCAGCCCCAGGCAGATTGCCGTAAGGCTTAGGTTGATTAATCTTTTAAAACTTTCCAGTTTTCTTACTTTTTCTTCGTTGGTACTTGTCTTCAAAACAGGAATCCTCCCTACACGAAAGATATTTTTCTTCCTGAAAGAGCACGGCTGGCATATTTTTCTTAGTATATCACAAAAGTTTCCCCATTACTATACCCTTCTTTTCACTGCCCTGACTGCCCAGAAGCAAAAATGATATGCGCTTTTCAATCTCCCGAGTCCTTCCGCCCGGCGATACAGGTTCCAGATTCTACGGATTGCCTCCAGTTTATTGGAGGAAAGTGTCCGCCCTGCCCGGCGGTATTTTACCAGATTTTCATCCAGTCCATAGGCAATGTACCCCTTCCGGAGCACTTGAAACCAAAGCGCCGTATCTTCGCTCTTTATCAGAGGCATTTCCAAAAGTTCTTTGGGAATTTTCCTGGTGTCAAACATGACTGTGGTAGTAAAAATCGTCGTATTGCTCAAAGCCTGCCTGTAATTCAATGTCTCCGGCACATGGACCACTTTCCCCGTCCCCCTGCCCTGTTCGTCCGCAAATTCGTACCCTGTAAACACAAACGCAGCCTGTTTTTCTTTTAGGAACTCAAGCTCCCGCTCCAACTTCTCCGGCACCCATAAATCGTCTGCGTCCAGATAGGCAATATACCTTCCCCGAGCTTCCCCCACTCCTCTGTTCCTTGCGCTGGCCGCTCCAAGATTGGAAGGCTGTCTGATGAGCCGAATCCTTGTTTCTTCCTTTTGGGCGGCGTATTGTTCAATAAGCTCCGCCGTCCCGTCATTTCCTCCATCCTCTATCAGGAGAAGTTCCCAGTGGGAATAGGTCTGTGCAAGGACACAGTCCATGGTTTCCACAATATATTTTTTCGCGTGATAGACAGGTACAATAATACTAATCATTTCATCCATAAAATACCCAATATCCCTCCAGGCATCTCACATGCAGATTTGATGCCTTTTCCATCCTTTGTATTGTTTCCGAAGCCACACTTTCCGGCAGCATGATACAGTCCACACCCATGTTCCTGGCATTTCTCACACATGTCTCAAGGGATTTCAGCGCCGTTTCCATAGCGGCCGGATCACTCATCTGCTCCATCCATTCATATAACGCCAGGATATCTTCCCCATAGGTGTCATAGGCATAGGCATTCAGAGAAGCATCCCACATATTCCTTCCATAGGGAAGTCTGATATGCCCATCCGCCTCCCGGGCGTATTCCATCACTTCCCTGGGCGCCCAGAGACAGACATCCCCTCCCTGAGACAGCGCAATCAGCTCTTCCAGTACCCCGTATGCTTTTTCCCTCTCCTGAACCTGATATATTTGATTTGGAAGCTCTCCACCCATCCCTCCCGCAAGCACTGTTACCGCAAGCAGAAACATAGCCGCCGGAAGGCCTTTTCTCCATTGGGATAACCCAAAATCCCCCCAACACCGGGCCAAAAATAAGGTCATACCAAGGGCAATGACTGCCGTTACCGGCACCATACTCCATATCCATTCATAATCATAGAATTTGGTCTGGATTCTCATAAACAGGGCTGCTGTTATGGGGCATATACAGCCAATTGTCACACACATGGAATATACCCAAAAGGAACGCCCCCGCATTCTCTTTCCGCAATACCAGAGATAAGCCAAAGAAACCAGCAAAAGTGCCGCCATTTTTCCATCATCCGTATAGTTTTTCCATCCAAGCCATGCCATCTGAATATTCTTCATAAATCCTGCCATTTCATGTCCCTTCTCCCATTACACTTCCGTCATGCGCTTTCAGCCCATTGTGTCCTTACTCCCTGTGTCCTTACCTCACCACGCAATAGGTTCCCCGGAAAGTTTTACATACTCTAACACACTTTGTCCGGTCCGCTGCTGTTTTTAGAATGCTTCTCCGACACTGTCTTAGAACCTCTTCGTGTATATCTCTCTCCTAAAATCATTCCCACAACCGCAATCACACATACGCCCATACCATAAAATGTCCACACCAAACAGGCTTCCGCCAACACGCAGAGAACCGCAGAACACCATTTTTTTCTCAGGCACAGTGAAAACAGCCATGGCAGCAGAATACTGTTTCGTATTGCCGTCCCTCTCCACCCGCAGAACAGGAGCTGAAACCCGTCCATAACATGAAAATATGTCTCTGCCCAGAATAACAGCGCCACCACCAGCAAAAAACATACTCTCTTTTTAACCACGCATATTTCATCCTTGGTTCCTTTTGCCATATTGCCCTTTTCTGCGGCTCCCTCCGGCAGGTCCCCGCTCTTCGGAAAAAGACTGCATCCCAGGGCATAAAAAGCCACATAACTGCTTGTCAGTGTCAGAATGGGTACCATGGTCCTTATTAAAATTGCGGGCTTCAGACCCAAGATTCCGCACAGACTGCCATAAAGCGTTGGCAGGCACAAAATTTTCAGCCGCATGGGAATCCCTTGTGTATATGGCTGCCCTGTCATTGGATTCCACTGATAAATACGATCCGAAGCCAGAAAGCTCTCCACAGCCTCCACAGTCATATCTCCCTGAAGATAATATATCCCTCCCTTGCAGATAAAGAGAACCTGTGACAACACAAGAACCGCAAACACCGCCAAAAGCCCCCATACACCTCCATCCGTCTTCCCTTGGCCCTTTTGCCTCGTCCGAGCCACCTCTCCCATATGTCCTCTGAGGAGAAGTCCACTCTTCAGCGCCAATCCTCCTGCCGCCATAATACACGCAACTCCTGTCAATCCCATAAAGAACAGAGAACACATACTGAAAGTCCAGTCCAACAGAATTGCGGCCAAATGTGCCGCTTCCGCCAATCCTATCATAACAATCTCACTCAGAATACAATAATCCATCCATCTATTTTTCCGCACATTTGCCTCCACATTCCAGTTTCACAGCACTTTACTCTCCCGGCCTTGTCCATACAACACCCTTCCGTGTCAACATTTTACCATGATTTCGTGCGCTTCAGCGCACTTGGAATCAGAAGTTGACACAACGCCTTTCTGTGTCAACATTTTACCATAATTTCGCGCGCTTCAGCGCGCATGGAATCAGAAGTTGACACAACGCCTTTCTGTGTCAACATTTTACCATAATTTCG
>CAJUGT010000019.1:0-21373 GCA_910586435.1 uncultured Acetatifactor sp. | reverse complement strand
AGCGCGCATGGAATCAGAAGTTGACACAACGCCTTTCTGTGTCAACATTTTACCACATTTTTTCTCTTAAGTCCACAAAAGCAGCCGGTTTTTGCCGGCTGCTTTCCGTTCACGCAGTAAGAAGCATTTTCTATATACTGTTGTCTCTTCTGTATAAATCTACATTGCTTTAATATCAAGCCGAACCTTATCCGCAATACGAGCGATATACTCACTGTTTGTAGGTCTGGTTTTGCCTGATGATATTGAATATCCAAACATCTTTTCAAAAGTCTCTACATTCCCTCTGCGCCATGATACTTCAATTGCGTTACGAATTGCCCTCTCCACTTTCTGATCCGTCGTCTTAAACCTTCTGGCAATCGTAGGATATAACAGCTTGGTAACGCTGCTCACCACCTCCATATCTTTTCCTGATAATAATATAGCATCTCTTAAATAATGATACCCTTTTAAGTGCGCAGGCACCCCAATGTCCAACATAATATTGGTAATATAACGTTCCAGTTCACAATCCTTAATAGCAATAATCTCCATATGAATTCCCCTTTCTTATGTTGATTGTTGCTTGCTTACTGCTCTGAACAGAACAATTCTATCACATTCACCCAAATATGAAAAGACCAAAACCCGCTAAGAATTTGTTAAGAGTTGAGAGACACCCTTATATTTTTTCCCTGATTAAATAAATTGGACGTTTTTTAACCTCCATATATGTCTTCGCAAGATACTGTCCCAAAATTCCCGTACAGAAAAACTGCACACCACTGGTCATTAATATAATACAGACCAGGGACGGCCACCCCGATACCGGATCGCCAAATATCAGCTTTCGTACTATGATAAATATAATCATCAAAAACGCAATAATACAGAACAGCACTCCCACCACGGATGCCAACATCAATGGCATGGTACTGAATGCGGTGATTCCGTCAATGGAGTACAAAAAAAGCTTCCAGAAGTTCCACTTTGTCTCTCCTTTTACCCGCTCCACATTCTCAAATTCCAACCATTTGGTCCGAAAACCCACCCATCCGAAAATCCCTTTGGTAAAACGATTGTACTCCTTCATGGCGAGAACCGCATCCACCATCTGCCTGGTCATCAGCCGATAGTCCCTTGCGCCATCCATAATTTCCGTCTTTGAGATTTTCTTCATCAACCTGTAAAAGGCCCTGGCAAAAAAACTTCTCACAGGAGGCTCTCCCCTCCTGGATACCCTCCTTGTGGCCACAGAATCATACCCCTCTTCCAGACAGGCAAACATCTCCTGAAGCATGGCAGGCGGGTCCTGTAGATCCACATCCATAATGACCACATAATCTCCATTTGCGTTTTCCAGCCCGGCAAACATAGCCGCTTCCTTACCGAAATTCCTGGAAAAGGAAATCAGATGAACGGATTCATCCTTCTCCCGCAGCTTCTTCACTTCCATAACCGTATGATCGCTTGAACCGTCATCCACATAAACGATTTCCAGCCCAATACCTTTTTCCTTCAGAAAAGAGGTGTTTTTTAAAAGCTCCCCATAAAAAAGGGAGACATTTTCTTCCTCATTATAGCATGGCACAACTACACTTAAAAGTCCCATATGTTCTGCTGTTCCTCTCTCTTGTGTTGATACCGGCGAAACCAGTATTCAACCCTGCTGTAAAATAATACTACCTTCAGTATACAAGTTTCCCATTTTATATGCAAGATACTTTTAACGAATATAAATAATTCTTAATTTTCCTTGTCTGTCGATGACTATCACAGCCATTTATGGTAAAATATTGACACAGAAAGGCATTGTGTCAACTTCTGATTCCATGCGCGCTGATGCGCGCGAAATTATGGTAAAATATTGAGGCGGACGGTCATTATGCCAGCTTTTATATCCGAATCCTTCGACGGGGCTTGGGTCCTGTGAAGCACAGACCATCTGCCATGGTATTTTTTAACAGGAGATTAAAGTATGAGAAATATAAAAAACACCTTACGTATTTGTACTATCCTAATGTCTATCCTGATGTTATTTACTGCATGCAGTCTGTCAAACAATACGGATAATTCCGTTGTCTCCGAACCTGATAACACAGGATTAAAGCCAATGGTCACGTCACTGCCCCAACCCTCAACTCCAACTCCCCTTTCTCCCGATTCTCAGGAGGATGATTCCATCCCCCCAAAAGAAGGTATGACACACAGCCGCCTCACAAATGAATGGGTGGATGCGGAGGTGGCTGCCACCCGTCCCATAGCGGTTATGACACCCAATGAAGTTGCTGCCATTCCACACTATAACCTCTCAAATGCCTCTGTGATTTATGAGGCAAATGTAGAAGGCCGTATGACAAGAATGCTTGCAATATACGAAGACTGGAAGGACCTGGAAAAAATTGGAAATATCAGAAGCCTGCGCCCTTATTTCGCGTATTGGGCCTTTGAATGGGATGCCATTATTGTACATTTTGGCGGCCCCTTTTTCATCAATGACATTATTGACCTTCCAACCACAGAACATATTGACGGCATCGTCAGTCCTGATTCCTCAGCGTTTTTTCGGTCCACGGATCGCCCCACCCCTCACAATGCCTATGCTTCCGGGTCAGATTTGACAAATATCATAGCCAAAAAAGGATATTCCCTAAATTACCGGGGACTCACTGATGACAGTCACTTCCTGTTCACAGGAAAATCCAATCCCAATACCCTGAGCCAATATGATACCTCCGCCAAAAACGCTACATACATTGACATGTCCGGCTGCTATCCTCTGACCAGATGCTACTTTGAGTATAATGAAGAAGACGGGCTTTATTACCGTTCTCAACACCTGACTTCCGGTACGGACGGCCCCCATATAGATGAAGTGACAGGAGAACAGCTTACATTCCGCAATGTACTTGTTCAGTATGTCAAATATGAGGAGCTGGGAGAAGGTTATCTTGCGTTCCAATGCCATGATACCACTCGGGACGGCTGGTTTTTTACCAATGGAAAAGGCATCCATGTCAACTGGGAGAAGACAAGCGATTATGGCGCCACAAAATATTACGACGACTACGGTAACGAAATTGTTCTTAATACGGGAAAAACCATGATATGTATTGTGGAAGACGGGAACACTTTTACATTTCGCTAGAGCGTGTTTGAAAATTGCTTTCTGACAGCTGTGCGTCACAATTTGTGGTAGATTGGACCCAAATGAGGGAAGCATAGCGGACTACGTTGACCGAATGAGGGTCAAATATACCGCAAAGTGGAGCGTGCAGATGGCGGAAATGAATTTGCAAACATGCTCGAGAGCGCCGCACAAATCAGCAACATAAAAGGGATGCATATGCATCCCTTTTATGTTTTACTCTCCCAATCCATTCTCTACAGCTTTCACCAAAGTTGCCAAAGCTTCCTGCTCATCCTCACCCTGACATGTAAATTCAATCTCATCACCACATTTCACACATGCCCCCAATACGCTTAACACGCTTTTCGCATTTGCAATATTTTCACGAAACGAAAATGTGATCAAGGACTTAAATTGCATGGCTTCCTTACATAAGATTCCTGCCGGCCTGAGATGCAAGCCAGTAGGATTCTTGATCACTACCTTCTGACTTACCATTTGTATCTTCCCTCCATTCTATAGCTATCCGCAGCTACCACAACTATGTCACCCACAGAACGTCTGTATCAAATCCGCCAAACGCTCCGCTTCCTCCCGAATCACCTCCTGATCCTTCCCTTCAATCAGAACCCTGACCAGAGGTTCCGTACCCGAAGGCCGAATCAGAACCCTGCCTTCCCCGGCAAATTTCGCTTCCAGCACACGGATTGCCTCCGCAATTTCCGGATAGTCCAGATATTTTTCTTTCTTGCTGTTGGAAACCCTGGCATTCACCAATGCCTGAGGCAGCACTTCCATAATCCTGGCCAATTCGGAAAGGCTTTTGCCACTTTCCACCATAACCTGCAATAGATGCAAAGCACTGAGCAAACCATCCCCCGTAGTACTCTCTTCCAGAAAAATAATATGTCCCGATTGTTCCCCTCCCAGACTTGCGCCGACTTCCTTCATACGCTCCAGGACGTATCTGTCCCCTACTTTGGTCTGTTCTATGGTAAGTCCCTTTTCTTTTCCCATGAGGAAAAATCCCAGATTGCTCATAACCGTAGCTACAATAGTGTCTTTCTTTAACTTTCCCTGCGCCTTTATGTAATTCCCCACTATGGCCATAATCTGATCGCCGTCCACGACGGCGCCATTTTCGTCCACAGCCAGCATTCTGTCAGCGTCTCCGTCAAAGGCAAGACCAATTTCAGCCTTCTTTGCGACTACTTCTGCCCGAAGATCTTCCATATGTGTGGAGCCGCAGCCAGCGTTGATGTTGGTCCCGTCCGGATTGTTATGTATCGGAATCACATCCGCCCCCAAACGTTTCAATGCCTCCACAGAAGTGTAATAGGAAGCTCCCTCAGCACAGTCCACAACAATTTTCATCCCGGACAGCTTTACGGGAACCGTGGAAATCTCATGTTCAATATACGCTTCCCTGGCATCGGCCTGATAGGTAATCTTACCCACTCCAGAACCTGTGGGGAACGCAATCCCTCCCATGTGGTTATTTATGATGCTTTCAATTTTATCCTCCAGCTCATCAGGCAATTTATAACCGTTGCCGTCAAAGAATTTAATTCCGTTAAATTCCACAGGGTTATGGGAAGCCGAAATCACAACCCCCGCATCCGCTCCATATTTATGTGTCAGATAAGCAACCGCCGGTGTGGGAATCACTCCCACATAGATGCAGTTGGCTCCTACCGAACAGACACCGGCCATGAGAGCATTGGCCAACATATCGCCGGATATACGTGTATCACATCCCACCATAATAATTGGCTTACAGTCACTTTCTACAGAATTCCCTGTCCCCAAATCCTTTTCTCTGCCCGTACAATGTTCCTTCTCCATGGTCAGAACATATGCTCCTGCCTGCCCAATTTGCATTGCCAAAAGGGGCGTCAGTTCCTCGTTCGCAACCCCCCTTACGCCATCTGTACCAAAAAGCCTAGCCATAGTTATACCTCTTCTTCCTTTACCTCTGATATGATAATCTGCACAAACGCTTCTTCTGTCACCTCAATATCTTCCTGTACCTCCACTGTCATGGGAACCCTATAAGCTCCCGGCTTGAGCAGTTTTATATCATTCTCTCTCATCCATTCGGCAATATTCACCGTACCATGCAACTCATCGGACTGTACCCCGGAAACCACCGCATTCAGGCCGGCTATCTTCATCCTGCCGGAAGTAACATTCTCATCATACTCCCATTCAAATCCCTCGGGAATATCAGATATGCTGATATTCTCCACCGGAATTGTCAATGTTTTCTCCACCTTTGGCTCCACGTATACAGTGGCCGTAACCCTTCCGTTAAAATTACTGTCCGCCATCCGTACAGTCGCCGGTAAATAGCTTTTTACATTGATGGTGGTGACCAATGACTCTTCTGCGTCGGTTATGTCCAGTTGTTCCGGCGGAATGCTTACCTTACTGATACCTGCCAGCACAGAAGGCGCGCCGGCTATCCTTACCACCGGCGGATCACAGCTGACCTCCCCGGTAGCCAGATATCCTTCCCCAGGCACACCTGTTGGATTCAATTCCACCGGTATCTCCTTGACAGCCAATACCTGGACATTCATCATGACATGATCCGCGCTTTTGGTCACATTGGGAAGATCCAGTACATTCCCCTCCGCATCGTAAAGCTTTGTCTCAACGTTTGCTTTCTGATCCGTCGTAGCGCCAGTCACATCAAAATCAACCGCTACGCTGTCAATCATATCTATGGCAGACTTTGGCCCGCTGACCTCTATACTGGTCTGTTCCAGCGTCACTCCCCCCACCATATAGTTCTCAGCCACTTCTCCCTGTAAGTGATATCTCACAGCCTTCCAGCTTTTTACCTTGTCTTCAACATTTAAGTGTACCGCATCCCTGTTTCCGGTGATATTGGACACATTTACATCATCGTTCATGACATAGAAGCTGATTGCAATGGTATTCACGGCGGTCAATTTGCTCATATCCGCTTCCGCCACAATATCAGAAGCCCGCAGTTTATCTAAATCACTGCGTGGAACCTCCACCGTTACCCGTACACGGTCTGAGTTATCCAGCACTTCATAGACCTTATTCTCTTTTTCCAGCAATTCCACATTGGTCAAAGTCACCGGAATGTTGGCAAAAGTCCTTGTTTCCTTGGGATTATCCGCTATCACCACCAGGAACCACAACACAACGGCAATCATGACGGAAATCAGTTTCAGCCCCAGGTTATTCAGAAGTTTTTTCCCTATTCTTAGTTTTTCTGCTTTTCCTCCTGCTTCTGCCTTTTGCATTCTCTTCTCCATTCATATTCATAATCTGCCGCATATTTTCTTTCAAGCGCTCCGCATCCAGATTTCTTGTCAATTTCCCTTCATAGGCGATGCTGATTCCCCCTGTCTCCTCTGAGACAATCACCGTCAGAGAATCCGTTGTCTCAGAGACGCCGACTCCTGCCCGATGTCTTGTACCCAATTCTTTGCTCAGGTCCAGATTGTCAGAGAGTGGCAGATAACAAGTGGCATATGTCACCCTGTTTCCACGAACAATCACCGCCCCGTCGTGAAGCGGTGTGTTATGTTCAAATATATTAATCAGAAGCTGGCTGGTCACAACCCCATCCACCTCAATCCCTGTCCGTTCATAGTCCTTCAGAGATTCCTTCCGTTCGATCACAATCAAAGCTCCCGTTTTTGCTTTGCCCATTTCCACACATGCCTTGGCGATTTCATTCACTGTTTTCTCAGAGAACTCTCCTTCCTTTCCCTTGGAAGAATCAGAGAATCCAAGCGATGGAATGAAATTCTTCTGTCCCAGCTGATCCAATGCATGGCGCAGTTCCGGCTGCATGACAACAATAACTCCTGTCACGGCAAAGCTCAACACATTTTGGGCGATCCATATAATCGTGGTCATTTCCAGGATGTCTACTATAAAAAGGAACAGAAAAATAACAATCAGCCCTTTGAGAAGCCTCCAGGATCTGGTAGTCTTCATCCAGGCCAAAATATAATATACAAGAAAAGCGATGATAAATATCTCCAGTATATCGCTCCAATCCATGGTGTTAGCGTATATTCTGGCTGTTTTCAGATATTCTATTCCTCTGTCAAACCATTGCATCTTACACGCCCCTGCTTTTCATAATCTAATCCGCCCCTACAATCACACTTCATTAAAAAAGTTCTTCAAAATCTTCCGGCGCGTCCTCTCTGACATTTCTGACAGTATCCTGTCTTACGGTACTGCCTATGGTCACATTGCTGCGGCTTTGAGGATATGCCGGATTTCTCTGCCCTCTTCCGGTACCGCCACGCCCCCTTGCCATGGTCTGTCTTTCGCCAGCCGTATCCCTGCCTGTTGAAACTCTTTCACCGCTTACAGCTCTTCTGGAGGCTCCTCTCTCTCCGGCCGCCCCTCTGTCCGCGCCATTTCTTTCCTCGGACCTGGCCGGCTGATTTATCCTGCCCGTATGCCTGGAAGCGCTTCCCCTTCCTCCGGCCGCTCTTGTCTGTTGGGAATTAATCTTCTTCACAGTCTTCGTTGATACCGAAACTGCCATCTTAGGGACAGCCTTTACATAATAATAATACTCATCGTCCTCAAACTGTACCTTTTCCACTCTGCTGTAGTCGACACAAAATCTGAAAAACTCCACTATTTTCGCTATGACTATGGCCAACAGAGACCCCAAAAGAGCACCGCCCACAGAAATATTAATGTCATAGAGCAAATCGCCAATGAGCAGTATTACCACATTGATCATTACACCCGCAATCATTGCAATGGTCCAGGAATAGTCTATGGACATTCTCCTGAGAAAATACACCACCAAAATTGTTACAGCAAAAGCAGCAATAACCACCAACATCGCTTTGTCCGATACAAGCGCTTCGATTACAATGCGTATCTTGCCTACAATTTCTTCATCTCCCATGGTATTGATATTAGAAGCGCTGCCAATCACAGCTTCTACCAGGTAATATACCACCACACCACAGCCCACTGAAACCGCAGATGCAGGACCACATAACAATCCCACCACAATCGGCACCACATACGGTATCTTCCACAGACACATCAGCGGAGTCAGCACAACCACCAGGGAATCCCCAGGGCTAAACCGAAAAAACAACAAATACATTACCAGATACACGCACCCGCCCACCAGAGCCACTTCCATGGAGAGCGTATACATGTGTACCAGGCTGAAAACTGCCGCAAAAAAAACCATTGCGCCAACAGGCAGAAAGGAACATGTCAATGCCACAATCAATACCACGGCAACATTGTTCAGCTGTGTCATATAGCCTATTCTGCCATTAAGAGTGTTGAAAGTGATGAATGCCAACAAAAACTTCACAAGAGGCAGTAAAAAAGGTTCTCCCTTGCTGTATATCAGCTTCAATCTTTCTTTCATTTCCAGTAAAACTGTCATTCTGTCCTCCGGCCAAATTTCCCTGTCACATTTCGTTGTACAGAGAATTCAGCTTTTTTAAATTTTGATAATAATGCTTTAAACTCTTCCTGGCCTTGGCATAACGCCAGGAACAGGCAACATATGCCAAAACACCATATCCCAGCACCGTACCCGCAAACCAGAACAATACGTTTCGGCCAAAGGCCAACAAATCCATTTCATATAATTGCCTCATAAATTCTTCAAAATTATATGAGATATACAGGCTGAACACAATCGCAAACACAATACTTGCGCTGATAACCGCCTTGATTACCTGAATGGCAATATAATCACTGCGAAAATAATTGCCTATTTTCACATTCTCCCTGCCCTCTCCCATTTCATACGAAGCCATTCTCGTCATCAATATAACTCGTTCTTCATTGAGCATGTCAGACCTCCCAATTTGTTATGTCGGATGATTCGGCCCATCTTACTTCAGGAATCTCATCTTGGGTCCTTCTGCGTCTTCTTTGCTGTATTTGGGCTTCTCAGGCTGATTTGCCTTTAACACGTCTTTAAAATTCCTGGTCATGTTTCCTGTACATTTATCACAGAATCTTCCGCTGCGAATGGGTGATCCACAGGACTCACAGGAAAGCATTATGGCAGAATCCGGCGCAATCTCCAGACGGTCCTCCCTCAGCCATTGACGAATCTGGTTGGGTTCCACATCACAGGCATCGGATACTTCGTTGATTCCTGCGCCTTTATGCTCCCGGATATAATCCTTCACTTCCTGGAACTTCTGCTCCAATTTCTCCCGGCAGGCAGGACAGATCGGCATGCCCGCAACATAGTTAAAAATACGTCCACAATTTCTGCAATTTCTAACGTTCATACTTTCCTCCTATTCCAAGTTCCACATCCGCCTTCCGCCGGACTCTTCCGATTCAGCGTCTGCCACAAACACTGACAATCTTCAAACCCCTGCGCCGCATGCCAGCGTTATAAAATAGACATCCTTCACTCCTGCGGCCCTCATGGTCCTTGCCGCTTCATCCATAGTGCTTCCTGTGGTATATATGTCATCAACCAAAATTACTTTCTTTAATTTTACATCATTTTGCCCGATATTAAAAGCCCTTTTCAAATTATTTTGTCTTTCTTCAGGATTTTCATATTTTAAGGGCGCAGTATTTTTCTTTCTGAGCAGAAATCCGGTCTCAACAGGAATGCCAAGCCGTTCCCCGATTTCCCTTGCAAGCAGTTCTGCCTGATTGTACCCTCTTGCGTTTTTCCTTTTCCTGTGCAATGGGACAGGAATCAATGCGTCAGGGGCAATATCTCTGATAAAATCCCCCAGGAATTCCACTGTCTGTTCTCCGAAAAACTCTGCGTATTCCTGTCTCCCCCCATATTTAAAGCGGTAAATGGAAAGCGCAGCCCCTTCATATTCATACAGTGCCCTTCCTCGTACATAGTCATGAGACTTTCTGGTACAATCCGCACAATACTCTGCGCTTCCCACGACCTTCTTTCCGCATTTCATACACCAGGGGGGCGTCAGCAGTCTCAACCGTCCCAGACATTGCGTACAAATCTTTTCCCCCGAAGCACGCACAATTCTGTCACACACCGGACAGCGAAGGGGGTAGAATAACTGTATCAGCTTTTTCATACCCTTTTGCATATACTTGGGGCCTATTCCATTTTTTGCCAGTTTCGGAGATTTTATACCTGCCGCCCTACTTAATTTGATAATTTTTTCCAATGCCATGGTTCCTCACTTTCCGGCGTAAAGCCATTCAGGAACCTTCTCCAACCCCGATACTTGATACCTCCCTGATTCTCTCCGCAAGAGAAGTATATCTGCGTCTCTCACTGATATTATCTATCATCTCCCGCACCGTGTCACTGCTGCCCAGTATGGTGACACAGTTTTTTGCCCTTGTTATGGCTGTGTAAAGCAGATTCCGATTCAACAGCATTTTGGGTCCTCCAAGCAGAGGCAACAGCACTGCCGGATATTCACTTCCCTGTGCTTTATGTATGGTAATGGCATAGGATAAGTCCAATTCGTCCAACAGCGAAAAGGAATAAACCACTCTCTTCTGCTCGTCATACTCCACCACCAGACTGGAAGCCGCTTCGTTAATCTCCAGAATTTTCCCCATGTCCCCGTTGAAAACACCCATACCTTTCTCCACAGGGATTCCGTACTTACTTACAATTTCCCATTCCAGCTGATAATTATTTTTAATCTGCATCACTTTATCGCCTTCACGGTAAACTGTGTTCCCGCTCACATGCTCTTTCTTGCTTCCGTCCGCCGGATTCAGGTAGCATTGTAAAATACCATTCAGAGTTTCACAGCCCAGACTTCCCTTGCGCATTGGAGTCAGCACCTGTATATCATAAGGGGTTGCCTGCACATAGCGGGGTAATTTATCCTGTATCAACTGTATCATATGCTTATATATTACATTGATATCCTTCCTTTCCAGAAGGAAAAAATCTTTCGACTTATTATCCAGCGCAATCTGCTGTCCGTTATTGATGCGATGCGCATTGACAATAATATCACTCTCCTCCGCCTGTCTGAATATCTTTTTCAATTCCACCATGGGAAAACAGCCGCTGCATATCAAGTCCCGCAGCACCTGCCCCGGCCCCACGCTTGGAAGCTGGTTCACATCCCCCACCAGTATCAGACGGGTTCCCGGCGCCACTGCCTTGAGCAATGACTGGAATAATTGGATATCCACCATGGACATTTCATCTATGATAACCACATCCGCTTCCAGGGGATTCTGCTCATTTCTTTCAAAATTCACTTTGCGGGTATTCTCATCCGAAAGAGCACTGTTCAACTCCAGCATTCGGTGAATGGTTCTGGCTTCAAATCCTGTTGCCTCTGTCATTCTCTTAGCGGCTCGCCCGGTGGGTGCCGCCAGAAAAATATCCATTCCCTCCGCTTCAAAATACTGTATGATCATATTAATGGTGGTAGTTTTTCCCGTGCCAGGACCCCCGGACAATAGAAATAATCCGTTCCGTATGCACTCCGTAACCGCCTTAAACTGTAGTTCGTCCAATTCCATCTTCAGATTTGCGGCCAATTTTTTCAATCTGACCGCGATGCCTGTGTTCTCTGCCACTTCCTCCGATGTTGTCATGGGAATATTCAGCTCATACAACATTCTTGCGCAATTCAGCTCCGCATAGTAATAGGACGCCGCAAACACATTGTCCCCCTTGATGACCAGCTTCTTATCCATCATCAAGTTATCCACCTGAGGACGTATATTGTCCTGATTTACCCCAAGAAGCACTTCCGCCCTTTCCAGCAGTACCTTCATTGGAAGATAGCAGTTCCCCTCCCCAGTGGCCTGCAACAGAGAATAGAAAATACCGCTTCGTATCCGGTAATCCGAATCCATATGAATCCCCGTCTTGGCGGCCAGTTCATCCGCCATTTTAAATCCAATGCCGGAAATGTCTTCTGCCAGACGATAGGGATTTTCCTTCATGACATGGTACAGATTCATACCATAGGCATCATATATCTTCATCGCAAGTGCATTTGAAATGCCATATTGCTGCAAATAGACAAGAGCGTCTCTCATTTCTTTTTTCTCTTCCATCTGCTCTGAAATTTCCCTTGCCTTGCGTTCGCTGATTCCCTTAATCTCCGCCAGACGCTCCGGCTCTTCCTCAATAATACGAAAGGTATCGTCCCCAAATTTTTTTACAATTCTGGCCGCCAGCGCAGGTCCCACTCCCTTCACGGCTCCCGAGCCCAGGTAGCGTTCCATGCTCACGCTGTCCTTCGGCATTACCACCTGATATTGACTTATCTTAAATTGCGACCCATAGACAGGATGCGATACATATTCCCCCTGCGCGGCAATGGTTTCTCCCTGTGCCAGCCCCCTGCACATCCCCACACAGGTAATTTCCCCAATACCTGCCATAAGGCTCATGACCGTATAACCATTTTCACTGTTTTGAAAAATTATATGTTCCACATATCCATTGATTGTATCCATCCGTTCTCCCTTGACCTGCTAAGCTCATCCCCCGTCTATCGCAAGCCATTCCATACTTTCCCCAGCCAGTCATTGGAATTTGAACTGCCTGTTCCGGTTATGTTTATCCAAATCTTATGTACCAGAATAAGGCTGCCCTGGCATCGAAGCAGCCTTATAATACATGATTCTTTTTTCTGAAAATCTTATTCCACCATGGCCGGCGCAGCATTCCCTTCTCCATTCTCGCCGCCGTCCGCAGTCTCATCCGAAATACCATAGTTACGCTTCATCTGTTCATACAGCATCTGCGCTATTCCCAATCCGCTTCCCTTGGAAGTCTCATCGGCCACACTCTGAATCATCTGATCTTTATAATAATCCATAATGCCCGCCGTATAATTGGAATTGTTCTCATTTTCCGGAATTGTCTTCATCATAGCCTTGTACATCTGTTCCACAAAATAAGCCTCAAACTGCCTGCAGGCATCCAGCAGTTCACCGCTGTCCGCCTTGGAATAATCAGAACCATCCAGCTTATTCTGTAATTTGGACGCACTCTGATTGGCCGCCGTAGAATATACATCACTGTACATAGATGTAATGTTGCTGAAATCCATACCCCATCCTCCTTACTATTGAGCCCTCTTTCACAAAGGTTATTTACTGTTACCTCTTCAGGTTGTTCGCCTGCTGCAACATCTCGTCCGATGTGGTAATTGCCTTGGAATTCAGTTCATACGCACGCTGCGCCACAATCATATTTACCATTTCATCCACAACCTGTACATTGGAGCCCTCCAGGTATTTCTGATGAATTTTACTCTTTTCAACGGCATTGTTGGTATTTTCATTAATGGCCGGACCGCTTGCGTCCGACACCGAATACAATGTTCCCTCCAGACGATTCAAACCGCTTGGATTATTAAACTGAAACAGACCAATGGAGATTCCAATGGGCTGAGCATTATTGTTCTCATCCGGATAGCAGAGCCTTCCATCTTTGTCCACAGTAATATTACTTAAGACATAATTATTATTCAGGATAATCGGCTGCCCATTGCTGCTCAACACAGGCAAACCGTCGGTGGTAGACAGCATATGTCCGTTATTCGCCAATGCAAACTGAAAATTACCGTTTCTTGTATAATAAATGTTGTTGTCAGCCCCTCGTACCGCAAAGAAGCCCTTTCCTTCAATCATGAAGTCCGTTTCACTTTCCGAAGCCACGGGAGTACCCTGTTTAAAAATGGGAGAAATTGCGGAATTGCGAACTCCCAGTCCCACCTGTACTCCAATGGGTTTCGTCTCACCGTTTGCCGTGGTGGATCTCGTCTGCAAAGTCTGATATAACAGGGTCTTGAACTCATTTACCTGGGTCTTGTATCCCTGTGTGTTTACATTGGATAAATTGTTTGCAATTGTGTCAATATTTGTCTGCTGGGCAACCATTCCCGTTGCCGCCGTCCATAAGCTGCGTACCATACTGTCTCCCTTTCCGTCCTGATTATGACTGCTTTACATCAACCTTGTCATCCCAGCTTGCCCAACTGGTTCACCGCTGTCTCAAGAGTATTATCATAAGTTTGAATAATCTTCTGGTTGCTTTCGTAAGCACGGGCAATGGAAATGAGATTTACCATTTCCGAAACTATCTGCACATTTGCCATTTCCAGATATCCCGATTTGATCTCCGCTGTTCCCTCAGTAAGTCTCGCTCCCTCTACAGGCCGGTAATATGTCTCGGCATATTTCTCCAGATAATTATAATCTTCAAAGTCGGCGACCTGAATCCTTGCCACCGTCCTGCCGTTCTGAGTTATGGTACCATTTGCGTCAATCTGACTTTCATATAAAGGATTCACACGAATTCTGCGATTCTGCTGGTCCAGCACATAGTCCCCGTCATCTGTTCTCAGATAGCCGTCCCTGTCAAGGGTGAACTGTCCCGCCCTGGTATACATGGTGGAAGTATCTCCTGCCTTGTTAGTGAATTCAACAGCAAAAAATCCCTCTCCCGCAAGAGCAAGATCATAAGTATTCCCAGTGCCCCGGAAAGACCCCTGGGTAAAATCCGTATAATTTTCTCCTACCTTTACCCCGGGATTGTTTGTTCCCACAGGCTGCACAAGCCTTCTTCCCACTGAAGCATCTCTGATTTTCACTGTCAGAATCTCATCAAATGCCTCACTGGTGGAACCCTCTTTTTTATAGCCCACCGTAGAAGCATTCGCCAGATTATTTGTCAGAATATCCATTCTGTTCTGCTCATTAATCATGCCTGTGTATGCCACATATAAACCTTTCAGCATCCCTTTTCTCCTTTATAATTACACTCCGCTTCCTGTTCTCCCGTACAGCATCCTGTCTTTCGCTGCTTATATCTTATCATTGTAGTCCGAAAGAAATTCCACATATTTCCCTGTGCCAATGGCAACCGCTGTCATGGGATCTTCAGCCGTCATGGTATTGATACCTGTCTTGGACGAAATCAGTTCTTCCAATCCCCGCAGAAGGCTCCCGCCACCTGTCAGCACAATTCCTCTGTCCGCAATATCCGCCGCCAGCTCAGGAGGTGTCTTCTCCAGAACACTGTGAATGGTCTCTACCACCTGTGCGGTAATTTCATGAAGCGCTTCTTCCGTTTCTTCCGAAGACACTTTTACCGTCTTGGGAAGTCCCGTCACAAGATTACGCCCCCGCACATCCATATAATCCGTCTCCGCCCTTTTGTAAGCAGTCCCGATTTTTATCTTCAAATCTTCCGCAGTTCTCTCGCCAATCAGCAGATTATGCTTTTTACGCATATAGCGCACAATGGCTTCATCAAAGTCGTCTCCTGCCACTTTAATAGAAGCGCTCACCACCGTTCCGCCCAGAGATATAACCGCAATATCAGAAGTACCTCCGCCAATATCCACAATCATATTTCCGCAGGGTTTGGTGATATCAATTCCTGCCCCAATGGCCGCCGCTATAGGTTCCTCTATAATCGCCACATCCCTGGCTCCCGCCTGAAGCGTTGCGTCTTCCACCGCCTTCTTCTCTACCTCGGTGACACCGCTGGGAACACAGACTGCAATGCGCGGCTTCCTGAACATCCTTCTGCCCAATGCCTTCTGTATAAAATGCTTCATCATCCGTTCAGTTACGGTGTAATCGGAAATAACGCCCTGACGCAGGGGACGAACCGCCACAATATTGCCGGGCGTCCTCCCTAACATCAAACGCGCATCCTCTCCAATGGCCTTAATTTTATTGGTATCTCTGTCAAACGCTACAACGGAAGGCTCTTTCAACACGACGCCCTTCCCTCTGATGTATACTAAAATGCTGGCTGTACCCAAATCAATGCCTATATCTGTACACTGCATATTATAAACCCCTTTCTCATGGATTCCAATCTTCCGAAACAAAAGTCACACATTCCTTATTATAACCGAAAGCTTTCCATTTTCATAGAGGTTTAAGAAAAATTTATAAATGATTTTTCCTTTTTGGCATTTTCATCCATATTTCAGCACTGCGCTTTGCAAATATTCCACTTTGTGTTATCCACTATTTCTATATCGGCAGCTTCTCCGGATTTCTTTACCACAGGATTTGAAATTTGTCTTTGCCTGTCATCGGAACCACTCGCTCCCTTATCGCTTCCGGCATTCATCAGTAGACTGGAAGCAATGATTGGAAAAAATTACCTCCCGAATCAAAACTGTCAGGAACGTTCCAGCATTTTTTTCACATACATACCTGTGTAGGAGTTTTCACACTTCACAATCTCCTCCGGCGTTCCTTTGGCAATCACCGTGCCGCCCCGGTCACCGCCCTCCGGCCCCATATCAATAATATAGTCTGCCGTCTTTATTACATCCAGATTGTGCTCAATCACCACCACCGTATTACCGCCTTCCGTAAGCCTGTGGAGAATCTCTACCAGCTTATGCACATCGGCAAAATGAAGTCCTGTGGTGGGTTCGTCCAGAATATAAATTGTCTTGCCGGTACTGCGCCTGCTCAATTCCGTGGCCAGCTTAATTCGCTGCGCTTCTCCTCCCGACAGTGTTGTGGAAGGCTGGCCCAATTTGAGATAGGAAAGACCTACATCATATAACGTTTCGATTTTGCGCCGTATGGAAGGAAGATTTTCAAAGAAGGGCAGTGCTTCTTCCACGGTCATATCCAGCACATCAAAGATACTTTTTCCCTTATATTTTACATCCAGTGTCTCCCGATTGTAACGCTTTCCTCCACAGACCTCACAGGGCACATACACATCTGGCAGAAAATGCATTTCAATCTTGATAATACCGTCTCCTCCGCACGCTTCACATCGTCCGCCCTTTACGTTGAAACTGAATCTTCCCTTGCCGTATCCTTTTGTCTTGGCATCCGCAGTGGAGGCAAAGAGGTCACGAATCTGGTCAAAAACCCCCGTATAGGTAGCGGGATTAGATCGCGGAGTACGTCCTATGGGAGACTGGTCAATGGCAATTACCTTATCCAGCTGCTCCACGCCCAGAATATCTTTATGCTTGCCGGGAATACACCTGGCACGGTTCAGACTTTTGGCCAAATGCTTGTACAATATCTCATTTACCAGCGAACTTTTTCCAGAACCCGACACACCTGTCACACAAGTCATTATCCCCAGCGGAATCTCCACGGTGACATTCTTCAGATTATTCTCCTTTGCCCCTGTCACCTTCAGCCATCCATTGGGCTTCTTCCTCTCATCAGGGATGGGAATCTTCAACTCACCGCTGAGATATTTTCCCGTAATGGATTCCGGCACCTTCATAATTTCTTCCGCAGTGCCGCAGGCAATCACCTCTCCCCCATGGGAGCCTGCGCCAGGTCCAATATCCACCACATAGTCAGCTTCCAGCATGGTGTCTTCGTCATGTTCCACTACAATCAGGGTATTGCCCAGGTCTCTGAGACTTTTCAGCGTCCCCAGCAATTTGTCATTGTCCCTCTGATGCAGGCCGATGCTGGGCTCATCCAAAATATAACAGACCCCCACCAGCCCCGAGCCAATCTGTGTGGCAAGCCGGATACGCTGCGCTTCCCCGCCGGACAATGTGCTGGTAGCTCTTGACAAAGAGAGATATTCTAACCCCACATCCACAAGAAAACCTACCCTTGCTCTGATTTCTTTGATAACTTGCTCCCCGATGAGCAATTGCTGGCTGGTAAGACTCATTTCCTGAAGGAACTCATGCAGATCCCGTATGGGCAATGTGGTAATCTCATAAATATTCCTGTCACACACTGTCACCGCCAGGGATTCCTTTTTCAGACGCATACCTTTGCATTCCTTACAGGGAGTAATACGCATAAATGTCTCATACTCCTGCTTCATGGTCTCTGAAAAAGTTTCTTTATACCTGCGCTCTACATTGCGTATCAGCCCTTCAAAGGCTACAGGATAGACGCCCTTCCCCCGCTGCCCCTCATAATGGACTTCCACTTCTTTCCCCCCTGTGCCGTAAAGCAGCATATTTTTCACTTCATCCGGATAGTCTTCAAAGGGAGTGTCCAAATCAAAATGATATTCCTTACACAGTGCCTGTAATATGGCATTGGCAAAACTGGATTTATCTGCGCAGGACTGCCAGCCCATCACGGCGATGGCCCCATTCTTAATGCTTAAGCTTTTATCAGGAATCATCAGCTCCTCATCAAACTCCATTCGGTAGCCCAACCCCAGACATTCAGGGCAGGCGCCAAAAGGATTGTTAAAGGAGAAGCTTCTGGGTTCAATTTCGCTGATACCGATGCCACAGTCAGGACAGGAAAAGCTCTGACTGAATGTCATGGGGTCTCCGCCGACCACATCCACAACCAAAAGCCCTTCCGCCAGATTCAGAACATTTTCAATGGAGTCTGCCAGACGCCGTTCTATTCCCTCTTTAACCACCAGACGATCCACAACTATATCAATATTATGTTTGATGTTCTTATCCAGAGAAATCTCTTCCGTCAGTTCATAGAGGCTGCCATCCACCCTGACTCGCACATAGCCGCTTTTTTTTGCCCGATCCAGTACCTTCGCATGTTCTCCCTTGCGGCCTCGTACCACCGGCGCCAATAGTTGCAGTTTTGTCCCCTGGGGAATTGCCATAATCTGATCCACCATCTGGTCCACGGTCTGCCTGGAAATCTCCCTGCCGCAGTTAGGACAATGGGGAATTCCAATTCTGGCATAAAGGAGACGGAAATAGTCATAAATCTCCGTCACCGTTCCCACCGTGGAACGTGGATTTTTGTTTGTGGATTTCTGGTCAATGGAGATGGCCGGAGACAGTCCTTCGATTTTCTCCACGTTGGGCTTTTCCATCTGCCCCAAAAACATCCTGGCATATGAGGACAGCGACTCCATATAGCGTCTCTGCCCTTCAGCGTAAATTGTCTCAAAGGCCAGGGAAGACTTCCCCGATCCTGACATTCCCGTAAGGACAACAAGTTCATTCCTTGGAATGTCCACATCCAGGTTTTTCAAATTGTTCTCGTTGGCCCCCCGAACCTTGATATATTCCCTGGGGCGCATTTTTTTTGCCTCTTCCATTTGTCCTCCCAATCTTCTGTCCTTGGCTTTTCTTCTGTTTCAGCTCTTTTCCTCTTCGCTGCTTCTTGTCTGTCTAAAACCCTTTTCTGTCCTCAGCTGTTCTCCTGCTTGCAGCTCTTTTCCTATTCGCTGCTTCTTGTCTGTCTAAAACCCTTTTCTGTCCTCAGCTGTTCTCCTGCTTGCAGCTCTTTTCCTATTCGCTGCTTCTCGCCTGTCCAAAACCCTTTTCCGTCCTCAGCTGTTCTCTTGTTTTCAGCTCTTCTCCTCTTCCATGTCCCTCAGTTTCTGCTTTAGTTCCACCATCTTGTCCCTCAGTTCCGCCGCAGCCTCAAAATTCAAATCCGCCGCCGCTTTCTGCATCTTCTTCTGCACTTCCGCAATCAGCTTTTCCAGTTCCTTACGGCTCATGGATTCAGGGTCCTTCTCAAACCTTGTCTCCTCTTTCGCAATCTCCCTGGAAATGGAAATCAAATCCCGCACCGCCTTCTTAATGGTCTGGGGCGTAATCCCATGTTCCCTGTTATATTTCATCTGGATTTCCCGCCTGCGGCTCGTTTCCTCCAATGCAGCCCTCATAGAATCCGTCACCGTATCCGCATACATAATGACACGGCCCTCCGAATTCCTTGCCGCGCGTCCAATGGTCTGAATCAAAGACGTAGCGCTTCTCAAGAATCCTTCCTTATCCGCATCCAAAATGGCCACAAGGGATATTTCCGGAATATCCAGACCTTCCCGGAGCAGATTGATTCCCACCAGCACATCAAACACATCCAGACGCATATCCCGGATAATCTCCGCCCTTTCCAGCGTCTCTATGTCCGAGTGCATATATTTTACCCGGATACCTACTTCCCTCATATAATCGGTTAGATCTTCCGCCATGCGCTTTGTCAGTGTGGTAATCAATATCTTGTTATGCTTCTGGGTTTCTTTATTCACCTCGCTGATAAGGTCATCAATCTGCCCTTCCACAGGACGCACATCCACTTCCGGATCCAACAGCCCAGTGGGACGAATAATCTGCTCAGTGCGCAGAAGTTCATGTTCCGCTTCGTAATCAGACGGCGTGGCTGACACAAACATCATCTGATCGATGTGGGCCTCAAACTCGTCAAAATTCAGCGGCCTGTTGTCCAGCGCCGAGGGGAGGCGGAAACCATAGTCCACCAACGTTGTCTTGCGGGAACGGTCCCCTGCGTACATCCCCCGAATCTGAGGAATGGTCATATGGGACTCATCCACTATAATCAGAAAATCATCCCGAAAGAAATCCATCAGTGTCATGGGCGGCGCCCCGGCAGGCATACCGTTCAGATGCCTGGAATAGTTCTCTATGCCGGAACAAAATCCTGTCTCTTTCAGCATCTCCACATCAAAATTTGTCCGCTCCGCAATTCTCTGGGCCTCAATAAGCTTGTCCTCCCCTTTGAAAAAACGAACCTGATCTTCCATTTCCTTTATAATATTATCGCACGCCGCCTTAATCTTATCCGGAGAAACCACATAATGGGATGCCGGGAAAATGGCCACATGATTTAACACCGCATGCACCCGGCCTGACAGGGGTTCCACTTCGGCAATCCTGTCAATCTCATCCCCAAAAAATTCCACCCGTATAAAATATTCCCCTCCCTGGGCAGGGTATACCTCAATCACATCACCATGCACACGAAAACATCCCCGCTGCATATCCATCTCATTGCGGTTATATTGAATATCCACCAGTTCCCGCAGCACCTGATCCCGGTCTTTCACCATACCCGGCCGGAGCGAAACCACCATATCCTGGTATTCATCAGGACTTCCCAAACCGTAGATACAGGACACACTGGCCACCACCACCACGTCCCTCCGTTCTGTCAAAGAAACCGTTGCTGAAAGGCGCAGCTTATCTATCTCGTCATTGATGGAAGAATCCTTGGCAATATAAGTGTCAGAAGAAGGCACATATGCTTCCGGCTGATAGTAGTCATAATAGGAGACAAAATACTCCACTGCGTTTTCAGGAAAGAACTCCTTGAACTCGCCATAGAGCTGCCCCGCAAGGGTCTTATTGTGCGCTATGACCAAAGTGGGCTTGTTTAACGCCGCAATGACATTGGCCATGGTAAAGGTCTTGCCCGAACCGGTCACGCCCAGCAAAGTCTGGAACTGATTGCCTTCCTGAAAGCCTTTCACAAGGTCCGCTATGGCCTGGGGCTGGTCGCCGGTGGGTTGGTATTCACTGTGAAGTTTGAATATATTTTGTGCAGTTTGCACAAATACCACCT
>CAJUGT010000018.1 GCA_910586435.1 uncultured Acetatifactor sp. | reverse complement strand
ACAATTATATTAATCTGTTCCATGGGAACAGCAATATCAACTTTACCAGATGGTTTACCAATACCCTGATAATCGCCATATTCAGCACATTGCTGTCTGCGTTTTTCGTGTTGTGTGTCTCCTATGTTATGAGCCGTCTGCGTTTTAAGATGCGTAAGAAATTCATGAACATAGCGCTGATACTGGGGATGTTCCCCGGTTTCATGTCAATGATCGCCGTTTATTATATTTTAAAGGGACTTGGATTGTTGGAGACAGGAGTATTGAAGCAGGTGGCGCTGGTGCTGGTGTATTCGGGAGGCGCAGGTCTGGGCTTCTATATGGCAAAGGGATTCTTTGACACAATTCCTAAAACCATTGATGAAGCGGCATATATTGACGGCGCGTCCAAATGGGATACGTTTGTCCGCATTACGATTCCGTTGTCAAAGCCCATTATCACATATACTTTAATCACTGCGTTTATGGGGCCATGGGTGGACTACATTTTCGCGAAAGTAATCATGGGAAATGATTCTTCGTATTATACCATTGCCATTGGCCTGTGGACCATGTTGGAACAGGAATTTGTGGAGTATTATTATACACAGTTCTATGCGGGCTGTGTCTTGATTTCCATACCCATATCCATCCTGTTTGTGCTCACGCAGAAGTGCTATGTGGAAGGGGTATCAGGTGCTGTAAAAGGTTAAGCCTGTTGTATGGCTTTTAGAGTATGACTTATTGAAGGGGTGGCTGCAGAATAGGGAAGTATATTTTGCGGCCGCCCTTTTCAATAGCATTTGTTAGGGGTGATGAATTTGAAAAATGTAAAAGGGATGTCCGATAAGGTTTTGGCCGGCAGGGAATTTCACGAAAAATATCAATATGACGGAAAAGACCTGGGCGCCATCTGCAAAAAGGGGAAAACCACATTCAAAGTTTGGAGTCCGTTTGCCCAAAAGGTGGAACTATGTCTTTATAAAGGCAATGATTCCGAGGTTTGGAGAAAAGCTGTGCTTGCGCAGGAGGATAAGGGAGTCTGGTCCATTGCGTTTGAGGAGAGTCTTCACGGAGTATATTATGATTATCTGGTGGTAATAGAAGACGAGGTTATCCGCACTGGGGACCCCTATGCCGTGGGATGTGGCTGTAATGGAAGGAGAAGTATGGTGGTGGATCTTGGCCTGACAAATCCCCCGGGATTTGAGGAAGAGACTGCGCCGCCCCTTCAGGAAGAGCAGATAATCTATGAGATGCATATCAAAGACTTTTCCAGTGATGAAAACAGTGGTGTGCCCAAGGAGTATCGGGGAAAGTACAAGGCTTTTACAGTAGACAACACCAATGGCAAATATCCTACCTGTATGAAGTATCTGAGGGAATTGGGTGTGACCCATGTGCAGCTTCTGCCGTTTTTTGACTATGGTTCCGTAGATGAAGCAGGGGATGAGAATCAGTTCAACTGGGGATATGATCCGCTGAATTATAATGTACCGGAAGGGTCTTACGCTACGGATGTGGCGGACGGTACGGTGAGAATCCGAGAATGCAAGGAAATGATTCAGGCGCTCCATGCCAACGGGATACGAGTGATCATGGATGTGGTGTACAATCATACGTTTAGTGAGGATTCCTGGTTTCAGAGGATGGTGCCCGGGTATTACTACCGTCATAAGAAGGATGGAAGTCTTGCGGATGGTTCCGCATGTGGAAATGATGTGGCAGTGGGCAGAGCCATGGTGGATAATTATATTGTGGATTCCGTGAAATTCTGGGTCAGGGAATATCACATGGACGGTTTTCGGTTTGACCTCATGGGATTGTTGACGGTGGATTTGATGAACCGAATTCAGCGGGAACTGGATGAGGAATTCGGAAAAGGGGAAAAACTTCTTTACGGAGAGCCATGGAGCGCTGCCGACTCGCCCATGGAAGAGGGAATGATACCTGCGGTAAAGACAAATACTTGTCACCTTAATGATGGAATTGGTATTTTCTGCGACGATACCAGGGACTTGATTAAGGGGGACGCTTTTCTGGAAAAGAAGCCGGGAGTGGTCAACGGAGCGGGCGAAATGGCGCCATTGCTGATAAAGGCTGCCAAAGGTTGGCGGGATGGCGGCGCAGCCTTCTGCCCCAAAAGCTGTGCCCAGATTATCAATTATGTCTCAGCCCATGATAATTTTACCCTTTGGGATAAGTTGATAATGTCCATGTGTGAGGAACCAAATTTTCTGGACAGGAATCAGAAGGTAATTGCTGCCAACAAGTTTGCTGCGTTTATCTATTTTACCTGCCAGGGAAGGCTGTTCATGCAGGCAGGTGAAGAGTTTGGCCGGACGAAACTTGGGGAAGGCAACAGTTATTGTTCCCCTTGGGAGTTAAATATGCTACAATGGAATCGGACGGTAGAGTTTGCGGATTTGGTAGACTATTATAAAGGATTAATCCTTCTCAGGAAGTCTCTGCCCGGGCTGTGCGATAAATCGGCTTCCGCTGCGGAGCGTATCAGAGAGAAGGCGGTCTCTGAAGAAGGCGTGGTTTCTTTCACGGTGGACAATAGGGTTTCGGGCCGGAAGACTTCCTGGGAGGAAGTATGTGTCGTTTATAATACTACGGGCCAGGAATATTCCATGCTGCTAGAGGAAGGTGTATGGGAAATTCTGGCAGACGATTCAACAGCCAATTGCAGACAGGCCGTGAATGAACTTCAAGTCAAGGTACAACCCCATAGTGGTATGCTCCTTGGCAAAATTGTAAAGTGAAGGCTGAGAAAATAGACAACGATAAATAAGAACAGCACTGTCCCTGTACGATGGCACAGTGGGCGGCAAGATTTAAGACGCCGCCCACTGTGTCAGAATTATGGGAACCTGATTTGACGGAAGGGGCAGTGCGGAAGTGGAACAGGTGCAAACATATGAATAGAGCGAGCGGTATTTTGCTTCCGGTATCGAGCCTGCCGTCAAAGTATGGCATTGGCTGTTTTTCCAGGGAGGCGTATGATTTTATAGATAAATTAAAGGAGGCCGGACAGAGTTATTGGCAGATTCTTCCTCTGTCCCCTACCAGTTATGGAGATTCTCCTTATCAGTCTTTCTCTTCCTTTGCGGGAAATCCTTATTTTATTGATTTGGAGGCATTGGTGGAAGATGGGATGCTGACGGAGGAAGAATGTGAAAGCTGTGATTTTGGAAGCGATCCCATACATATTGATTATGAAAAGCTTTATCTGAACAGATTTACCCTGCTTCGTCTGGCCTATGAGCGCAGCGATATTTCACGTAATCCGGATTTTGTCCGTTTTGTGGAAGAGAATGCCTCATGGTTGGATGATTATGCTCTTTTCATGGCTGTGAAGGGGTGCTTTGATGGGCAGGCGTGGAGCGAATGGGCGGAGGATATTCGTAAACGCTGGGGATTTGCGCTGGATTATTACAGAAGGGAATGCTATTTTGATATAGAATTTTATAAGTACATACAGTTCCAGTTCCATGTCCAGTGGGAAAAGCTGAAGACTCACGCCAATACACAGGGAGTTCGTATTGTGGGAGATATTCCTATTTATGTGGCGTTTGATTCGGCGGATGCTTGGGCCCATCCTGAAATGTTCCAATTTGACTCGGAGTTCTGCCCCACGGCGGTAGCAGGCTGTCCGCCGGATGCCTTCTCCGAAACAGGGCAGCTGTGGGGAAATCCCCTGTACCGGTGGGAGTATCATAGAAACACAGGATATGACTGGTGGTGTAGGCGTCTGGAGCACTGCTTTAAGATGTATGATGTGGTGCGAATCGACCATTTCAGAGGGTTTGATGAGTATTATAGCATTCCCTATGGAGAGAAAACCGCATTAAATGGTCATTGGGAAAAAGGACCGGGGATGGAATTGTTTCAAGCGCTGCGCAGCAGACTGGGGGACAAGGAAATCATTGCGGAGGACTTGGGGTTGCAGACCCCTTCCGTACATCAGCTTCTGAAAGACAGCGGGTATCCGGGTATGAAAGTGCTGGAATTCGCGTTTGTTCCGGAGGAAGATACAGGCTACCTGCCCCATAGCTATGACAGGAATTGTGTTGTCTATACGGGAACCCATGACAATGAGACACTGGTGCAGTGGTATGAGGGGCTGGACGAGGAGATTAAAGAATACGCAGAAGAGTATATGAATAACAAAAACACTCCGGCATCCCAGAAGTGTCAGGATTTCGTGAGATTGGCAATGATGAGTTCGGCGGATACATGTATTATCCCTTTGCAGGATTACTTGGGGCTGGGAAAGGATGCAAGAATTAACAAGCCCTCCACCCTGGGAGGAAATTGGATATGGCGGATGGAGAAAGAGATGTTGTCAGAGGAAATAACGGATCAGATTTATCATCTGACAAAGATAAGTTTCCGTTTAAATGGACAGGAAAGAAAACAGGTGAAAGAAGAGGATGTGGTATGAAGTTTATTTATGGAAAACAGGATTGGAAGACATTTGAAAGGGGAGAAGAGAATTGCTTTTTAATGACCAATGGTCTGGGTGGATTCTCCTCCCTTACCATGATTGGCTCATGCAGCAGAAATGATCACGCTGTTTTAATGGCATGCATTAAGTCTCCCAATCATCGTTACAATATGATTCACAGACTGGAAGAACGATTGTGTTTTGGAGAAGAAGCAATACATATTTCCAGTCAGGCCTATGGTGACAGGGACACTGTGCGGGAGGGGACTCAGGAGAAGGACTGCGTGGGAGCGGAAACACCCAAAACAGGAGAGCATTGTGAACGTCGGGAGGAGGGATACCTGTACCAGGCGGAATTTTCGTTTGAGGATTATCCGGAGTGGCGTTATCTGGTGAAAGGTGTGGAAGTGGTGAAATGCCAGGCCATGATGCAGGGAATCAATGCCATAGGTATTTCTTACAAAATAAGAAATTATTCCGGGCAGGATGTGACAATGGAGGTACTGCCGCATTTACAGTTTGTTCCAAAAGGAGCGCTACTTTCCAGGGATCAGGCATTTACCATGGAGGGATGCGGTATTGCTTCCAACGGATATAAGCTGCATTTCAAGACCAATGGAGTGTGCAGGGAACTGCCGGTAACATTTTATGACAATTTGTATTATGCCTATGACGCATGTGATGGCAGAAGAGAAAAGGGATGTACGGTGGTAAACCATTGTGTATCCCTTATGGTGCCTTCCGGAGAGGAAAGTGTTTTGGAACTGGTATATGGAATGGTGCCTGGTCTTCCGGATGTGGATGAAATGATTTATGATATGGAGCAGCACAGAGAAGCGTTGGCGCAGCAGGCAGGGTTTCGGGATGGGATGGCGAGTATGCTTGCCAAAAGCGCCGGACAGTTCGTATCTTACCGGGCATCCACCGCAAATCAGACATTGCTGGCCGGATTTCCTTTCTTTGAAGATTGGGGGCGGGATACCATGATTGCTCTGCATGGCTGTTGTCTGGCAACACGCCAATATAAGACGGCTAAGAGCATCCTACAGACTTTCAGGACTTATTGCAGGAAGGGGCTTATGCCCAATCTATTTCCGGAGGGGAAGGAAGTTCCCGGATATAATACAGTGGATGCGGCACTGCTTTTTATCATATCCATTTATGAATATTATAAGAAGACAAAAGACACTGTCTTCGTAAAAAGCATGTATGATACCATGGCACAAATCATTGACTGGTATTGTAAAGGGACGGACTATGGTATCAAAATGGACGAGGACGGGCTGATTGCTGCCGGGAAGGACTTTGATCAGGTGACATGGATGGATGTGCGTGTGGGGGAGATTCTGCCCACGCCAAGGCATGGAAAGCCTGTGGAAATCAATGCCTATTGGTATAATGCCCTGTGTATCATGAAGGAATTGAAGCAGTTTGGAGCGGAGGATGAGCGGGATTATGGCGCATTGGCTCTAAAAGTGAAAGAGAGTTTCGGAAAGTTCTGGAATGAAGAAAAGGGTTGTTTAAGAGATGTTCTTTCCGGCACCAGTGCGGATGACCAGATTCGCTGTAACCAGATTTGGGCGGTATCATTACCGTTTTCCGTGCTTGCGCCTGAGAGGGAGAAACAGGTGGTAGATGTGGTATTCCGAAAACTGTATACTCCATACGGACTTCGCACTCTGGACCCGGAAGATGAAGAATTTAAGCCTTTTTACGGCGGAAGTCAGTTGGACAGGGATTTGGCGTATCATCAGGGAACGGTGTGGGTTTTCCCATTGGGTGGATATTATCTGGCATATTTGAAAGTAAATTGTTATTCCAGGGAAGCCAAAGCGCAGGTGAAGGGACAGTTGGAGAATTTGGAGGCTGCTTTGCGGGAGGGATGTGTCGGTCAGCTGCCGGAGATCTATGACGGCGCAAACCCCATATCTTCCAAGGGATGTTTTGCGCAGGCATGGAGCGTGGGGGAAATACTCAGAGTATATGATGTGCTGAGAAGCTGATTTTGTCAGTAAGTTATGGAAAGGCAGGGGCATGATTATGTATCAAAACTATATTTTTGATTTCTACGGTACCTTGGCAGATATTCGCACAGAGGAGGAAGATCCCTGGCTTTGGGAAAAAGTGAGTGATATATACAGCGCTATGGGGGCATCGTACAGTTCCCATGAACTTCAGCGGGCTTTTCGCAGGATGGAGAAAGAAGAAAAGAAGCGGGCTGTGGTTTCGCAGGAGACAGAAGCGCTGCGGGCTGAGTATCAGGAAGATATGGAGCCGGATTTGACCAAAGTGTTCTTAAGACTCTATGAGGAAAAGGGGGTGGATTGTTCCCCGTTGCAGGCCAAAATGACGGCAATTACTTTTCGGGCGCTTTCCAGGAAATACCTTCGGGTCTATGACGGTGTGGAGGAACTTCTGGGAGAATTGCGGCGCCGGGGGAAGAAAATATATCTTTTGTCCAACGCACAGTCGGATTTTACCAGACCGGAGATTGATATGCTTGGATTAACCAAGTATTTTGACGGCATATTTTTGTCTTCGGAACAGGGATGGAAGAAGCCTTCCCCCATATTTTTCAGCAAATTATTGGATAAATATCAGCTTAAGCCATCGGAAAGTATCATGATAGGCAACGATGAGGCTGCGGATATTGTGGGAGCGCAGAGCGTCGGAATGGATGCCCTGTATATTCATACGGCCATATCCCCTTTGGAATACGGCAGGGTGGAAGCGGATTACCGGGTGATGGACGGAGACTTCCGGAAAATTGGTAAGTTAATTTTGGGCTGAAGTGAAGAGAGCGGAACAAGTTCCCGCAAGCGGGAACTATAATAGGAGGGCAGTATTTTGAAGCTTGGCAAATTGACGGATTACAGAGTAAATGGTCAGGAAGTGATACTGGATTTTGAGGGTCGAGAGGCACGCATCTGGGTGGTGACACCGTATATTATAAATGTCTTCTGCGGAGAAGATGGAAACAGGCCATGTTCCAAAGCCATAGAAGGCGATAAAATGATATTGGTATCGCCAAAGGTATGTCAGAAAGAGGATGGATTATGGATACATACAGGTAAGGTTTCCGTGCGGGTGAGCGATGGTTTTTATGTGGATTTTTATGATGAAAACGGAGTGGAAGTCTGTGGGGATTACAGAGGAGAGCGCAGGCCCCTTCAGCGGGTCAGTAAAGAAGTATTAAAATTGTTGGAGGAGGAAGGACATGCGGCCCAAGACCACAGACAGGAACATGCTTTCGAGGTTGTGAAAAAGATGGATGCCTCCGCTCATTTTTATGGATTGGGAGATAAGACAGGATTCTTGGACAAGCGCAGCTATGAATATGAGATGTGGAATACGGACAATCCGGATCCCCAGGTGGACAGCTTTAAGGCATTGTATAAATCCATTCCGTTTTTTATTGCCCTGGGAAAGGAATATGTATATGGCATATTTCTGGACAACACTTTTAAAGGGTATTTTAATATGGGGCAGGAGTCGGAGAGTTATTACTGGTTTGGCGCTGACGGAGGGTGTCTGAATTATTATTATATTGCAGGGGAATCCATGGCTGAAGTGCTGAAAGGGTATACTTATCTCACAGGCACCTGTCCTTTGCCGCAGAAATGGACGTTGGGATACCATCAGTCCCGTTGGGGGTATGTGACACAGGAGGATGTGGAAGAAATAGCTTCGTCCATGAGGAAAAATGATATTCCCTGCGATGTGATTCATTTTGACATTGATTATATGCAGGATTATAAGGTATTTACCTGGAATGAAGAACGTTATCACAATGATCCGAAAGCGTTCTTGGACAGACTGTCAAAGGATGGTTTTAAGGTGGTGGTGATTAATGACCCAGGCGTCAAGGTGGAAGAGGGCTATGAAGTGTACGAGGAGGGACTTCATGGCGGGTATTTTGCCAGGACACCGGAAGGAGAAGTGTATTCCAATGTGGTATGGCCCGGTGAAGCAGTGTTTCCGGATTTCGGAAATCCGGAAGTCAGGGAATGGTGGGGGCAGCATCAGAGTTTCTTATTGGAAAAGGGCGTCAGAGGTATCTGGAACGATATGAATGAACCTGCCAGCTTTCGGGGACCGCTGCCGGATGATGTGGTTTTTACGGATGAGGGCAGGAAGGCCGAGCACAGAGAAATGCATAATGTCTATGGGCATTTGATGGCAAAGGCGGCTTATGACGGCCTGAAAGATCTGGATGGGCGCAGACCCTTTGTGATTACGAGAGCCTGCTATGCAGGAAGTCAGAAATATGCCACCGCATGGACGGGGGATAATACCAGTATGTGGGCCCATCTTCAGATGGTGATTCCGCAATTGTGTAATCTGGGTCTGTCCGGTATGCCATTTGTGGGAACGGATGTGGGAGGATTTGGCGCGGATACCACGCCGGAGCTTATGGCGAGATGGGTTCAGGTGGGATGTTTTTCACCTTTGTTCAGAAATCATTCTGCCGCAGGAACCAGAAGGCAGGAACCTTGGGAATTTGGTGAAGAGGTCATGGGGATTTACCGGAAATATGTAAAACTTCGGTATCGGTTGATTCCCTATATGTATGATTTGTTTTTTGAAGAGGAACAAACTGGAATGCCTGTTATGAGGCCGCTTGTATTGGAGTATGAGAAAGAAGACGCTGCCAGAGTGTGCAATGATGAATTTATGCTTGGCAGCAGAATTCTTGTGGCGCCGGTGGTGCATCCCGGAATGACGAAGCGCATGGTCTATCTGCCAGAGGGTGTATGGTATGATTACTGGACACAGGAACAGCTGGAAGGGCCGGTGTGGTTCATAAGAGAGGCTCCTTTGGATTGCTGTCCTGTTTATGTAAGGGCGGGGAGTGTTCTTCCTGTTATGGAGCCTCAGTCCTATGTGGGAGAGAAGCCTGGGGATATATTATACTTGGAGGCTTATCCGGGAGAAGGAAGCTGGGAGCATTACCTGGACAACGGAGAAGATTTCGCGTACAGGGATGGAAAGTACCATCAGTATCACTTTGAGGTGAAAGAGGATGGTATGGTGAATGGTGAAATAGTACATGCCGGCTATGACAAACCCTACAAGAAAGTGTTGGTTCAAAGAGCGGGAGAGAAGGAATGGAAGGAGATAAATCATGATCGATAGCCCGATCGATAGCCCACTTCCAGCTCTATGGCTTCCAGGATATGACAGCATTCTTCCATATCTATGCTGCTTTCATGATCCATGGCTTCGATGATTTGAAATTGCTGCTGTTCCAGGCCTGCGTCTATGCCGTAGAGGGTTTGGGAGCGTGCTATGAAACGGGTGAACCAGTAGAACCTATTGTATAAAATATCGGCCGCTGAGAGGCAGACAGATTGGGGCAGCGGAGATAATGTTATTTCGTTTATTTCCCACCAAAACATAGCATTGTTGTATGAAGTATTCAGTTCCCCGTCCTCGTCATAAGGGACGGGGGATTTGTTTAGTAAAGTGAACAGAGCGTCCATTTCAGACTGCTTTTTAAAAATGGTCATGGGTTTCCTCCTTTTTGATGTAAGTGTTTTGTGTCAAGTGTGGTTTGAAGCTTATCGAAAGGGATTAAGCGGTCGCTGTAGGTGTTGTTTGGTTGTTGCAGTTCTTGTTCTGCTATGGTTTTCAACATGTCTAAAATATAATCATATTTCAGTTGTGGTTGTTCCAAGAATCTATCATACAAATACTCAATGACCGAGGGGCTGTATACCCCGGCGTCTTGCCGGATTCCCAGAACAAGTCCTATGGTTTCGTTTAATTCTGACGCAGCTATAAAATCATCATCAAGTCGTATTACCATTTCCCTTTCATTGGGAACTAATTGTAATTTTTTTGAGTATTCTTGATAAGGCTTTAATGTTGTGGGGTTAAAGTTCAACATCAGAAATCTGCGTATATCATCTTCCTCTATGCTAACGTCAAGGACATTGCCTTTCAATCCAGTGAAGAGTTCCTGATATTTATCGAACGCAGCGGCCTGAACCAAAAATTTAAACTGGATACTTGGGGTTTCCTGATTGAATTTTCCAATCAAGTTTTGAATATTCTCAATTACCTGGGGAGCATTGCGTTCTAACATTTTTTCACTGATGGAGACAATTATCTTCAAGTTGGATATAACATCATAATGATTCAAATCTGTTGAAGTGTCATTATCGTGGATTATGAGAATATCTTTGGGAGTCAGCGTTGTTTTTAAACAGCCAAGAACTTCACTAATGGTTTTTTTGCCTTTGGGAATGATATTTTTTTCTTTTGCTTCAGAGTTCGCAATAATTGCTTCCATTAACTTTATGCCGGCTTCTTCCGGGTTTTCCCATCTTTCAGACAGCAAGGATTCATAATCTGATTCATGGTTTATTCCTATAAAGATATATGTGGGTACGGCGGCCCATACCTGGCCAATGCGTTCCAAATCATTCCGCATTTCACTTTTTAGACCATATAATTCTTCAGAATAAGTATACTTTAATATGGAAGAGGCTTTTTGAAATTGGAATCGTCTAACGGATATTAAGCTGACTAACTTTTTATCTGCTTGAAATAAATTCCGTAACATTTGCTGTTTTATTCCATTTGCTAAAAATTGCCTGTTACGATCTATTCGTTCATTATTCAAAATGTATTCGGATAATGTTGCGTATGCTTCTGAAATATTGGGTTCGGTAATGGGATATTGGCTGTTCAGGGCAATCTCTTCTTTATAATAAATGGGAATCAATTGTTCCTGTGGAATATGCAAATCGGAGAAAAGAACTCTCGCTTTTGCCATCCCTTCTTCAGAAGGTACAACTTTGGACATGGCGACTGCATATCGCATCTTTCCTACATTGCGAAATAGTTCAAAGGCAAGATTGAGTCCTTCTATATTTTCGGAATTGGCAAATGCGACAAATATCACCTGATCCGATAGGGTAAGTAAGGATAAGGAACCCCATTTGTTAAATCCGGCCCTGGTATCAACCATAACAGTATCAATATTTAATACGGTTCTGATATAGTCAAATATATCTTTAAATGTTTTCTGCTCCTGTACCTGTAAGGTTTGTAGTTTTTCCATCTGGTAGATGTAATCCTTGCTCATTTTCTTCAGTGCAGGAATAAGGTATATTTCACCTGGAATATTTTGCAGTTCTAAAGAACAAAATGTATGCTCGATTGCCACATCATGTTGTAATTGGACAATTTTGCGGTATAAATATTCGATAATGCCATATTTTACTCCATTCACAGGATGATTAACCTGCTTTGAAAAAATGTTATGGAGACTGGGGGCTTCTATATCAAGATCCATTAATAAAACTCTTTTTCCAACTTTTGCCAGATTGTATGCGGTTTGGATCAGAGCAATTGTTCTTCCAACACCGCCCTTATAGGAATAAAAGCTGATGATTTGCATATGGGAAGCAGAAGATATTTCTGTCTCATTTGCGTATAAGGCATCGGACCAGGAAGCATAGCCGCTTTTTTTAGCAGTTTTTGTAATGTTATATTCCGCAGCTTTTTCAAGAGAATAGATATCAATATAGCCAATGCTGTATTCTTCCTGGGATTCGTTAATTTTAGATGAAACCAGGTGTTGAATTTCCTCTTTGGAGATATGACTGTCTGATACAATTGTGGTGTGGATTTTCCCACGGGCACTGAGATCAACCTGTACCCATTCTTGTCCGGAAATATGGTATCGTTCCATAATCATCTGTTCTAATTCTTCCCAGATTTTTTTCATTTTTTTACCTCTTGTCTGTTCCATGAAAATGTTCATTTGTCGCACTTCTTGTATCAAGTTGATATAGGAAGAAGTTCTTCACTTCAGTAAGATTATTGTTTATATTTCGTGTTTTTTCCTCTCTAAGTAGAGAAATACAGAAATGAACTGCTCAGTCCAGTAGTCATATTTTTCCTCTTCTATACTCTCTTCAGGTATATAACGATAATCTATATAATTTATGCCTTCTGGTCGTTGGATATAATTTAACGCGTGTGAGATATCGCTTGGCATATCATCGTATAAGGAGCCTAACAATTGTCTATGAACAGGTGAGCATAATACATGGCATGGACGTGACATTTCATTGCCATCTACAATCCACTTTGAAATCCCTGAACTGTCCGTCACAGTGTGTCCCATACATATCATACCTTTTAATAGGCATTCTATGTATATTCCGCCCAAGTGAATTGAACCGACTTTCCTTTTCCCGTTCATCAATTGATGCAAGTCATCAAGGCGTGACTGGGCAGCAGCTATGTAATTTTCCATTGAATTCTCCGCTGGTGTGCTGTTTTTGTATTGCCTTAATCCATATCCGATATGAAGCGGATGACGGCTAAAAATAGCGGATTTTAAGAATGAAATCGGATATGGATATTATTGCATAGAATAGATAATTTTACAAGAATAAGGCATTATATTTTTTCTGGATTGTGGAAATTGTTTTTCTGCTATATAATGTAAGAAAAAACATTCCTTACCTTTGCCATTCTTGCTGTTCTTGGTATAGAAAAGGAAAAATGGTGTTGCCTGAACTGTTACAAAAAGACTGAAAGAGGGGATAAAGTCATGGCTGAAAAAGACATTGCTGAGAAGACATTGGAAGCATACAATGATGTATTTGCGGACATTGTAAATGTATTGTTATTCCAGGGCAGGCATTTTGTGAAGGAAGATGAACTGGAGGAAGAAAGCCCTGTTTCCAGCTATAAGGCGGACGGCAAATTACATGCCCAGGAACGGGATGTGGCTAAATATTGGAGGAAGGGGCTTGTACGTATTGCGTTATATGGGCTGGAAAATCAGACAGGTATAGACAGCGACATGCCGCTGAGATTGTTTTCTTATGATGGTGCCGCATACCGGGCTCAGCTTTTGACAGATAAGGCAATGAAGGAAGAAACCGGCAGTGCAGCGCCGAGATACCCTGTGGTTACATTGGTTTTATATTTTGGATATGACAGGCAATGGAAAGCACCGACGACACTTTTTGAATGTCTGGAGATTCCAGAGGAGATAAAGCCATTTGTGAATGACTATCGCATGAATTTATATGAGATTGCGTACCTTAGTGATGAACAGGTGCAGATGTTTAGCAGCGATTTTAAAATTGTGGCGGATTATTTTGTGCAGATGCGAAAAAACAAGAATTATGTGGCGTCGGAAACCGCAATAAAACATGTACATGAGTTGCTTCAGTTAATGGCGATTATGACACAGGATAACCGTTTTGAAAGCATATATAGCCCTGATATGGAAAGGAGGACAACGAATATGTGTGAGGTATTGGAACGTGTGGAAGAGAGAGGAATTCAAAAAGGAATCCAAAAAGGAATCCAAAAAGGAATCATTCAAGGGGAAGATACAATTCTTGCATTAATGAATTATCTGTTAAACAATAACCGAACTGAGGATGCAAGAAAAGCCACAGAAGATAAAGCGTACCGAAATAAACTGCTCACAGAAATTTTTGGAGTGGAACAAAGAATTTAATCTATTGATAAAGAAGACGAAAAAGGATAGAAAGGCTATAATATAACAGTTTGGATAGTCAGAAAACATATAGTTCTGATAAGGAAAGGGGAATTCAAACGCATAAGAGACAGGATAATATGGAGGATGGGACAAAATGGGTATAGAAAAAGAGACAAAGAAGTTTGCGGCAGCTTATGAAGAGCAAGAACAGGAGTTATTGATACTGACCTCAGAAGCGGTGGGAGGAGCAGGGCGTGCCGCAGGTGAGACTGCATGGACGGCCACTGCGGGGTTCCTTGCCAGTGTGGATTTGACAACAGGAGAAATGAAAGAAGAAATGGGCTGCCTGCGCTGGCTTGCGAGGGAGGAGGACCGGGATGGCTGGATATATCATTTGAAACCTCTTACTATTTATCATGTGAAATGTCGTGCTAAGAGGCGGAAGAAGCATGAGAAGGAAAAGTCAGGTGATGAAAGTTGCGCAAGGACAGAAGGCTATATGCTTATAGAAGTAGTGGATCGTGGTCTTCAGCATTTGGGGCTGGAAAAAGTTCTTGAAGAGTATCAGAAGGTTGTGGAATTGAAAGATGAGACTTGTGGAAGCTTTACTTTGGATCGTCTGATGGACTGGTTTTCAACGGAGATGGACTGGCTTGGAGAGAAGTGTGATGTGCATCTGCAATGCGATGAGGAAGAGGGAGAAACAGCGGAAAAGGCATTGGCGTATTTTAAGGAGATATATGGAAGCCTACAGGAGTGGGATAAGGAGCTGCGTACTTTTGCCGCAAAGCAGCTGACGAGCCTGGCGAATGACTGGCTGGCGGACATGATGGAAGAGGAAGAGGATTTGGAGGAGGATTTGGAAGAGATGGAAGAATGTGACGAAGAGGATGCAGAAGATTTGGATGCAGATGCTCTGGATGAAGAGGACTGGAATGAGGAGCTGGAAGAGATTACAGAGGCGGATTTCGCAAAAAGAATTCAGATTACTTCCCTGGTGATGGAGCCGGAGGGAGATTATTCGGTATATTATAATGACGACGACATGTTTTGGGGACATAGCGTCATTGTGGAAGGAAATGTGGAAACAGGTATGGAACGGGCATATATCGCCGGTTGAGGGGGAATAAAGGTGGATGAGGAGGTATTGAGGGCTGAATATTTTGGCTGTCATCCCTGTGTCAATACCTCCAGCCTCCGCCTGAAGACAGCGGATATTTTCTGGACATTCCTGAAGGCAGTGGGACATGATTATAGAGTAGTAGTTTTGTGACTATGTTGGCATTTTTATAAGTAGTTAAGGTTGCCGAAAAAAGTTTCTTATTCTGTCTGGATATTCAGTCTTTGGCAGTGGTTTTGCCGCTCCATTTTACTTTCAGAGTCCAAAAGCCCTTATAAAAGGTAAATCAGCCGTAATATGCCGGTCAAGTCCAGTTTCAGGTTATCCATGTGGGTGTTGTTCAGATTCAGAAGTTCCACATGGGTTTTTACAGACTTATTCTGGACTTTTTCATGCGGTGATGATTTTGGAAGGCCTGGTGACAGCAGGGCTTTAAGGACTCCAACAGTGCTTTGGCAGGAGGTTATTTGCCAAGATAATCAAGGGATGCATAGCAAGGATTATGGGCGTCCCTGTCCGCATCCAGTAGCGGAAGGCGCCACAGTTGGCCAAACGGTTAATATAAAAGGCATATACATCTTCAAGGGCCGCAGCTCGTGAGATTTATAATACGGATTGATTGGCCCTTTCGTAGTCTGCTAAATCATCAATTTCATACCAACGATTTGCGTTAATCAAAACTGTGCGGATATTATCGTTTCTATAATAAATCAGCGAACCCAGCACTAATTCATAATAACTTTGCCGATTGCCAGTGTCCACATATGTCTCCAATGCCGGCATCAGTTTGCCATTAAAAAAGGATTCTTTGAATTTATATATATTCACAGTCTTAAATGCATGGCGGTAATCCATATTTTTATCCTGATGCGCTTTGACTACCAGTTCTCTCGCAATATTGTTTTCCGCAAGGATGACAGTGCCGTCCATATATTCTTTGTCGTATGGGCTTACTAATATGTTGCAGTCCGCATTACTGTCAATGATTGTGTCTATGACATCCTGCTGATAGAATAAGTCACATTCCAAAAGCAGACAGTCCTCTTTTATCCTGTGTCCAACCATATACAGCGAGTAAACATTGTTGGTGGTTTCGTATTTTTTGTTTTCTATGTAATTGATTGACATACCTTTATAGGAATTGCCAACATTTTCCTCAATGACATTGGCCATATAGCCACATACAATAATTACTTCATGAATTTTCCCAGTGGATGCTAAATGATCCAATATATGAAAAATAAGAGGTTTGTCTTTTACTTTTACCATACATTTTGGGATTGTGTCCGTCAGGGGACGCAAACGTTCCCCTTTTCCTGCCGCTAAAATAATTGCCTGCATTTGTTCTCCTTTTTCTTGCTATTTTTTAATGATTTTTGACAAAGTATACTTATTGTGAAAAGTATATATTAACTATCTATTGAGACAAGGTTATACTGTTCTTTATCATGTAAATCCAATAAATTAAACCATGTGGCAAAATCACTTTCTTCCCAAGGCATAGCCCGCTTAAAATGGTCTCTCCATGGGTAAGCGGGTTTGCCGGTAATCTTATTTTTCACATTGCGCACATCAGAGATTATTTTTGCGGGATTGCCCGCAACAACCGCATATTTATCTACAGGTTTTGTGACAATGGCACCTGCGGCAACCAGAGAGTCCTGGCCGATTTCGATTCCTGGCATAATTACGGCTGCCGTGGCAATAATGGCAAAAGAGTGAATATGTACTCCCAGGAAATGTTCCGAAGGTGGGGTCGGATCATTTGTCAGGATTACATAAGGATAAACCCATACATAATCGTCTATTTGAGACAGTTGGCCGATATGTACATTGCTGTGAAGTCGAGTGTAATTTCCTATTGCGCAGTTACCCTGAATGTCCGATAAGGTTCCTATGCTGACGTGATTACCGATGCGAGAACCTTCTCGTATGGTGACTTTATGTCCTGTCTGAAAGTCCTCTCCTATAATGGAACCTCCATATATGGTGGTTCCGCTGCGGATAAGGCAGTTTTTGCCAATGATTAAGGGATGTCTATGGTACGCCTGGTCAACACAGAAATCCATAAGATATTCCCCAATAATGCATCCAGCGCCAACAAATGCGCCATCGGACAGTGTAACATCGTGTCGGATTATGGTATTGCTGTCAATAAAAACGTTGCTGCCTAAGACAACATTATCCTCAATGACACAGTTATGACCGAGTGTTATGTTACTGCCTAAGATAACATTGTTGCCAATGACACAGTTATTTCCTTTGGTTATATTGCTTTGATTCATAATAGTTCCCTCCGCATCTTTGATATATTGAAACTGAGAATTCAATTGACTTCTTTCATGTCAAAGGAGTAGAAAGTGGTCCAGACATGGAAGTGGTCAAGTATCTTTCCACTTTTGTAAGGTGACTTGAGAGCAACATTTGAACAGAAGGAAAAGAAAGCAATGGACCAAAACAATATTTATGATATTTTGTAATGAACGCAGCGTCATTCCAGAGGTCTGTATTTTGTCTCCTGATACCAGACATATTGGCTGCTTGCAGGCTTCCCCCCCCCGATAATAATTTGACGAAAATTCGTTCTTTTGTAACCATTTTTATCATAAAAACGAATTGCCCTTTTATTCTCTGTGGAAACATACCAATATATGGATTCCAGCCCTACTTCATCAAATCCCTTTGTCAATATTCGGTCCATGGCAGCGGAAGCCAAACCAGTGCCCATGGCTGACTGGCGCATGCAGATGGCAAATTCGGCAGTATTGGCCACCATGTTTTTCAGACTAATTGTGCCCATATATTCATCTGTTTCTGTTACTATGGCCAGATGTAAATTATTTTTGTCAGTATGAGAGGATAGAATAAATGCTTCACAATCTGCCAGCGTCTTCTCTCTAAAATCGGCCTGGAGATGCTTTACAATGTCCTGGCTATGCATCCATTCCAGCATGAGAGGAGCGTCTTTTAATGCCAGAGGTCTTAGTAGATAATGTACCATCATAGTTTTCCTTTATATTGTTATGTTGTTTTCTAATGTTTTATTTTGTGTATAATTCTAATTTACATGGAAATGATTGGTGGTATGACTTTTTCCATGTTTCCCTTAATTTCTGATACAGTTGCTACTCTTTTTTCATAAATCTGTGAGCCTTACAGATTCAGCTTTTTTTGTGGGGGCTGATTTTAGCTCTGACAGCCTGTAAAACAGAAATAATTACTTCGTTTCGCACAATAATTTGAATTCCAATAAATGTGATTATCGCTCCCATGATAATGAGACAAACTTTGGGAATGAATGGCAAGTCCATTGGCGAAATAAGGAATTTTACCATACAAATACCAATGCACCCAATTCCTGACTTGACTGCAATTGCCTGCATACCGGAAGTATGAATATAATTGCTGCCTAAATGGGCCAATAGTAGGGCACTTATGAACTGGGAGACAAGTGTGGTAAACGCAGCGGCGTTTTGTTTCCATAGAGGTATCATAAATATGTTGAGCGCAATATTTATAATTGCGCATAATATGGTAACTTTTAATACTGTGCTTTCTCTCTGAAAAACGATGAGAACAGCATTTCCCCAAAAATAGCCAATGACACAGAAAATCAGCGCAATACTTAAAATGCGCAGGGACATTGCGGCTTGTTTGTAGGAACTTCCGGCCACAATAATAATGATTTCATCGGCCAGAATCAGTATTCCAGTGACAGCTGGAAGCAATGTGCTCATTAAGACGCCAAGGGTTTCATTTGCGGTTTTCCTCAGCCTGCTTTCTGATTTCTCCATACCATCTGACAGAGCTGCCATACGCGGAATGGTAACGGTGACAGCGGCGCCCATTACAGATACCATAATGTTATATATTTTTACAGAAACACTGTAGAGGCCAACATCATAATCAGAACCCAAAATTCCCAGTAAAGTAGTATCGGAATTGGTAAAAACAGATACTGCTATGGAGGCGGCAAACAAAGTAAATATGGGTTTGATATGTCTCCTTAAGCCTGATGAAATCATCAGCCGGACCCGGCAATACTTTTTGGAGTGAAAATAGTTCACTATGTTTGCTCCGCTTCCTGATATCACAACCAGGATGGCGTATATGATATAATCTTCTGTTGTATGAACGAAAGCAAACAACAATATTATGGATAAGATCTGAAACAGCACGTATCGTACTGTCAAATAGGAATAATCCTCAAAAATAAGATAAATCCACTCTTTGCCTAACATCCGAAAAAACAATGTAACAGATAAAATGAAGAGCAGTTCCCTATACGCAAATAGTGTGTCAGTCCAGAAGATACACATGAGCAATATCACATATGAAACAATTGTGGATAAAAAGTTGATTGTATAAATTTCACTTGCGAAAATTTCCAGTGCTGTTTTGTCATTTCTCAGCTTAGCCCCTTCCCTTGTTGCGTATGTGGAAATCCCAAGACTTGCCAGCAACGCAAAATAACTGATGACGGAATTGGCGAAATTGTACTTGCCAACATTTTCAACCTGTAATACTCTGGATATATATGGAAAAGTGAGCAGGGGGAAAAGCACGGTCAAAACCCCTTTTAATGCGTAAATAAGCATATTGAGTTTCATATTCTTTAATTTCATGACTTTTTGTCCCATTGCTCCTTTCGATTCTTTATGTGGGGCATTATATGTTTCTTAATGAATGCTCTATCTCGGTCATGATCTGATAATGTGGTAGATTTTCTTTAGTTTGTTGTAGATTTCGTTGTTTTTGCGCAATGTTCCAGCATTTTCATGACAGAATTGGTATACAGCATTGGCATTGGATAGTTCATTTGTACTGATAAACTCCTCATTGTGGGTAAATTGCATGGTTTCTTTTTGTTTTGCGTCCAAATATTTTTGAAAGAAGAACCAGGATCTATTGGAAAAGAACTCTGTATATTCCTGGTAATATCTATAATAGTCCATGTACGCTCTTGCGTTTAGAAGGTTTTTTTCGGAATTTTTAAGCCTGACCCATATACCGTTAGACGTAATGCGGTATATACCTACAGGCCTTTTGTCATAAAAGACCTTACCCGTTTTCAGATGCATGATAAATCGATTGACATCTCCTTCAAAGGAACGCTCAGAAAGCGTGCCAATCGCGGTTTTCATGATTTCAGGGATACCGTTTTTAAATATAGTATTCCTGAAAAACATACCTGTTGTCTGTGTAATAGGGAAGAGTTTGTTGTCAACAAAATCTTCTATGGTGTATGTACCGGATACTATTTTTGGGGGTAGAAAAGGTTTTGTTGTTTTGTCTTGGAGTGTGAGTACATTTGCTTCATAAATGGCATAGTCCCCATGTGATTCCAGAAAATCAAATGCCCTTTGCAGCCATTCTGTATCTGTCCAGTAATCGTCAGCGTCAAGAAGACAGAAATATTCGGTTTTGGTGTTTTCTTTTGCTCTTAAGATGTTGGTCAGATAACCACCATTGTTATCAGCGAAAATAGCCTCAATATTCTCATAGTTTTCTACATATTTTTTTATGATATCAACACTGTTATCTTCTGTGGAACAGTCATCAGTAATCAGTAGTTTGTAATCAAAATTTACTTTTTGGGCGAGAACGGATTGAATTGCCTTTTCGATATAAACAGCCTGATTATAGTTGGACATAATGATTGTCAATTGATAATTTTTGCTCATACCAAACCTCCCATGCGGTTGTTAATGGGGCTATGCGTGTAACAGTACAGTGTGTGGTTTTAGTTCTCTAAATCTATGGAGAAAGGTATTTTTCTTGAAAGCCTTTGCCAAATCCAGGAGGTAAGTTTATTGTATATTTCATAAACTGGCCAACAGAGAAGGTAAATCATGGCAGCAGCAAGGCAGTACCCCCCCCAAAGAAGCAAAGCGTTTTCTTGCGTAAGTTTTTCAATTCCTGCATATGGAACCAAGGATGAATGCAGCAGAAATACAGAAAAAGCTGCCCTGGCAAGTCTGTTAATTACTTTGTTATTGCCCATGGGAATCCGAAGAAAAATCAAAAATAAAATAATTGATTCCGCAATAACAAGGGGGCTGCAATATTCCCATGCCGTGTTCTCATCAACTTTACTCCAGACTGTGAGCAATGTTATCAAGGTACATAGAACCAGGAAAAGGTATATTGTTTTATAGTGTCTGCCTTTGTTTTGACGCAGGCCAATGTATGCGCCTATTATGTATAAAAGACAGAAATTAACTATGGTATATCCCCATTGACTCCCCCATGCGCCTATGGTACTTAAGCCGTTCCAATTGCGGTTAGAATGTACCAACACTGTAAAGACATCCACAAAAGATGGCCAGACAGAAAATAACAAAAACAATAAGAGCAGGAATTGTGTCCTTTTAGTTTCAGACAGTTTTAGCATAAGTACGTTAATATAGGGAGATATTAAATATAATGTTACATATAAAACCGCGAAATAATTATTTGGCACAAGAGAACCAATCATTGATTTTATGCTGAATGTCTCTTTGCCAATAATTAAGAAAAGCATATATGTTCCTGCCGAAAAGGCGATTACCTGAACTATGAGCTGGACAGGTTTTATTATGTTCCTTTTATTTGTTGCGCACATGAAGTAGCCGCTGATTAATATAAAGACATTTACGGCACATGCGAAAAGCGATTCCATAATTCGCAGTAACCATTCATTTACGGAGTTGGCAGCCACATAAGTAAATCCACCACCCATGTCCCTGTTGTTGAAATGCAGTATAATAACACCTACTATGGCCAATATGCGAAGCAATTCTATGTTGGATTGCCTTGCCTGGGGCTTTGATGATTTCTGGAGCACTGTTTTCTTTACCTCCGAAATAAAAACACAATGTTAGAACTTGTTAATAGTATCAATGACATATCCTATCTGTTCCTCGGTCATACCATAGTACATGGGCAGGCTTAGCTGGGTTGCGCTGATTTCCTCGGCAATGGGAAAACTGCCTTTTCCAAACCCAAGGTCTCTGTAACACTTTTGTAAATGAATGGGAATCGGATAATGTTTGTTGGTACCTATTCCTTTCGTGTCTAAAAATGCTTCAAGAGCGTCTCTTTTTTGACAACGTACAGAAAAGAGATGCCAAACAGGTTCTGTATCGGGATTTACATAGGGCAGTATGATTTCCGGGTGATGGATGCCTTCCATGTATAATTTGGCAATGCGCCTTCTTTCCGCATTCATTTTGTCCAGCAGAGGAAGCTTTGCGGAAAGGAAGGCTGCCTGCAATTCATCCAATCTGGAATTATGTCCCTGGTAGATATGGTGGTATTTATAGTCGGAACCATAATTGCCCAAAGCTTTTATTTTTTCAGCGAGAGCTTCATTATCTGTGACCACGGCGCCTGCGTCCCCAAGGGCTCCCAGGTTTTTGCCCGGATAAAAGCTGAATCCTGCCGCATGTCCAAAGGTGCCGATTTTTCTGCCCTTATAAGCAGCGCCATGGGCTTGGGCACAGTCCTCCACTATGTAGAGGTTATACCGGAGGGCAAGTTCCAGAATCGGGTCCATATCGCAGGGCTGGCCGTAAAGGTGTACGGGCATAATTGCTTTTGTCTTTTGGGTAATCTTGTCTTCTATGTGGCACGGGGCTATGTTAAAGGTTTTGATGTCAGGCTCCGCAAAAACCGGTGTCGCTCCAACATAAGTAATTGCCAGAGCAGTGGCGATAAAGGTGTTTGAAGGGAGAATGACTTCATCTCCTTTCTGAATACCCAGCGCCTTCAACGAAAGCATCAGCGCGTCAAGTCCATTGCCCGTACCCACACAGTATTTTGTGCCGCAGTATCCGGCAAAAGCGTTCTCAAAGCTTTTGCCTTCCGTTCCTTCAATGTACCAGCTTCGTTCATATACACGCTCAAAGGCTGTGCGAAGTTCGGTATCCAATGCATGTTCCATAGGTAAAAAGCTTACAAAAGGGATTTCCATTTTTATATACTCCTTGGAGATTTGTTGTCAGGGGGCTTGCGAAGTTAAAAGTGTTTCTATGGCTGGTCTATAAACCGCACGGTGTCTGTTGAGATTTGGCAATGTCACTTTGTTGTCTTACGAATGCAAGAAACTCGTCATAATCCCTGATATAATCTGCTTCATCATATAGTTCCGATGCCAGAACCATCAGCACGGCATCGGAAGAAAAGTCAAACATTTCCCGCCACATTAGATTGGATACATATAAGCCTTCATAAGGTTTCTCCAATGGGATGATTTTGGTTTCCACACCATTGTCAAGGCGGATTTTACAGCTGCCATGGATGCAGATTAAGATTTGCTCCAGGGCTTTATGAGCGTGATATCCCCTTGTGACGCCGCAGGCGGTGTCATACATGTAATAAACCCGTTTGATTTTGAAGGGAATGTCTTTTAGTTCTTCCAATGCTACCAGCTGCCCGCGATTGTCTCCGTGGGGTTGGAATACATATTTCATTACCTGCATAATTGGCCTCTCTTATATACTGTTTTGGCAGGGTTAATCCCATATTGTGGTGGTTTTTCTTCGCTTAATCTTTGTTTGTATGTAAAATGTAAACATATCCATATTGAAAATTTTAGCAATGCGTTTTATTATTTTATTTTGTCTTGAGTTTATGATAATAGCCCTTTTTACCCGACGTGCCAATTCCAGCTCTTCTTGAGAATCACCTATTGCGGTGAACCCCCAATTATAAATATCCTTATTTTCTATGAAACCGTTAGTCAGCAAATCGCTGCATTGCTGCAATATAATATCAAAGACAGCATTTCGATCTTTTGTTATTCGTTCACTCCATACTGTATTTCCCGCTGTGGATATACCGGAGCCAAATTCATAATAAAGTACCGGGGCATCATGATAATATAACGGCACTAAGCCATCCAGCATCATAAGGTAAAATATGTTGTCCTCTGTGTAAATAATTTTTCCTGCTATTATATTTAGATACTTTTGAGCGGCACGTTTTGTGAGCAATATTGCAGCGCCGAGGCAATTATCTTTGTTTATGAGGTAATTGATTCTGCAATGATGGAAGTCTTTCTTTATATACACAGAAACATCCCTTGGATGCGCAGTTTTTTCTAAAAAATTCATTCTGCCATCAGGAGTCCGCTCATAGTAGACAGCATCGCCAAAAGACCATTCATATCCTGCTTCTATGACAGCATCCAGCCATCTTCTCATGGTTTTTGCGGAAAGGAGCATATCGCCGGGACTGATGGCCTTAATATAGTTACTGTCACAAGCGGATACTGCGTTTAGAAAATTATATACAGTACCTTTGTTGGTTTTGTTTTTAACAAACTTGTAACTATAAAATCCCTGATGTTCCATATGCCGTTTTGCGTCATCAAAATAGTCTGTTTCCGAACCGTCATCGGCAATGATTACTTGTAAGTGGACGTCTTCCTGCTTCAAAATGGAATCAATGGTCTCGAAGAGTTTCTCTTTGACGGGATGATATGTACATATTGTCACTGAAATATCATATTCTTCATTTAAACCAATAGATTTTAAATTGTCTTTCATGAATGCTGCTCTCCTGGTGTAGAGGATGCCTGTGGCAATTGTTCACCCAAATCAATTTTAACAATAGAATGCCTGTTCTCTCTTTCAGATTCCGGCGGCAGTTTCATGTAGTCACCATAGGCTGTTTTCAGATAAAGGTCATAGCCGCAGGGAACCTTGAATAATTCCTGCTCAAATTCCATTTCAGGAAAATTATGAAAGCATTCAGCTGGAATGAACCATTTACCATATTGGCTGGAACCGTTGATAAAATATGATTTGGCAGGTGAGCTGTTATACAATGTGGCAGTGTGCTCGTATTGCGCAACAAGCTTGTCTTTTGTATAAAAAATGCTCAATATCCGAAAAGGTAAATTCCTCAGCCATTTATAAATGTTGAATCCTCCATGAGTGGTCCATGTCTGCAAGTGGCATTTTGCACGGATAAGTCCACGGTAAAGTGTGATTTTTCTGCCCTGTTTTTTTTGCAGTGACGGGTTTTCAGGTACGTTGTCATAGGCAAGTATATCAACCCAGATTCCTTGTTTCCCACTGTCTTTCCTGGCCTCTTCCATATAGATGGTGCCCTTTTTAATTATTTTTGCCATAGGATGCGGATATTCTTTTTCTAATTTCCAATCAATTAACTCATATTTCTCCTTTAGTTCTAATGGAGCGACGCGGAGAAATTTTTCATATTCAGACCGTAGCATTCCAATATCCAAGTCGTCATCCCATGGTATAAATCCTTTATGCCGTACAGCGCCTAAAAGTGTACCGGAATCTAGAAAATAATTTATATTGTTATTGTCACAGACCCGCCTGACCTCTTTTGCGATTTCAAGCTGTATCATTTGAACTTTTCTTAATATATCTCTCTCCATTTATGGAATTCTCCCCGTATTAATGACATTGGAACTTTCCTTGCATGCGTTGCGATACAAGGAATCTCCGTTTCCTTCGTCATGCGTCTCTGACGCTTTGTTCACCACTGACACCATATAAAACAGCGCAATATAAAATAGATAAACTGCTACATTCATGCTGAAGAAGGGACCCATGATAAAATAGGTGATGACTAGAATGATAACAGCCATACCTTTCACCAAGTGGCGATCCTGTTGGTGACGCAGGGAGCTTCCGCATTTGTATACTTGCACTCCCCATATGAAAAATCCAACTACTCCCAAAACTCCCCAAATCATTAATTGCGTATAATATCCATTATGGAGGAATGGCAGTGTATTCTCCTGTGTGACCAGATAAGCATACCCCAGCACATCTAAAGTAGTGCCAAATCCTCCGCCAAATAGTTTTTCCAGGAATCCGCTGTCTTTAAAGCGCAGCAGTTCACAGTATACTTCATAGCCGCGCCAATTTTGGGTAATGGTCGTCTGAGTCCATTCATCATTACGAAAATTTATCTCCAAAGCCGAACGATATATTTTATTTACAAAATTCAGCGTCATATCCGGACTAATGATATAAACAGCGAGAAGTGCTGCCAGAAGAATCAGCAGCAGCCGGCTCAGCTTAGACAAATTAACCTTAATTCCGGAAAAAATCAGCAGGATAAATAACTCAATAAAGAGTGTCCTTGAAAAATGAATCAAAAAGGAAAACAAACATATTAAGAAGGAACATATGAATTTCCTGCGTCCATATGAAAGTTCTCTTCTGTAAAAAAGTAATAAATATATGCCAATCATAGATAAAAAGGAACCATTCCCAATCATATTTCTATATTGATATAAGGAAGCGGCTTCTCCGGAAGATAATTTTATCGCTGCGGAAACCAGGTCATACATGGAGTAAGCCACAGACGCAAAGGTCAAAGTTACTATGATGGTTTTATGGGTAATTCTCTTATACCGCACAATCTGACAGCCGATGATCCAATATAAAAATACAAGGATAAAGTAATACAGGTGCTTGAAATAACTGTAAATGGAATGGTTCAGGTCGTTCAGATTCAGTATTCCGGCCAGCAAACCGCAAAGGAATAGATAAAAATAAACCATTCTGCCGGGGAAACTGCATTGTAGTTTTAGTCCTCCCAATGCCAGAAAATATAAAAAACACCAAATGATAAGTACTAAATTTATCTTTTGTGAAAGGAACTGGGAAGCGAAAATAATTCCAAGAATCCACCATGATTTTTTTTCGCTTTTTTCTGATGATATAATCACGGTCACACTCCTAATCTCTTCTTAGCAATTGCGTCTCTGAGGCGGTATTCCGCAAGTGAAATTTTCATGGCCAGTTTGAGAAGAATTAACTTTAACCCATTGGATGTTTCGTATGCTTTGTGGTAATATAGCCTTGACTGGTAGAGTAATTTCATCTGGGCAGTTGCGGAATGGTAAGTATTTGTGATGGAAGCGGAATGGTTATGCTGATATACGGCATTGGTCACAATACCTGCTTTTTTGCCTGCATTGAGCAATTTCCTGGCCAAAATCCGTTCTTCGCAATAAAGAAATACATTTTCATCAAACATTCCAACTTCCATAAATGCCTGTAACCTGATGGAAAAAAAGGAACCTTTCACAATTTCCACCTGTTGTATTGGTATGCTTTTATCCAGAATAGTCTCTTTTTTATGCTTCAGATACTTTCTGCCAATATAGAAACAGTCCAATAAGTCATCCTTATATTTCATAAGAGTCCATATTGGGGGAAGGCTTATAATGCCCTCACTGTTGTACTCAATGCCAGAGAGGACGGAATAGTCGGATGCTTTGAAGCCCGCTATTATTTTGTTTATGTCGTCTTCCTTCACTTCAACATCCGGATTGGAAAAAAATAATATATCCATATTTTCTTTGGCGCAAAATCTGGCACCCAGATTATTTCCATAAGAATAGCCGCCGTTTCTATCGCTGCGGAGAAGGATAATCCTGTCCGAAGCCAGTTTGACCAGATGGTTATAGGAATCATCCGTGGACGCGTTATCAATAACGATTACTCGGCTGATATTTTGATAGGTGGCCACTTTTTGGGCCAGATGCTGTGTAAGCTCCCAAGAGTTATAATTCAGTATCAGAAAACCTGTTTTCAATCATAGTCTCCTTTTGCGTGTCACGCATTTTTATCACTTTTGCCGGTATGCCTCCAATTACGGAATTGTCCCGGAACTTTTTTGTTACCACAGTATTGGCGGCTACGACACAACCATTCCCTAATTCCGCGCCGTCAAGAAATACAGCGCCGGAACCAATCCAGCAATTATTTCCGACTTTAATGCCCATGTGTCTCACACCCTGTTCACGAATCAATTTATCCATACTGTCGTAGTTGTGATTTTCCGAATGAAAACGGATAAATTGACCGGCAATGACATCTTCGCCAATTTCGATTCCTCCGGCAGAGCCGAAAAAACAATCATTTCCAAAGGTGGTTCTGTTTCCAATTTTTATTCCCTTTCCAACATATTGCAGGCTTCCGGTGCATTCTATTTTGGTCCCACAGCCTATTACTACATTAGTGCCTATCTCAACACCATTTCGGGAAAGGCAGTCAATGGTGACACCATCATGAATCTTAGATTTGGCGCCCAGGCGTAACAGGTGTTTTTCATATAGGTGTACACCCTTTCCAATAAAAGCAGTTTTGGATATGCCAGAATAAAAAATGGAAAGCAGTCGTCCGTGGAGTGCCATCTTTGCGTATTTCCAGCATAAACGTATCATGTAAAAAGGCCTGATTTGCCTGTCAATATTTAAGTTTTCTTTGCCGGCTATTTTCAGCAGGATAGGAAGGATACGCATTTTTGAACCTCTTGTTTGTCTCCATATATCTTGTAAATTTCGTTGATAAATTGTCCCCATGTTTTAATATTGGAGTGAATAAGAATATTTTCCCGCAATTTCCGTATCGTTTCCGGTGTAAATGAAGATATGGCATTCTTCAGGGATTCTGTGGAACCAGCTTTTACGATAATCCCGGTGTTTTGGACCAGGTCTTTCGCACCCACATGATCACTTATGATTACCGGCACACCATAACTGATTGCTTCTAATACTGTAAAACCAAATGTTTCATACCAGATGCTTGGGGCGACCAATACGTCTATATCCTCAAATACACTGTCAAGTCGGGAATATTGAAATTCCTTATCAAAAGGAATTATGTAGGGGGAATATTCCGAGGGCGCATTGTACATTTTCAATATAAAATCATGTTTTCCTTCATTCCAAAGCTCATCCAGTGCCTGCTTCAATATTTGAAATCCTTTATAGGGTTTTACAGAAGCCAAATAAGCGATTTTTAACTTCCCACTGTACTGCCAGTGAATGGATTTTCTGTTATCAGAAATGTTGGTATGCGTTATAGTGATAACAGTGCTGTCATTCGGAGTTATGTATTTGCGGTATATGGATTCTGTAAGGGTAGAATTAAAGTGAATCAGGTCTATGTCCTGAAGCATTTTGAGATAATAGCCGCGAAGTTCCTTATATTTTTTGGCGGTATTATCAAAATCGCTGTCTGTCAAATCCGTCAGCGGAATGTTCTGCTGGTTGTAAAATTGGTTTCTATGGTATTTTCTGGCCAATTTCATCGCTCCTGTGTCTTTCAGTACACGGTATAATGGAGACTGCATTAACATTATTTTGTGCAGTGACAAGGCAGTGCGGTTACAGTGAATACAATCGTGACAATCGTGGTCATTTTCACAGCTGGCGCCATTAGAGTATAAAGTGACCATGGGGCATATACCAAAGTAATCATGGGTTGTAAAAATGGTTTTAATATGCATCGCTTTGGCAGCTTGTATAAACTCCTGATGCAGTCCCATTAAGGTATGTATGTGTATTACATCCGGAGAGAGTTCTCTAAAAAGGGATTCATATATTGTAATATTACTTGGTTTCATATATTGCTCAAAGGCCGTAATTCCTTCATCCAATGGTATGGGCAGTGGATTTATCAATTCATAATTTTGAATGTTTCCCTTATTTTTTCTTTTTTTAATGATGGGAGACTTGCTCAAGTGTTTTATCTGACCTGGCCACAGGGCCATGACAATATGCTGCTCAGTGGCCTGGGATGACATTAAGTCCAGAGCAAATTTTGTCAGTCCTCCAGTGCGATAGGGAGGAAAACCTAAAAAATAATGTAATATTCTCACAATAGCCTCCAGAGATGGAAATATGTATTAATTGCTCAAAAACAGCTGCTCATAGCTTTGCGCAATATACTCCCATGAATATGCTTTCCTTATCCTGTCTTTGGCCTTTGCTCCGAAAACGGAAGCCTCTTCGTATGTCAAACAATCTGCGTAATCTATCAAATTTGCCAAGTTATTGTTCTCTTTACTCCAGTACATGGCTGCGTCCTGCCCAACTTCGAGATTAAAATTGACATTCAGCAGCAAATTCAAGTTTGTGCTTCCCATTGCTTCCAGCAATGAGGGATTTGTTCCGCCAACTTCATGACCATGCAGATATCCATATGCGTTTTCTCTTATTTTTTTCAGCAATTCCTGGTCATAAACCGTTCCGACAAATTTAATTCGTTTGTCATTTTGAAAATGAAGTCTCTTCTCTAACTGATTTAAAAATGAATTATTTGCAGTTGTAATAATTACAAGATCTTTTGTGCTTTTGCTTTTCATAAATTCCCGAATCATGGTCTCAAAATTATTTTCAGGTACAAATCTGCCCACTATGAGATAGTAGTGTCCGGGGGTAATGTTAAATTTTGTGTTCCAGGAGATATAGCCTGTATCACTGCTGGAAAGTTTGGATGGTTTTACATCGGAACCATAGGAAATAAATATGGTTTTGGGAGAATATTTTCCATACTCTTCTCGAATATATTTTTCAATGTTTGTATTGTCACAAATGAGTAAGTCAGAGTGCTTGACCATCATTTGCTCAGAATATTTCCAATACTTTCTCACAGGCGCAGACCACTTGGCACGAAGGAATTCATGTCCATCAGGATTGGTATAGAGAGTTCCTCCTAATTTGTGAATTCGTCTCTGGAAGTAGGGGGCAAAGGGCCCGATTCTGCACGCAAGGATGTAAATAACAGCATTGTTAATGTTGTGTTGTTTGATATAGTTACAGCAATTGTTTAATGCAGCAACATCATAATAGACAGCTTGTGCCGCACCGATGTTGGGAACCTTGACCATAAAGCATCTTGCGTTATGATAGGTAAATATTTTTCGTTCCCTGCCTTTGCAGGCTACATGATACTTCAGCTGCGCAAGACCCTGGTGATATTCTGTCAATTTGTCAACAAAGGTTTCATACCCGCCGTATGCTCCGGGAATTCCTTTTGAACCGATAATAAATATATGCCGCATGACAGCAACCTCCCATAAATCATGTTTATCCCACTTTTTTGAACTTAATTTCCAGGACTTCCAGTTCTACACCATCTGAAAGAAACAGCGGAAATTCTACACCTGAGCAGTTATTATGCAGACAGGCGGTGAGGGTGTAGGAGCATTGGCCGTTCTCGTCAAAATCACTTATGAGAATGTCCTCTTGTTTCCATATCTTTTGTTTCCAATGAGAAGATATTTGCGCAGTGGCTGCCACATCTCCATGGGTGCCTCCCTCTAATAATCTTAAGGTATATTCCACCTGGAGCCATCCTCTGCATATAGATTCTCCGGGGCCGTTTACCAGTGACAATTCATTACCGCTCAGCAGCAGTGTGTCATTTTCGGTTAATTTCAGGCTGTTTTGGGCTGCCAGGACAGCCAAATCTAAAACCTGAGATTTATTAAAATAATTTACAAAGGTAAATCCTTTTTCCTCCAGTATCTTTTGCGCTTCCTTACTATTGGTATAGACAGCCCGTTGGGGTGTTATTTCACCATATACATAGCCGGCTTCCAGCAGAGCCTGAAGTTCTTGCTCATTGTCTGTGATTAAGGTGGTGTCGTAAGGGAGGGGTGAACCTTCAACGGCTAAAATACTTCGGGAAATCTTTCCGTAATCCCGAATGTATAATTCAGGAAAGTGGTCCACATAGAGCTTGCCAAAGTCAGTGCCCGATGTCAGCAGCGCATTTATGACAGGCTTGTCTATGGCAAGAAGAGCAGTATACTCTTCCTGCCCCAATGTCAATGTGTGTCGATAAAGAAAAATGGCGCATACAATGACTGACAGTGGCGCAATTGCCAAAATATAGTTTTTGGCTGACAGAACTGTTCTTTTTATAAAGCTGGAAACAATTTTTCCCATGGCATATACTGCTGTAAAAATTGTCAGCAGGCAAACTGTAATAAGTATTATGAAATATGTATGATTATAAATATTATTGAAGTTCAATATTTCGATTAGAGTCCTCAAACTTCCGACTGCTTTTGGAAGCAGAAAAATGGTTATTCCTCCGGCAATAAGGTATAGTATGGCTCTTCGGCCTGTGTGTTTGAGCGTCGTTTCCCGGGAGAAACAGGTATGTTGTTCAGGAACGGAACCAAAATCCGCAAAAGTAAAAATAGAAAGCAGATTGTATGCCGGTTCCAGCAAATGGTGTTCTATCATGCAATGGATTGAAATCAATATAAGGATAATTATTAATTTTTTATGCTGGTTTTTGACGGCTGCCTTACAAATGCGGACATATTGGCAACATACCGGAAGCAATATAATCAGGCCATACCTTACCATGATTAAAACAAAGGAACTGTCAACAAAGTTATAATCATATCTGGTCTCAATTCCTCCGCCAAACCCTATTAAAGCAAAGGGGGTTCCCAACATCTGTATTCCATAATTGTCCATGGCGTCCCTTCCCAGAGACAGACGATTGGACAATAATGTATTTAATTGGCTCATCCATGTAATTTCGCTGTTATAGAAAAAAGTGAACCCTATGATTAGAAAGGCACAAAGGGGCGTTGCGTATATGAGAGGATAATATCCTCCTTTCCTAAGATACAAAGGTTTATTTTTACTGTTCTTCTGTTTGGTTATGCTGTCGGAGGAAGAAAAGTATTCTCTAATAAAGCAAAATAATAAACAGAGTATAAATAATATGAGGACAATGGTGCTGCACTTGGCGGAAGTATAGTAGTACATGAAAAATCCTATGCCCGACACACAAATGATTTGAAAAATGGACTTTACATTACCATACAGTTCCCACCCCACAAGAATGAGAAAAACTACATGAGCCGCAAAGTCCGTAGGGTACACAATACCGAAGGCATGCCTTGTTCCACTGGAGGAAGAGTAAACCAGGTCGGTAATGCAGCCTGAAAAACTACCGATTACCGCAAGGATCAGGACATAGAGTTCTATCCAAAACCCGACCTTTAAGAGCTTTTTGTATGCAATACCAATGGCGCCTGCGGACAACAATAAAATATCCAACAGAAAAGTGTACTCTGTAGAACTCCAGGAAAGCTTGAACATTACTCCACATAAAAGACATGCCGATAATTTTATGCCCCCATAGTTTTGACAGTTTCCCGGTCTAAGTGTGGAAAGCCTTAGATAAATGATGAAACATAGTAAAACACGCAGCAGGGACTCATAGTATGGAGGCCAGGGAATATAAAACAGCGTTGTGTCAAAGGACACTTTTAATAGATATAACGCTGTCACGGACAGATATAGTATGTCTGTGTAAGAACTGATATTTACTGATTTCTGTGCAGTTTTCATTCTATCCATGCTATGTCCAAACAGGGCATAAGTGTATTGGAGTTAAAGCAACACATAACCTGTTACAGGTTTGTTGAATGCCATAATTTTTTCCTGTTCCTTTTCAATATCCGACATGAGAGATTTATGTCGTTTTTCCACTAAAACCACAACATCACATTTTACAAGAGACTTAATTGTGTCAGCTGATGTATTCATGTTTGCTGCGGTTATGAGACAAATTTCTTCCAAATAGGGTGAAATTTTTTCAGTAAGTAATTGCAGTTTTTCTATATTGGCGGTGCCTGTTACCAAAACGACGGACTGTGATTCTGTAAGGTTTGAAATATGCGAAGCAATAATTTTATACGTTTCTTCTTCAGAAAGCAGCGAATTTGGCATTTCCAGTTTCTCAATAAAGTGATCTATTCCAGAGAGAAAGAAATGCTTTTTGGCTTGTGAAAAAGTCCCTAACAACTGGAAGCCGTAACGTTCTTTCAATTCGGATTCTCTATGGAGCCGTCCATTGAACATATAGGCAACCGCATAGAAAAATGTTGTCAATAATGTACCTGTCATGAACCCCAAAACGGCATACTTTAGTACGCCCAATTTGGACGGAGGTATGGGTTCTTCCAGCTCCTCCAGTTTTTTCTGACAGTCAAGAATGGCTGTATCATAACTTAATAAAATATCTTTGTTGGTTTTTTGCGTCTCAGCAAGGGAATTGTCAATGCTGTAGGTCAGAGAGCGATTGATAATGGACATGGTATGTTCATTGACATTATCATCCATATTGTGGTATTTCTCAGTAATTTGCGATATAATGATGTCCAGAATCTTCTGCGCGATATCCCCGTCGTAATATGCTATTCCAACAGTAAATGTGTTGCTGTTATAATCGGCGTTGACCCACAGTAATTCTTTCAGGTAAAGGGAATCTTTACCTGTCAGAGTCTCGATGGGAACCCAGTCAACTACGGAAGAAAAATTTGACACATATATCCTGATAATGCTGTCTGTGGGATCAAGATTAATGTTATCCGGCAGAAGTTCCCACTCCGCTTCGTTTAACCGTACAAAAAAGTCTGCGGATGCAACTGGTTTTTTGTAAGGGTCAATTTGCATCAATACGGATTGCTCTATGTAGAGATTCTGCTGGTCCAATAGTTTTTGATAGTTTGATATGTTGCTTTCATGTGTGGAAACGGCTAAGTTGTATTCTGCCAAATCTAATATATATTCCCGGACTTCTTTGGGCTGCTGATCTTCCCCCAGTGATTTTATAAGATATATTTTATAGCTCCCCAGTAATATACTGAAAGCCAATGCTGTTATCAGTACTGCACGCCATTGGTACAAAATATAGAAAAATAAATCTTTCAGGTCTATCTCGGGTTCGTAGCTGTTAACATTCATAATTTTATTTTGATCCTTTCCCGCTGACCACCACTTTCACCGTCAGCAACAGTATCCTAATGTCCTTCCAAATGCTCCAATTATCTATGTATTCCATATCCAGCCTGACCACTTCGTCAAAGTCCTTGATGTCACTTCTTCCGCTCACCTGCCATAACCCTGTCAGACCCGGTGTCATGCTCAAGCGGCATCGGTGTTTGGCCTCATATTGTTTGAACTCGTCCACGGTGGGGGGCCTTGTACCTACCAGACTCATATCGCCTTTTAGTACGTTCCAGAACTGCGGAAACTCATCCACACTTGTCTTTCTTAAGAATTTTCCAACCCGGGTTATCCGGGGATCATTTTCCATCTTAAACATGGGGCCTTCTACTTCGTTGCGGCCTGCGGATTCCAGTTCCCTTTTCTTTTCCTCCGCATCCACGTACATGGAACGAAACTTATAGAAGGTGAATTCACGTCCGTTTCTGCCAATACGGATTTGTTTAAAAAATACCGGGCCAGGAGAATCCAATTTGATTGCGGGCGCTACAAACAGGGTGCTTATGCCTAATAGAATCATGCCTAAGAGGCTTCCCAGAATGTCCAGGGTCCTTTTGAATATCATTTGCCGTGTGGAGAAAATGTTCCTGGCAAAAGTTACCACGGCGTATTTGCCCACTCTGCCCAGCGTTTTTCTTCCTGTGTATTCTATGTCAAAGGCACTGATATTTACATTTACCAGGATGCCCATCTGTCCCAATTCTTTTACCCAGCGCAACAGGGTGTTTGTGTCCGCAAGTCCCTTTCCTGTGATGAATACTTCATCCACTCCATGGCGGGCGGTATAGTTTAAGAGTGTCTTTCCATCAGCCACCACCGGAATGCCTGCCACAAAGTCCAGCCCGGGGTCGTCGATTAAGGCAATGCCCACCAATTGACGAAACCATTCGTTATAGCGCAGAATATCCGCAATGGTTTTCTCTGCTTCCGCAATACCTGCCACCAGGAGCAGACGGTTGCTGTAGCGGCTGCGCCGATACCCTTTCAGCATAAGCTGTTTAAAGGACAGCCTGACACCATTGGAAAGTATAAAATATGCCGTAAGGAAATAGGCGGAAACTAATCTGGAGAGTTCTTCAGACTGATGTGCCAGATAAAGTATGGCCAGGATTGTCAGATAAAGAAGAAGCTCCATTTTCATCACCTGTTTAAGTTCTTCCAGAGTACTCCGGCGGAAGAAATGCCGGTATGGATCTGATAAAAGTACCAGTACCATATAGACCACAAGGAAGAGAGTCAGCAGCCATCGGCTGTCCCAATCCTGCATTGATCCGAATGCCTTGTCATATCTGCGCCAGAAGGCAAAGCCCAGGGCAGCCGTAAGGCATATGAGGTCCAGTGCAAGAATCAATATATTTTCAACGGTTTTTTTCTTGCCGTACATAGCAGTAACCCGCCTTATGTGACCAAAGTGTAAAGTGTTGTTGCCATGTGAATGTCAGCCAGAGATTCTGCACGGACCTGACAAACGAGGCATTAATGTTATAAGATACGCTCAACCCGCATTATTACGGGAAGTATAGGAATAATGTGTCTTTATTTATAACAAATAAGGACGAAATATTGACATATGTACTGATTTTTTATTATTTTTTAAACATAAGATAAAACTAAAAAGTAATATAATTATTCCGTTAAAAAGAAAAACAGAAGAACAAGCCGCTTTGGCTGATAGGAGATATTAGAAAAGAAAAGCTGCGTCATAGTCTTGGCCAGCCATTGCGCAGCAATTTTGTTTCATTCCGTTTTGTGGAGTAGTTAATGGGAATGGATATGGATAAGACAGCCCCCGGACCAAACTGCCAATATGCGGCATGTTTGGCTCCGGGGGCCTTATCTGAGATAAAAGATTGGAAAGGACTGGGTGCTGCTTTAAGATTCCTGGTGCCTTTTTTGCAGGCCCTGAAACAGTCGTGCCAGCACAATAACGGCGGCAATTGCCAGAATAAATTCCGCAGAGAATTGCGCATAGGCAAGGCCATACAAAGGGAAGAGGTAGTTCAGAATGAAAAGTGCCGGGATTTCCAGGATGATTTTACGCAGAAGGGCAAATATGAGAGCCTTTTTGCCAAAGCCACATGCCTGAAATACGCCCACGGCGAGAAAATCCATGCATAAAAAGGGCAGGGAAATACACAAACCATGGAGGAATTTTGTTCCGTATCCCACAATAGCGTCATTTTTCATAAACAGTCTGGTCAGTTCTCCGGCGCCCAGGTAATATCCGACAGTCACTACTGCCAGGAAGGAGAGAGTAATTTTAGCTGTAAACGAAAATGTCTGTTTCATGCGTTTGGTATTGCCGCTGGCATAATTATAGCTGATTAAAGGCATGATTCCCTGGGAAGTACCCAAAGCAATCTGCAAGGGAACCATGTTAATCTTCTGTACGATTCCCATTGCGGCCACAGCGTCGGAACCATAGGAGGAGGTAAAGTTGTTCAGCACGGTCATGCCGGTTACATTCAGGAGATTCTGAATGGAAGCGGGAATACCCACACCGCAGACCCCCAGAACGATGGTTCTGCGCAGACTGAACATGGAGGGGCGAACACAGACATAAGTGTGTCCTCGTTTTACGTACAGCAATACAAAAAAGTAAATACAGGCCACGCAGTTGGAGATAAAGGTTGCCAGACCAGCCCCGGCAGCGCCCATATTCAGTCCCCATGGCAGGATGAAAACAGGATCCAGTACAATATTCAGAAGGCATCCGCTCATGGTGCCAAGGCTGGCATGGAGAGAAGCGCCCTCAGAGCGCACCATGTAGGCCATGACCACATTGAGTATGGCCGGGGCGGCTCCAAAGCTTACGGTCCACTTCAGGTAAGCGCCGGTTGCGGCAAAAGTTTCGCTTTGAGTGCCCAACATATGCAGCAATGGCGTATGAAAAACAGAGTATAGCAGGGAAAAAAGCAGACCGCTGGCCAAGGCGCAGTAGAAACCGAAGGCTGAGCTTCGATAGACGGTATCATAATCTTTTTGTCCCAGGGCCCGGCTCATCATACTGGAAGAGCCAACGCCAAAGAGATTGTTCACTGCGTTGAAGGCCAAAAGAACCGGCGCGGCAAGGGTGACGGCTGCATTTTGAATAGGATCATTCAGGATTCCCACAAAATATGTGTCCGCCAGGTTATAGATGACCATCACCAGAGAGCTGATTACCGTGGGAATGGCCAGTGTCATCACGGCCCTGGGAATGGGCGTCTGCTCAAATAATTGTGTTTTAGATGTGTTTTCCATGCAGTTACCTCGTTTTGATTATACTTGGCTTAAAATATGACGGAATAATCCAGGAGCCTGTTCCTGACAGTAATTGACAAGGTTTTTCAAGCTTCGTTCTCGGTCTGCGAACAGTATTCTTCCGTCTGTTTCATCCAGATGGGTTACAAGCAGTGACACCGCCGGACAAAAGTCACGGGGCAGATGTGTCAGGTCATGGCGGATATACCGGAAAAAATCATTTCCGGCAGGATGTCTGGCATACCGCAGAGACCCCTGCCAGGGATTTGGAACATTGGTCAAATCCCGCATGTACGGATTGATATTCTCTTTGGCGCATTCGTGATCTAATCGTCCGGCGCCATGCCTGGTGACATATGCGCGGGTCACGTAGAAAACTTCCGCATGTACATTGGTATACCCAATTTCCCGCAATAAAACCGCAACATTTTTCAGACCTGTGTGGGAAGCCGTCAGATGGGGGGAATATTCCTCATTGTCCCAGTCAAGCATCAGCCCCTGAGCATTTTCAAATACAATGTTGTCATATTGCGCAGAGAGCTGAGGCCAGTCAGACAGGACTACATACTTTTTATAGTTTTCCCACATTTTAGCCGCGGAATTATATAATACATTTTCGTTTTGAATTAAATCTGACCATATCCGAATATCTGGATTGTTAAATTGCCCAGGATATTTTTCCTGAAGTGTCTTTAGCTGAACTACTGTGTCATTGTCTCGAATGGAGCGAAGTTTTGACAAAATGGCATCAAAATCCGCTTTTTCAAAGTCGTGGAGGTTTAGCGCGTATATCTGTCTTCCTGTGCGGAGCACTGTTTCAAAAATACCCATGCCACAGGAACCATGCCTGTCCTTCCCTCGAAGCTGTTCTCTCAGGCTGTTCAGCAGCACATCATAAACCGTGACACAGGCACAGGAGGGGTGCGCATAGAGAAAATCAGGGATTTTGACAGGGAGTGTTTTTGTCATACAATGTAATAACTCCATTTCATCTCCCAATTTCAGTAAATCCGGAAGAAAGGTCCGGCTCCAATAAGTAGGGCAGCCATGAAGGCTGCCGCTACCCAATTGATGGAATACGAAACGGAATTGCTCTCTTTCCACAGTATGACCGGCCTGCGCGCCGCCGTTATGCCGCACTACCAAGGCATTTTGACCCAGGCAGAGTCTGTCAGTCGCAGCGCCCTTGCCCTCATCGCCAAAGTTTTTTCCAATTACTATTTTCAACTCTTTCATATGAATTATACTTATCCTGTGGGACCTGTCAGAATTTCAGGAAGTCTTCTGCCATATCGTCCAGAATGTTCTTTACCACAATGGCCGCTTTGCCCTCCCATTGTTCCAATATCTGTTCTTTGCCCATGCCTCTGGTATATTGCATCAGACTGACAAAGATTTCCGGCAGCACATCCAGGTCATTTGGGTCCAGTTCCACAGCCCGGTTGCCAATTAAGTTATGCCAGTGCTCTCCGCTCTTTTGATGAGTATAGGAACCGGCTTTCATCACAATATGAAAGATTTCATATTTTTCCGAAGCTTCCCGGAACAGCTCTTTGGATTCACAGGCGGGGCTGTCTTCTCCGAAAATGCGCTGAATTTCCTGGGAGCTGAGGAACTGGTGGCAGCATTCATCGCCTATTGTGAAGAGAAATCCCTTTTCACGGCGTTTTTCCCAACAGTCAATTTTGGTATGTTTTGCTGCGAAATACCAGGAGAGAAGATAGGATTCGCCCCCGTTTCCGCCTCCATTGCCTTCAAAAAAAACATTCAGCAACTGCTCCGCAATGCGTATATCTGCCTCAAATTGTGTGGTCTGCAAGGGAGCGGTATCCGTAAGGCCATCCCCGATTGCCTGAAACATAATATGGGGATTGGTGACGGGGGTTTTTGCATAGATTTCCAGCATGGTACGATTCAGGGCGTCTCTTGCGATTGCTTCAGAAAGGTATCCCATGGAGCCTGTTACATCCAGGCCAAAAATAATTGCGGTGGACGCAGGGTTATCCATGGAGTCACAGGATTCCCGAAATGCCACCTGATAAGGATTTAGCTCTTCTCTCATGTTGCGGGACCGGTATAGGTCATGAACCGTGGAACGGTTGGTGATATTTCTCGCAGACTTTAGATTGTCCCAATCTTTGCTTTGATAGCTTCCATATCCCATATATTATATATCCTTTCTTAATAAAAAATCCGCCCTGATGTGCCTCAGCGCTTCGGTCATGTGACAATTTGGCAGATGACCTGACTGAAAGCAATTTTCAAACACACTCTAGTGCTCCATTCGGTCAGTAACTGCATTGCCAGTGCCGGATATTTTGTCAGTCTGCAAGGCGGAGGAAGGAGGCGATGCGGTGGACACGCCTGCTGACGACAACGCAGTAGATGGCAAAATAGGAGGTACTGAAAGTGCGGTTACTGACCAGATGGAGTACTAGACTTCACAAGAAGCAGCGTTTCTGCAATACAGTTCTTCTTCGGTGACGGTAAGGGGAATAAATTTTCGCTCTCCATAAGAATTCAGAAGTACTCTATCCCAATGGGCAAAGTCCTCTCTGGCGGTGCGCATAGGCGATTCCAGAAGAAAACGTCGAAAAGGACCCGGCAGAAGATGATCTTCTTCCAGGGCTTTCCTATCAGCATAACCCAAAAGTCTTATCGCTGTCATTCGTATACTTTCCAAATCTGTCAGGGAATGATTGCGTACTTTTGCTGTTTTGTTCATCTGCCATATTTTTTTTCTGGTGGTATCCAGGCAGGGTATGACATCATGGGACGCGCCAACGGTTTCCACACCCTCATAGCCTGCGAACCACCAACCGCCATACAGGTAAATCTGATGATTGGCAGGGTCCACAAAGAGATTTTCAATCGTAAGGGCGTTAAGTACCAAATGATTATATTCCAGTAAGCAGCACAGATTTTCCAGTCTGCTGATGATCCAGGCAACATGGCGATCCAGCAGAGTGCCCAATAACTTCAGGGGATGGACGCCATTTCTTCGTTTTACGGCCAAAAGAATACGTCCATCCGAAAGCCTGCATTGTGTCAGAAGTTCAGGAATATAATTTGATAATTCACGCTCCATATCGGGGTTCGGGTAAGTGAGTTTTTGTATGATTTTCATGAAATGGTCTGCATAATCGGCATGTTTTTCTTCAAATAGGTATAGTATGCTTTTTTTGGCCACATACATGGTACACATGTCCGCCTGTTCTTTGGCGTAATAGAAAATCTCGATTTTGCTGCCGTCTTCCCGAAGGAGTTCTTCTCTGCTGGCTTCTACCCAGAACCCTTCTTCGGGAACCTGTCTGGGGGGCTGGTTTAACAATGCGGCATATTGATTTTGAAATTGTTCATAAAGGGTTTCCTTTCGGTCATAGAGGATGGATTTACTGCCGCAATAAGGGCAGAATACCAGGTTCTGTTCCAAATCATATTCCATGGTGCCGCCGCACATTTTACATTTCAAAATCGCCATTCTGTCCGCATCCCTTTTCTGTGTTGCTTAATATGGTTATCTTTAATTCTCCGCTCCGGCAATGAGAAGTTTTTCCGCTATGTCATTATAACCACCCTCAGCGGCATAGTAAAGTGCCGTGTGTTCATCCTGATCCGCATAGGTAAAGTTGGCGCCATTGTCTAACAGAGTGCCCACGATATAGTTATTGCCCTTGATTGCGGCGATAATCAGCGCTGTTTCACCATCTTCATTGCGTTCATCTATTTTTGCCCCATGGGCCAGAAGGCTTTTGACAAGATGTTCATTTTCATTTGCGGCTGCAATATGTAAGGGGGAATTGCTGCCCCGTCCTCCCGGAATATTTGCGTCCGCTCCGGCTTCAAGTAAAAGTTCCGCTATCAAAATATTGTCTTCCGCTATGGCAAGAAAAAGAGGGGTTTCTTTGTCATCATTGCGTGCGTTAATATCCATGTCCCCTTTTGCCAGCATGGTTTTCACCACTTCGCCCTGTCCGTTATGACAGGCCTGATGGAGGGGTGTATTTCCAAAAGAATCCGCATTTCCGGAATTTTCTTTTGCCATGCTCTCTATCAGCTGCACCAATCCCAGGGCATTGGCATAATCCAGCGCCGTATGGGTTTGGTTGTCCTTGACGGATGTATCTGCGCCCAATTCAATCAAGTATCTGGCAGCCTCAGCTTTTTTGGATTCTACAGCATAAATCAAAGGAGTCTTGCCGGCTTTGTCGGTAGCATTGATGTCTGCTCCTGCGTCTGTCAGAAGTTTGACAATTTCTTTATTGCCGGAAACCATAGCCAAATGCAGTGGAGTGACGCTCTCATTGCTGATAAGGCTTACATCCGCCTCTTTTTCAAGAAGGAGTTTTACAATGTCCCTGTAGCCTTTTCGGCAGGCATAGTGAAGGGGAGCATACCCAACTTCGTCTACGGCATTTACATTGACGCCTTCTTTTTTTAAAAATGCCATTACGACACCCTTTTGACCGTTCTGGCATGCTTTTAATAGTAATTTGTCCATATCTGCCTCCATTCCGTATTTCGTATACATAGCTGATTTTATCATTATATACTGAATTTCCGGGATTGTCGATAGACTTTATGTAATCTTTATAAGTGCGGATGGAGGCAAAGTGGCTGTTGGGACACATCTCTTATTGCGGTCGTTCAGCAGCCCGCCGCCCTCCCTGTACGACCAGGAAGCGCCCAGCCAGGCAAATGGGGGCTGAACAGTTTCTTAAAAGTAACAGTTCAGACAGGTCACTGAACTGTTACGTAGATGCACACAAAACGCAAA
>CAJUGT010000017.1:42797-43012 GCA_910586435.1 uncultured Acetatifactor sp. | reverse complement strand
GCATTGTGCAACCTATCATTAGCACAAGGGGAGGAAGAAATTATCCTTTATCAAAATGAGGAAGAATCATACAAAGCCCAGTTTGAAGAGCTGCTCAGGGAGTGCTAAATCAGTAATCATATGCAGAATGCAGCAGGAACACCTTTCCGAAAAGGGAGAAAGAGATGTATGAGGGGAAAAATAATAAAAGGAATCGGGGGATTTTACTATGTCCA
>CAJUGT010000017.1:0-42697 GCA_910586435.1 uncultured Acetatifactor sp. | reverse complement strand
TGGAATGGACATTGGCCATGGAATGGACATTGGCCATGGAATGGACATTGGCCATGGAATGGACATTGGCCATACGTCGAATACCGACCAGGGCGTTGACTACAAAATGTCTCAGGAGCATATTTACGAATGTAAGGCAAAGGGAATATTTCGCAAGGACAAACGAAAACCCCTGGTGGGGGATGATGTGGAGATGGATGTGCTGGATGAGAAACTTTGTCTGGGCAATATCAGGGAACTGCTGCCCAGACGCAGCGAACTGATACGTCCTGCGGTGGCAAATGTGGACCAGGCATTGGTCATCTTTTCCATAGCCAAACCCAGCCCTAACTTTAATTTGCTTGACCGTTTCCTTATTATGATGGAGCAGCAGAACATGGAATGCATTGTCTGTTTTAACAAATTGGATATGAAGGAAGGGGAGGAAGCGGAGAAATATATTGAGATATATAAAAATTGCGGTTATCAAACCATTGGCATCAGTGCCATGGAGGGAGGGGGAATCTGTGAGCTCAAAAGTATGCTGGCGGGGAAAACTACCACTGTGGCAGGCCCCAGCGGTGTGGGAAAGTCCACTCTGATTAACCGGCTGCAACCGAATGTCATTATGGAGACAGGACAAATCAGTGAGAAAATCGGACGGGGAAAGCATACGACCAGACATTCGGAACTCCTGGCCATGGGAAAGGATACATATATCCTGGACACACCGGGTTTCAGTTCCTTGGATTTGTTTGCCCTGGAAAAAGAACGGCTGAGAGATTATTATCCTGAATTTGAGGAATTTGAACAGTATTGCAGATTCAGAGGGTGTTCTCATGTGGAGGAGAAGGACTGCGGCATCAAGAAGGCAGTGGAGGCAGGTCATATCAGTCAATTGCGCTATGATAATTATACAATACTTTATGGGGAATTGAAGGGAAAGAAGGCGAGATATAAAACATAGGCAAGCAGTTCTGGTGATATATTCAAACTTCTTGTCAACACACCCGTCATAAGCGGCGGGCGTTGGAGTGAAGGGGGTTTTTAATGGGAACATATTTGAATCCCGGAAATAAAGGGTTCCAGGAAATTTTGCGGTCGGAATATGTGGATAAAACTGGATTGATTGCGTTGATAAATAAAACTGTGGGAACAATGGAGAAGCTGACCTGCGTCAGCAGGCCAAGGCGTTTTGGCAAGTCTTACGCAGCAAAGATGCTATGCGCGTACTATGACTGCTCCTGTGATTCGCATGCGCTTTTTGATGATAAGGAGATTGCCAAGATAGAAGGGTATTTGACGCATCTGAATCAGTATCATGTGGTTAATCTTGATATTACTGGTTTTATTTCCGAAGCGGCAGAAACAGGCACGCCGCTTTCGAGTGTGCCTAATATGATCGCCGACGCAGTCTACAGGGAATTGACAGAAAGCTGGCCTGAACTGGCTGGGAAAAGCCTTAAGGATGCCATGATCGGCTGTGTGGAAAAAACAGGAAGAGAGTTTGTATTTATTATTGATGAGTGGGATGCGATGATTCGTGAGGCGAAGAGTGATGCCGCAGTACAGAAAAAGTACCTGAATTTCCTCAGGGGGTGGTTTAAAAACAGCAGCTTCACGCCGAAGGTGGTGGCAGCGGCTTATATGACGGGGATCCTGCCGATCAAAAAGGACGGCTCGCAGTCGGCGATCTCGGATTTTATAGAATATCCGATCCTTGACCCGGACGGGTTTGCTGAGTTTACCGGTTTTACGGAAGGCGAAGTAAGACTGCTGTGTGAAGGGTACGGGATGGACTTTGAGGATGCCAGAAAATGGTATGACGGGTATGATTTCCCAGATGTTGGGGCAATTTATAATCCTTATTCAGTTATGCTGGCGATGAGGAAGAAACGGTTTGATTCTTACTGGCAGAAGACTTCAGCGGCGGAATCGCTGATGACGTATATTAACATGGATTTCGACGGACTGCAGGAAACTATTGCGCGGCTGATAGCCGGTGAAGAAATTGAGGTCAGAACCAGCAGGTTTGCGAATGATTTTGAGACATTCAGGAGTAAGGATGATGTGCTGACACTGCTGATCCATCTGGGCTACCTTACCTGGCACAGGGAAGATGGAACGGCGTATATCCCAAATGAAGAGGTGCGGATGGAGTTTGAGGAGATCCTTGAGGGGACAGGAGCAAGCCGGAAGTGGATTGAACTGATTGGCCGTTCCCGGAAGCTTCTGGAGGATACGGTTGCAGGCAATGGGTCTGCTGTGGCCAAAGCGATAGAGGAAATACGCGACACGCAGTATGCGCCGACTTTCTACAATGATGAACAGGCGCTGAGATATGTGATCAAGTTTGCGTATATTGCCGCAATAGATCAGTACTTAAAGGTTGAAGAACTTCCGTCAGGTAAGGGGATTGCGGATGTGGTGTATCTGCCGAAACCAAAATCATTGCTTCCAGCGTTGGTTATTGAACTGAAATGGAATAAGTCATCTGAGGGGGCGAATAACTGCTCCGCAATCAGGCAGATTAAGGAAAGAAATTATCCTGCGGTATTGAAGGATTATGGTGGTGAGACTGTGATAGTTGGAATCAGTTATGATGCGAAGAAAAAAGAGCACAGCTGTGTGATTGAGAGGATTTGAAAACTAGTTTTCCGGAATATGCGGGCCATCGGCCGGAAAGAAAAAGGAACTTATCAGGAAGCGCATAAAATCAAGCTTTTTAAGGAGGATATAGATAGAAATGAAACTGGGAATCGTAGGTCTCCCCAATGTGGGGAAAAGCACATTGTTTAATTCTTTGACAAAGGCCGGCGCAGAGTCGGCAAATTATCCATTCTGCACCATTGACCCCAATGTGGGAGTTGTGGCAGTGCCGGATGAGCGTCTGAAACTTCTGGGGGATATGTACCAATCCAGAAAAGTGACTCCGGCCATAATAGAATTCGTTGACATTGCGGGGCTTGTAAAGGGAGCTTCCAAGGGGGAGGGACTCGGCAACCAGTTCTTAGGCCACATCAGGGAAGTGGATGCCATTGTGCATGTGGTCAGATGCTTTGAGGATTCCAACGTAGTCCATGTGGACGGCAATGTGGACCCTCTTCGGGACATAGAGACCATTCAGCTGGAATTGATTTTTGCCGATTTGGAAGTGCTGGAAAGAAGGCTGGCCAAGGTAAGCAAAGCAGCCAGAATGGACAAGTCCTGCGCGAAGGAACTGGCCCTTTTGGAACGTCTGAAAGAACATTTGGAGAGTGGCAGGCCGGCAAAGTCAATGGAAGCCCAGGATGAGGATGAGCAGACATTGCTGCGGGACTGCAATCTTCTCACATACAAGCCGGTGATTTACGCGGCAAATGTGGCTGAGGAGGATCTGGCGGGGGACGGCGCTTCCAATGCTGAGGTTGAGAAAGTCAGGGAATTGGCAAAGGCAGAGAACAGTGAGGTATTTGTAATCTGTGCTCAAATAGAACAGGAGATTTCAGAACTGGAAGAAGATGAGAAGGCCATGTTTCTGGAAGACATGGGGCTTTCGGAGTCGGGGCTGGAGAAACTGGTCAAAGCCAGTTATCATATCCTGGGACTGATGAGTTTTCTGACGGCAGGAGAGGATGAAACCAGGGCGTGGACTATCAAAATAGGAACAAAAGCGCCGCAGGCTGCCGGCAAGATACATTCCGACTTTGAGAGAGGATTTATTAAAGCGGAAGTGGTGAACTATAAAGATCTGCTGGAACAGGGTTCTCTTGCCGCAGCCCGTGAAAAAGGGCTGGTGGGCATTGAAGGGAAGGACTATGTGGTCAGGGACGGGGATGTGATTTTGTTCCGGTTTAATGTATAGGCAGGGGTATTGGTATGAATATTGGTGATATTGCGTTTCCCAATCTGGGAATCTATCTGAAAGACGTACCCAAGTCCTTCAGTGTGTTTGGATTTGAGATTGCTTTGTACGGTTTGCTTATCGGGCTGGGCGTACTTGCCGGCATTCTTATGGCGGCACATATGGCCAGGGTGACAGGGCAGAATCCGGATGTGTATTGGGATTTTGCCATTTACGCTGTCTTGTTTTCCGTGGTGGGAGCCAGGATATATTATGTTATCTTTTCCTGGGAATTCTATAAAGACAATCTGTTAAGTATCTTTCAGCTGCGGAATGGAGGGCTGGCCATATATGGGGGTGTGATAGCGGCGTTTATCACACTGTTTGTCTATTGCCGAATAAAAAAGCTAAACCCTTTTCTTATGGGAGATACCGCCATGCCGGGATTGATTCTCGGCCAGGCCATTGGACGCTGGGGAAATTTCACAAACAGGGAAGTCTTTGGAGAGTATTATAACGGACTCTTATCAATGCAGCTGCCTGTGGAAGCGGTTCGGGCCAGGGATATATCAGAGAATATCGCTGCGCATATCCCGGCGGGGGCGAATTACATCAATGTACACCCCACCTTTTTGTATGAGAGTGTATGGAATTTGCTTGTGATGGCGGCATTGCTTCTGTTCAGAAAACATAAGAAATTCGACGGAGAACTCTGTCTGCTTTATCTGGGGGGCTATGGCCTGGGACGCTTTATTATTGAGGGCATAAGGACGGATACGCTCTTTCTGCCCGGTACGACGATTCCGGTGTCCCAGGTGCTGGCATTGCTGATGGTTTTCTTTGCCCTGGGAATAGATATATGGGTGCGTCTGAAACAGAGGGGAGTTCAGGGCAGATAAATTCCACCTGTGCGGTTGCCAATCCAACGTCCCGTCTGCATTGCCATAAATGGCAGGCAGGTCATTGGATTGCAACCGCACAGGTGGAAAAAATTTTTGGTCGCTGTGGAACCTTTGCGGACATTGTTTTTATAGTGAGATTGTGTATTTCAGGCCCTTTGCGGACTTTCGCAGGGGCCTGATTTGTATATGAGGAGGTGAAACTTTTTCTTGCAAAATCCCCAAAGATATATTAAACTTTATTAAGAAGTGGGATAAATATGGCATCAGATACCATAAAGTGGGATGAAAACCCAAAGTGGGCAAAATCTTGTGAAGATGAGTTAAAACGGAGCCTGATGCGTCATTATGTGGCAGACCCATTTTGAATGGTGGTGATTGCAATGTTCATGGGCAGATACAATCATACAATTGACCCCAAAGGCAGGTTGAGTATTCCTTCAAAGTACCGTGAAATTCTGGGAGACGAATTTGTGGTATCAAAAGGGATGGACGGCTGCTTATTTGTGTATGCCGATGAGGATTGGAAAGCCTTTGAGGCAAAACTGGCATCATTACCATTGATAAATGAAGAGGCAAGGCAGTTTGCAAGGTATTTTCTGTCGGGTGCGCAATATGTAACCGTGGACAAGCAGGGCCGAATTCTTATGCCTCAGGACTTAAGAGAATTTGCCGGATTGGAGAAGGATGTGGTCCTGGCCGGCACAGGAGGACGTATCGAGATTTGGAGCCTTGAGAAGTGGAATGAGAACAATAGTCAGGTAGATATTGGTAAGATTTCACAAAGTATGGTGAACCTGGGGCTGACCATATAACGAGCGGCATCCGAGCTGGCCACAGTTTGGCCAGGCAACGGAATACAAATTGATTCATTTGCGGGAAAGGAAACCATGGGGATGGAATTTGGGCATTATTCCGTACTTCTTGCGGAAACCATAGAACAGCTTCGGGTAAAGCCGGACGGAATTTATGTGGACGGAACGCTGGGAGGCGGGGGGCATGGATATGAGATTTGTAAAAGGCTCTCCAATGTCGGACATTTCTATGGAATAGACCAGGACGAAGACGCCATCTGCGCAGCGGGGGCCAGACTTGCGCCTTTTGGCGGCAAGGTCACATTAATCAGGGAGAATTACCGCAATATGAAGACAGTACTTTCACAGGAAGGCGTTGAAGGTGTGGATGGTATTCTGCTGGATCTGGGAGTATCTTCCTACCAGCTTGATACACAGGAGAGAGGATTTTCCTATCGTTTTGACGCGCCTCTGGATATGCGTATGGATCGCAGGCGGACTTTGACAGCCAGAGAGATAGTAAATCATTATCCGGAGGAAGAATTGTACCGTATCATCAGGGATTACGGGGAGGAACGGTTTGCGAAAAACATTGCGAAGCACATTGTCAGAACAAGGGCGGAGAAGCCCATTGAGACTACCTATGAGCTGAATGATGTGATTAAGGCGGCGATTCCGGCAAAAATGCGCAGGAACGGGCATCCATCCAAGCAGACTTTTCAGGCAATTCGTATAGAATGCAACGGAGAACTGGATGTGCTGCGGAATTCTCTGGATGACATGATAGGTATGCTGCATCCGGGAGGAAGGATTTGTGTGATAACATTTCATTCACTGGAAGATCGCATTGTCAAGACGGCATTTCGCGCAAATGAGGCGCCGTGTACCTGCCCGCCGGAATTCCCCATATGTGTGTGTGGGAAAATATCCAGGGGGACGGTGGTAAACAGGAAGCCAATTGTTCCGACGGAAGAAGAGACGGCGGAAAACAGTCGTTCAAAGAGCGCAAAGCTCAGGGTCTTTCAGGCATGAGGAGTCCCAAAGGAAACTGATGTTATGTAGAAGTATAGAAGGCAGGTGACAATATGAGTCGAGACAACAGAAGTGTCAGGCGTCGTGGACAGACTTCATATGATAAAAACAGAAGGGACAATGAGAGAAAAGAAGAATATGTATATGGGAATGTAGTGCGAAAGGCGGAACCCGTAAGACGACCGGAAGAAAGGCCCATGAAAAAGCCTCATCCGGAGGTGAAAAAGAACCGTGAAAAGGCCCATCACATGAATCCCGGGTATGTGCTCTTTCTGACGGCAGCCCTTTGTGTTTCTGCTTTTATTCTTGTAAATTACATTCAGACACAGTCGGAGCTGACTTCCCTGACCAAGGTTGTTGCGGCCAAGGAAAGCGAATGGAACCGGATGAGACTGGCCAACGACGAGGAGTACAATCGCATTGTGAATAGTATAGATTTGGAAGAAATCAAACGTATCGCTATGGGGGAACTGGGAATGGTATACGCGCAGGAAGGGCAGGTCATAACTTATGAAAATAAAGGTTATGACTATATGCGGCAGGTAACAGGGAATAAACGGTAGAGGTGCGGTGTGGAAAATAGAAATAACAGAAATGGCAGGAACAGTGGGGGGGGGAATGGAAGACACGGGAGTCAGGGGAATAACAGGAACGCTGACATCGGACGAAGCAGCCGTGAGGCTCAAAAAGATAAGAAGAAAAATGGCGGGCAAAGTCAAAACAGTGTCGTGAGAAGAAAAACAGACGGGAAAAATCACAGCAGCGCCTCTAAAAAGGGGACTGCCGGACGAAATCAAAGCGGTGTTCAAAGCAGGAAAACGGACAGATACAGGGAAAGCGGCACCCGGAGAAGTGAGAACAGCAGAATCATATCCATCAACAGTAGAAGAGGGAGAGAAAAAAAAGGCAGTCTGCGGAAAAAGGACGAAAAGAATAAATTTTCCATTAAGATGCAAAAGAAGCTGGCAATTCTGTATGTGATGGTGCTTTTTTCATTTTGCGGGCTGGTCCTGCGGCTTACGTGGATTACCAGGGAAAACGGCGTTCGTTATCAGAAGCAGGTTTTATCGCAGCAAAGATATGAGTCCACCACCATTCCTTTTCGTCGGGGCGATATTGTGGACGCAAAAGGGACAAGGCTTGCTACCAGTGAAAAAGTGTATAATCTGGTCATTGACGCCAAGGTTATGACAACGGAACTGAGAGGAGTGAAAGTCTATCTTGAACCTACCATCCAGGCACTTTCGGAGCATTTTGATCTGGATATGACGGCCATACGGGAATATGTGGCGTCACACAGCTCTTCCTCCTATTATGTACCGCTGAAACAGCTGACTTTTGAGGAAATCAGCGGATTTCAGGAGGCGCAGCAGGCCAATAACAGCAAGATAAAGGGGGTCTGGTTTGAGGAGGAGTACAAACGGATTTACCCATATAATTCCCTTGCCTCAGATGTGATTGGTTTTTCCAATAAGGACAATGAGGGAAGCTATGGGCTGGAGGAATATTATAATGATGTCCTCAATGGGATTGACGGAAGGGAATATGGTTATCTGAACGACGACCAGACCCTGGAACGGACCTTGAAACCTGCCATAGACGGATATAATCTCCACACCACCATTGACGCCAATATTCAGATGATTGTGGAGAAACACCTCAAGAAGTTCAATGATGCTCATAAGGATGAATTTATCCAGGCAAACGGGGCGGAAAATGTGGCATGTATCATTATGGAAGTAAACACCGGAGAAATACTTGCCATGGCGGAGTATCCAGGGTATGACCTGAATGATGTGAGAAATCCCCAAACTCTTCTGGGCACAAGAATGGTGGAGCTTGTCACCAATGCCAACGGGTATGAGGAACTGAAGAAGACAGATACTTATATTACAGAAGAAGTATTGGAAAATATGGAGAGCGACGCACTGTATCTGAATCTTAACAATCTCTGGAAAAGCTTCTGTATTACAGGCACATATGAACCGGGCTCCACCGCCAAGACTTTTACGGTGGCGGCGGCGCTGGAGGAAGGCGCAATCTCCGCAAGTGATACTTTTGAGTGCAATAGTCTGGTGGAAGTGGGCGGATATAAAATGGGATGTCACAACAGAGTGGACGGGATATTGACCCTGGAACAGGCTCTGGCAAAATCCTGTAATGTGTCCATGATTAAAATTTCTCAGATTTTGGGAAATGAAGCATTCTGTAAATTCCAGCAGATATTTAATTTCGGTTTAAAAACCAATATTGATTTGGCGGGAGAGGCAAGGACTGCCAGCTTTGTCTATTCGGCGGATAAAATGGGACCGACGGATCTGGCAACCAACAGTTTCGGACAGAACTTTAATGTGACCATGATAGAAATGATTACAGGGTTTTGTTCCCTGATTAACGGCGGAAATTATTATGAGCCCCATATGGTGAACAAAATCACCAACGCAAATGGCGCTACTGTGACAAATATTGAGCCCAGATTACTAAAACAGACGGTATCCGCGTCTACGTCAGCCGTAATCAGACAGTGCTGTAACGCAGTGGTTACAACAGGTACGGGGCAGTCGGCCAGACCGGCGGGCTATGCCATAGGAGGAAAGACAGGGACGGCGGAAACCATTGACCCCAATACTCATAAACGGTCCGAAACGGAATTTGTAGTATCTTTTCTCGGATATGCGCCGGCGGACGATCCGCAAATTGCCATATATGTGGTGGTGGACAGGCCCAATGTGGAAAAACAGAGCAATTCCCAGCTGGCAAAGGGTATTGTGCGGGACATACTGACGGAAGTGCTTCCCTATATGAATATCTTTATGACGGAGGAACTTTCCGAAGCAGAAAAAGAGGAGCTGGAGAATTTGAAGATAGATATTACCCATCAGTATGGTCCTGCGGAAGATGAGGACGACGGGCAGGAGGGAGATCAGGCAGAACCGCCCACGGTGGATATGACGTCCACAGGAATGAGTTTTCCCATAGATCCCGAGACGGGTTATCGAGTGGACCCTGATACGGGAGACAGATATGACGCCCAGACAGGATTTAAGGTTGATGGAGGGGAAACCGTTCCAAACCCGGATTTGCCTCTGAATCCAAATCTGTGACAGATGTGTGGAACCCGGGACAGATTGTTCTGTTTGGAATTAGGTATCATATCCTGAAGGAAAGAGGAATAAATTATAGTAATCCTTTTTTCTGAGGTTTGATATGCTTGAGGACAACAACAGAATATTTCACAGAAAGAAGATACTGGTTGTTTTTCTTCTCTGTACGGGTGCTTTTATAGGATTATTTGGGCGGCTTGTGTATTTCTGTGTATGGCAGGCGGAACATTACTCCCGGATGGCCACAGATTTGCATGAAAGGGAACGAAGCATTAAAGCTGCCAGGGGACGCATTCTTGACTGTAACGGTAAGGTTCTTGCGGATAACAAAACGGTGTGTACCGTATCGGTTATCTATAATCAGGTGGAAGAACCGGAACGGGTGATTGATATTCTGTGTAAAGAGCTGGAATTGTCGGAAGAATATGTAAGGCAGCGGGTGGAAAAATATTCTTCCATGGAGAGAATTAAGAGCAATGTGGATAAAACTGTGGGGGACAGGATTCGGGAATATGACCTGGCCGGAGTGAAAGTGGATGAGGATTATAAACGGTATTATCCCTATGATGACCTGGCCAGCAAGGTACTTGGCTTTACGGGCGGCGATAATCAGGGGATTATAGGTCTGGAAGTCATTTATGATACATATTTGCAGGGAGAACCGGGAACGATTCTGACTGTAACGGACGCAAAAGGGATTGAAGTGGAATCTGCCGGAGAGAGGCGTATTGAACCTGTAAGCGGGCTTGACCTGTGTATTAGTCTGGATATGAATATTCAGGCCTATGCCACCCAGCTGGCGAATCAGGCCCTTGCGACCAAGCAGGCGGACAGTGTATCCATAGTGGTGATGAATCCTCAGAACGGAGAATTGATGGCCATGGTCAATGTGCCGGAATTTGACCTGAATCATCCCTATGAGCTGCCGGAAGGAACGCCGGAAAATCTTTCCACCGAGGAAAAGCAGAATATTTTGAACGGAATTTGGCGCAACGGCTGTATCAATGACACTTATGAACCCGGCTCCACCTTTAAGATGATTACGGCGGCAGCAGGGCTTGAAGAGGGGGTGGTGACACCGGAGAGTTCATTCAGCTGTCCCGGTTATATCATTGTGGATGACAGGAAAATACGCTGCCATAAGGTGGCAGGTCATGGCAGTCAGGATTTTACCCATACCATGATGAATTCCTGTAATCCGGCCCTTATAACCGTAGGGCTTCGATTGGGACTTGACAGTTATTACAGTTATTTTGAACATTTTGGTCTAAAGCGTAAAACTGGAATTGACCTTCCCGGTGAGGCGGGAACCATTATGCATAAAAAGGAGAACATGGGGAATGTAGAACTTGCCACTGTGGCCTTTGGCCAGTCTTTCCAGATTACGCCCATACAGCTTCTGACCACGGCATCTTCCATTATAAATGGGGGTAGAAGAATTACGCCCCATTTTGGGGTACAGACCTGTGATAAGGATGGAAATGTGGTGGAAGTATTTGAATATCCGGTGGAAGAAGGCATTGTATCTGCGGAAACAAGCGCGACCATGAGGGAAATTCTTGAGATGGTGGTTGCGGAGGGCAGTGGTGCCAACGGTAAAGTGGCGGGATTCCGTGTGGGAGGCAAGACTGCTACCAGTCAGACACTTCCCAGAGGCAGCGGACGATATATAGCATCGTTTGTGGGCTTTGCTCCGGCGAATGATCCGCAGGTAATAGCCATAGCCATTGTGAACAATCCTCAGGGGGTTTATTATGGAGGGCAGGTGGCGGCACCCATTGTCAGGCAGCTCTATGAGAATATTCTTCCCTATTTGGGTATTGCGGAGGACGAAAATGAACAAAATTAGTATGATGGCAGTCATGTTTTCCTTTGGAATCAGTGCGGTATGCGGGCCAATTTTGATTCCCTTTTTAAGAAGGCTCAAATGCGGTCAGACAGTGAGGGAAGAAGGGCCTGCGGCACATTTGCAAAAGACGGGAACACCCACCATGGGCGGAATTCTGATATTGGTGAGTGTGGTGTTGACCTCCGTGCTGTTTATGGAGGATTATCCGAAGATTGCCCCGGTACTTTTTCTGACCATTGGCTTTGGGCTGGTGGGGCTTATGGACGATTTTATCAAGGTAGTGTGCAGACGTTCCATGGGGCTTACACCGGGACAAAAGTTTACAGGTCAGCTGGCAGTCACAGGCATTTTCGCCTGGTATTTGACCAATTATACGGATGTAAGCCTGGCCATGAGAGTTCCTTTTTGTCCGGGAAGGTATCTGGATTTTGGTATTTGGAATATACCAATTTTGTTTTTTATCGTTTTGGGAACGGCGAATGGGACAAATTTTACGGACGGCCTGGACGGATTGGCGGGAAGTGTTACATTGATGGTGGCGGTATTTTTTTCCGTGGTTGCCATAGGGACGGCAGGAGGAATTGAACCTGTGACCTGTGCGGTTGCTGGCGCTTTGCTGGGGTTTTTGCTGTTTAATGTATATCCGGCCAAGGTTTTTATGGGAGATACAGGTTCTTTGGCACTGGGAGGATTTGTGGCAGGGTGTGGATATTTGTTACAGATGCCCTTGTACATAGCCGTTATAGGTGTTATATATCTGGCGGAGGTAGCTTCTGTGATTTTGCAGGTGGCGTATTATAAAATCAGCGGAGGAAAGAGAATTTTTAAAATGGCTCCGCTGCACCATCACTTTGAATTATGTGGTTGGTCAGAAACCAGGATTACGGCACTCTTTACAATTATTACGGCTTTGATGTGCCTGGCGGCACTGGCCATGCTGTGAATTTGTAAACAGGCCGCTGGCGGATGTTTTTGGATAGAAAGGCAGAGATAAAATGGATATAAATCGTTTCACACACACGAAAAATCTGGCTGGAGAAAAATGTCTGGTGATTGGTTCCGGCATCAGCGGTATGGGTTCCGCAGGCCTTTTGGAGCATATGGGGGCGGATGTGATACTGTATGATGGAAAGGAGGGTCTGACGCAGGAGGAACTGCAAAGCAAGCTGCCTGAGAGCAGCAAAGCTCTCTGTGTGGCGGGAGATTTGCCCCAGGAGGTGAAAAAAGACATTACTGCCGTTGTGTTAAGCCCAGGTGTGCCTGTGGATCTTCCTGTGGTTCAGGAATTCAGAGAAGCAGGGGCGGAGATTATGGGGGAAATTGAACTTGGTTACAGGGAAGAAAAGGGCAGGGTTGCCGCCATCACAGGCACCAATGGCAAGACAACAACCACTACTTTGGTTGGGGAGATAATGAAGGCAGGCTTAGGAGAAGAGAAGGTATTCGTGGTGGGGAACATCGGCAATCCCTATACTTCGGAATGCCTCAAGACCACAGAGGACACAGTGACGGTGGGGGAAATCAGTTCTTTTCAGCTTGAGACGATTGTTTCCTTTCATCCGGCAGTATCGGCTATTTTGAATATAACGCCGGATCACCTGGACAGACACCATACCATGGAAGCCTATGTGGCGGCCAAGGAAGCCATTGCCAGAAATCAGACAAAAGAGGATGTCTGTGTGCTGAATTATGAAAATGAGTACACAAGGGAATTTGGGTATCGCTGTCCCGCAAAGGTGGTTTTCTTCTCTTCCTCAAGAAAGCTGTATGAAGGCTATTATTTGCAGGGAGATAAGATTGTGAAGTCTTTTGGAGGGCAGGAGAAAGTATTGCTTGACATTTATCAGGATATGAACCTGGTGGGAATGTGCAACGTGGAAAATGTCATGGCGGCCATTGCCATAGGAGAGGCATTGGGGGTAGATTTGGAAACCATTCTGTCCGCAGTAAAAGGCTTTCATGCTGTGGAACATCGAATCGAATTTGTGGCATCCAAAGGAGGGGTGGATTATTATAATGATTCCAAGGGGACGAATCCGGACGCAGCCATTCAGGGGATACGTGCCATGAACAGACCTACCATACTCATTGGGGGAGGTTATGATAAGCACAGTGAGTATGATGAATGGATTGAAAGCTTTGAGGGGAAGGTCAAATGGCTGGTGCTCATAGGTCAGACCAGAGAAAAGATTGCGGAATGCGCCAAAAGACATGGCTTTGAGCGAATCCGTTTTGCGGATTCCTTTGAGGAGTGTCTGGAAATATGTACCGGTCTTGCGGAGAGCGGAGATGCGGTACTTCTGTCACCGGCCTGTGCCAGCTGGGGGATGTTTCCCAATTATGAGGTGAGGGGGCAGAAATTCAAAGAATATGTGCATCAATTACCTTCCACATAAGTACGGGTGGCTGGTAACTTCGGATGGGAGCGATTATGGTATCACATGTGAACAGGGAATATGAGGAAAACAGAGACGGTTATGAGAAAAAGCTCTATGACACAAGACGTCAGGGGAAGACAAAGCATAAGAAAAAAGAGCAGTCCGAATACTTTTTTGATTACAGCCTCTTGTTCATTGTGCTGTTCCTGCTGGGATTTGGATTGGTAATGATATATTCGGCAAGCTCCTATCAGGCTTTTCTTGAATTTGAAGATTCGGCACATTATCTGAAGAAGCAGCTTACAGCCTGTATCATCGGCCTGGTTTTGATGATTGTGGTTGCCAACATCCCCTATCATTTTTGGGAAAGATTTTATCTGATAGGATATTTGGTTTCCGCGGCATTGGTTCCGGTCGTGCTGACGCCGTTGGGGGTGGAGTCCCATGGGGCGCGCCGCTGGATTAAGATACCCGGCGTGGGGCTGAATGTTCAGCCGGCAGAGGTGGCAAAGCTCTGTATGATACTTTTTCTCTCGGTGATGGTGTGCAAGATGGGGAAAGGTGTCCGTTCCATGAAAGGATTTTTGGTGATGGTGGCGTTTCCCATGCCCATTGTGCTGGAAGTGTATCTCATTACAAAGAATTTGAGTTCGGCCATCATTGTTTTGGGCATATCCGTTTTAATGGTGTTCGTAGCCAGCCCGGATTACAAGAAATTCATTATTATGGCCCTGCTGGTGTTTGCCGCCGCAGCTCTGGTAGTGTATCTGGTGGTATCGGGAAATGATTTTATGGCTTTTCGCGGCAATCGTATTTTGTCCTGGCTGGATCCGGAAAGCGATCCTACAGACACAGGGTTCCAGACGCTGCAGGGACTGTATGCCATAGGAAGCGGCGGTGTCTTTGGGAAAGGACTGGGGCAGAGTATGCAGAAGTTGAGCTTTCTGCCGGAGGCCCAGAATGATATGATTTTTTCTATTATATGTGAGGAACTTGGCCTGTTTGGGGCCGTGGCGATTATCTTAATGTTTGTTATGCTTCTGTGGCGTATGATGGTGATTGCCAGCAATGCGCCGGATCTCTTTGGCGCCATGATGGTGGTTGGGGTAATGGGGCATATTACCATACAGGCAATTCTGAATATTGCCGTTGTGACGGCGACCATACCAAATACAGGTATTTCGCTGCCGTTTATCAGTTATGGAGGTTCCTCGGTTATGTTTCTCCTGATTGAGATTGGGCTGGTCTTAAGCGTGGCAAAGAGGATACAGTTGAAGGAACTGTAATGGAACAAGGTACATATGCGGCGTTATTTTCATAGGATAGAATATGTCAATAAAATAAGCCGGATGGTGCTTTATGAATTCTATTCGTATTCAGGGCAGGATTGCCCTACAGGGAAAGGTTCGCATACAAGGCTCTAAGAATGCATCACTGCCTGTCCTGGCAGCTACGCTGCTCACAAGGGGATGTTCCTGTATCAGGAATTGTCCCAGGATATCGGATGTGCATTCCATGGTGAGCCTGCTAAAAAGCCTTGGCTGTAGTGTACACTGGCAGGAAAAAGGACTTGCTGTTGACTCTTCGCAGGTGAGAAGGGGGGAAATGCCCCAAGAAGCGGTGACGGGGATGCGGTCCTCCTTATGTCTGCTGGGGGCATTGCTTGGCCGATGCAGAGAAGTGGTTATGGAACATCCTGGAGGATGCGTCATTGGTGAACGCCCCATTGATCTGCATTTGTCAGCCCTGAGACAAATGGGGGTTGTGTTTACGGAGAGAGAGGGCAGGCTTATGGCAAAGGCGTCCGGACTGCATGGCGCCAGGATATGCCTGCCGTTCCCCTCAGTGGGCGCAACGGAGAATATTATACTGGCAGGAGTGATGGCGGATGGGGATACCATTATAGAAGGAGCAGCCTGTGAGCCGGAAGTAATCTCCCTTTGCCAATATCTGTGTTGCTGCGGCGCTTTCATTGAAGGGGAGGGAAGTAGCAGGCTTGTGATTCATGGGGGTAAAAAGCTTTGTGGGACTGATTTTACCATTCCTGCGGACAGGATTGTGGCAGGGACCTATCTGTTTGGATGCATCGGCGCAGGAGGCTGTGTGCTTCTTGAGCAGGCGCCGGGAAGAGATATGACTGCTGTGCTGCGGGCAGCGGAACAGATGGGAGGACGGATTTACAGTTCTCAGGAAGGTATTTATGTCCAGGCCCCTGCCAGGCCCGTTCCTATGCGGCTGGTCACGGAGCCCTATCCAGGGTTTCCCACGGATCTTCAGTCCGTAGCGCTGGCAGTGGAGACACTTGGCTGCGGATGCAGCAGGATAGAGGAGGAAATATTTGAAAACAGATTTCGGATAGTGGGTGAGTTGGAGAAAATGGGCGCCGAAATCCGGCAGGAAAATGCGAAAAGTGTGCTGGTCAGAGGTGTAGAACAGCTCCATGGTACACATGTGGAGGCGAAAGAACTGCGGGGCGGAGCGGCGCTTGTGGTTGCCGGTCTGATGGCGGAAGGAGAGACAGTCGTGAGTGGCTGTCCGTATATATACCGTGGATATGAAAATATCTGTAGGGATTTCAGAGAATTAGGAGCGCGGGTAGTAAGTGTATAAGAGCGGAAGAACGCACATTGGTTTATTGATTATTGCTTTTGCGGTGATACTGCTGGGGGTGGGGAATTACATCAGAACAACCTATACCGTCCGTACTGTCTATGTGGAAGGAAACGTACACTATACGGAGGAAGAAATCAAGTCAATGGTTATGGGCGGCGTGTTGGGAGATAATTCCCTTTACCTTTCTTTTAAGTATAAAAATAAGGACATCAAAGGGATTCCCTTTGTGGATGTGCTGAATGTGGATATTCTGTCTTCGGACACAATTAAAATTATTGTATATGAGAAGAGTCTGACAGGATATATAAAGTATTTGGATACGTATGTGTATTTTGACAGGGATGGTTATGTGGTGGAGAACTCCAGCATGAAAACCATGGGTGTGCCCCAGGTGACAGGGCTGGAGTTTGACCATATTGTTGTAGGAGAACCGATACCAGTGGAAGATGAAGAAGTTTTTGGCAATATTTTGGAAATTACGAAGCTTTTGAACAAATATAAGCTCACATCAGATAAAATATATTTTAATCCCGCAGGGGATATCACGGTTTTTTTTGGCAGGGTGAAAGTGGCTCTGGGAAAAGACAGAACTACTTTGGAGGACAAGTTTATGATACTGCCGAAGCTCCTGGAGGAACTGGGCGGAAAAAGCGGGACGTTGCAGATGCAGAATTACGATGAACACAGCGGCAAATATACTTTCCAGCCTGAACGGGAGGGGAGTGGATGAAGAGTAACACAAAAGGGACAATCATTATTTTTTTCAAAAAGTAGTTGATAAAATCTCAAAATAATTATATGATAGTAGATATGGAGTGAAATGGAAAAGAAAAAGGAGGATACACCTTTGCTGGAAATTAGGACAAACGATGCTGAATCTGCTGCTAAGATTATTGTGGTCGGTGTAGGTGGCGCAGGTAATAATGCTGTCAATAGAATGGTAGAAGAACGAATTAATGGGGTAGAGTTTATTGGGGTAAATACGGACAAGCAGGCATTGCAGCTTTGCAAGGCGCCAAAACTATTACAGATTGGGGAGAAGCTGACCAAAGGGTTAGGAGCCGGAGCAAAGCCGGAAGTCGGGGAGAAGGCTGCGGAAGAGAGCGCGGAAGAAATATCCGCCGCACTGAAGGGGTCGGACATGGTATTCGTCACATGCGGCATGGGAGGCGGTACAGGAACAGGGGCGGCTCCCGTGGTTGCCAAGCTTGCAAAGGAGATGGGGATACTTACCGTGGGGGTGGTGACAAAACCGTTTCGTTTTGAGGCCAAGACACGTATGGTAAACGCAAACAATGGTATTGAGCGCATCAAAGAGTATGTGGATACCTTGATTGTGATTCCCAATGATAAGCTTTTGGAGATTGTGGACAGGCGTACCACTATGCCGGAGGCGCTTAAGAAGGCGGATGCGGTATTGCAGCAGGCAGTGCAGGGGATAACGGATTTGATTAACCGTGCGGCTTTGATTAATCTGGACTTTGCGGATGTGCAGACAGTCATGAAGGATAAGGGAATTGCGCATATCGGTATCGGTGAGAGCAAGGGTGATGATAAGGCCTTGGCGGCAGTGAAGATGGCTGTGGAGAGTCCTTTGCTGGAAACCAATATTACCAGTGCCACGGATGTGATTCTTAATCTGTCAGGGGATATTACACTGCCGGATGTGAATGACGCTGCGGAGTATATTCAACAGTTTACCGGAGAGGATATCAACATTATTGTGGGTGCCATGTACGATGAAACCGCTGCGGACAGCTGCACGGTGACGGTGATTGCCACAGGGATAGACGAAGCAATGAACAGTACGCCTTTGCAGTCCAGGTTTGGAATGAGTTCCGCCTACAGGCAGCAGAGCGTAACAGGGGCAATCAAGAATCTGAATGTACAGCCCACAACGGCGCCGGTTCAGCCGCCTGCGGATCAGCAGACACCCATACAGGGAATACAGAAACCGGTGGATATTCGCAGCTCCGTTGTAGAGAAGACATTAAAGATTCCGGATTTTTTACAGAGAAAATAATATTGTCATGTGTATATAAAAGAGTCGGGCAGTTGCTGTCCGGCTCTTTTTGTCGAAAGTTTTTCAGGTTTTCAAACTCTATTTGACAAATTCTTAATGGGAATCCCTTTATAATAATTATGAAAAGGATGATGCAAATGCACTATGAACTTTATGTAGACAGTCTGTTTTTGCTAAATTTTATTATGAACCTGTATCTTTTGATATTGGTGGACAACAGCACGCTGCGCACTGCCACAGCGGGAAGGCTTGCGGCGGGTGCGGCGGTGGGAGCTTTATGTTATCTGCTTCCCTTTTGCGGGGCATTTCCCATGGCGCTCAAACTGATTGTGGGCGCTGTCACAGGAACCATAGGAATGCTTCATATCACATTCCGTGTGAAGGGATTGAGAATGTTTCTCCGGTTGTTTGAAAGACTGGTATTGTATTCCTTCGGAATGGGTGGCGCTCTTTTGTTCCTGGTGAGGCTTGCCGGACCTGCAAGAGGAATTCTTACCAGTGTTCTGGGAATTCTTGGCGCAGGAGGAGCTGCGTTCCTGCTTTTTCTGAGATTCAGATATGGGTTAAAGCCAAAGGACAGCCTGTGTCTGGCTACACTGACCAAGGATGGCGAAGATGTGACAGTATGCGCTCTGATTGATTCGGGCAATAGTTTGGTGGAACCCATCAGCGGAAAACCTGTCTGTATTGTGGAACAGGAAGTGTTTGGCAGAGTCTTTGGGGAAAAAGCAGATGGTTTCCGTGTAATTCCCTATCACAGTATTGGGAAGAAAAGAGGGATTCTGCCGGGATACCTGTTGCCGCGTCTGTGTTTGGAGATAAACGGTATGAAACTGTCCTTTGCCGATGTATACATTGCGGTCAGCCAGGAGGAAATCTCAGGAGCCGGAAGTGCTGGTGCGGAATCCGTGAAAATGATTATAAACCCGGGGCTTTTTGCCAGGGAAAGAAAGGGGAGGCCGAAAAAACGGCGGAATGTGAGGTATAATGATTCTAAAAGTGACAATACCGGGCAAAATGCAGTTTAAGATGATACGCAGAGAGAATTTTCTTCTGCACAGAAAGGGGGAAATTCATTACATAGGTGGAGCCGAAGTGCTGCCGCCGCCGTTGGAGGTAGATAAAGAAAGCCAGGTCATAAGTGACTTGGGGACAGAGTACGATGATGTGGCAAAAGCGACTTTGATAGAACATAACCTGCGGTTGGTGGTTTATATTGCGAAAAAATTTGACAACACCGGGGTTGGTGTGGAGGACTTGATTTCCATCGGCACCATTGGCCTGATTAAATCCATCAATACTTTTAAACCTGATAAGAACATCAAGTTGGCCACATATGCTTCCAGATGTATTGAAAATGAGATTTTGATGTATCTGCGCAGAAATAATAAGACAAAACTGGAAGTGTCTATCGACGAACCTCTGAATGTGGATTGGGATGGAAATGAGCTGTTGCTCTCAGATATATTGGGGACGGATGAAGATGTCATATACAAGGATATAGAAAATGAGGTGGAACGCAAACTTCTGCTGGGAGCAGTGAGCAAGTTATCAGAAAGGGAGAAGAAGATTATCAGTCTCAGATTTGGCCTGGGCACCAAAGACGGGCAGGAAATGACGCAAAAGGAAGTTGCGTCTCTTCTGGGAATCTCCCAGTCATACATATCCAGACTGGAAAAGAAGATTATGCGTCAGCTGAAAAAGGAAATGAGCAGTAATATTTGATTTAGGGGTTTTCACTTTGAAGAAAATGGGATATACTAATATGAAAGATGTAATACAGGCATTCTTATTTTGAGAGATGAATGCTGTCAGAGGCACAACAGCGCCATGGAGGTTGGGTTTTGATTCGGCGGGAAGATATACTGTCAATGGAATACTTAAAGAAAACAGAATTTACAGGCTGTCACGAGGGAATGCGTTATCGGCTCGAAGGTGTGGCGGATGGGGACGGCGGAAAGAAACTGCGCTGTACTATATGGCCGGAACCATTTAATTATTTTAAAACTCCCACAGAGCAGAAAGAGACGGCGGAATTTCCTTTTGAAGAGGACGGAGTCGTGGAAGCGGTGGCGTGGATGAATGGCCGGCTTCTGGAGGAAAAAGAGAAATGGGAGCATTCAAAAGATGGCTGGGACAGCTACCAATGATTAGATGGAGAGAGTAGGATGATTCAATATATATATCGGGATATGATATCCATGTTAAGGTATTTGCCATACGGCATTCTTATCGGGATACCTGTGTCCGCTGTTCTTGTGTATATATCAGGAAAAGTTGGAAGAAGGAAAGATAAGGAACCGGCAGCGCTGCTGCCGGTTATTGTCTTTGGGTTTTATTTTGCGCTGATGATGGTAATTACGTTCCTGTCCAGAGAAAGTGGTGAGAGCAATGGCGTGGACTTGCGGCTTTTTTCCACATGGGGCATTAACAAGAGAAATAATGCCTTTGTGGTGGAAAATGTATTGCTGTTTATCCCCTATGGATTCTTCGGCTGCTGGGCGTCCCGCCGTCTGAGGCATTTCCTTCCGTCTCTCTTCTTTGGAGGAGCTACCAGTCTGGGAATAGAACTCTTGCAGCTCATTACCGGAAGAGGCTTTTTTCAAATAGATGATATTATAACCAATATACTGGGAACCATCATTGGATTTCTGTTCTTTCAAATATTGCCGGGCAAAAAGTCCGACTAAAATGCCTGCTCTATTCTAACAATTTCTTTAGTTCATCCATAAAAGTATTTACATCTTTAAATTCTCTGTAAACGGACGCAAAACGAACATAGGCCACGGCGTCAAGGTCTTTTAGTCGGTTCATCAACAGTTCACCGATTACCTGGCTGGAAACTTCTTTTTCGGCCATCTGAAAGATTTCGTTTTCTATCTCATCCGCAAGCTGGGCAATCTGCTGCGCGCTTACCGGACGCTTGTGACAGGCCCGGATGAGACCGCCTTCGATTTTGGAGCGATCATAGGTCTCTCTGTTATTATCCTTTTTGATGACAATCAGAGGGATGGTTTCAACTTTTTCATAAGTAGTGAAACGTTTCCCACATTCATCGCATACCCGCCGGCGTCGGATAGAATTATTATCCTCGGCCGGCCTGGAATCTATTACCCTTGTATTTTCATGGCTGCAAAAGGGACATTTCATGAATTTTCCTCCCACACCAAACAGTTTCCTAAGTGATATAATACAATATTAACTTATTCAGCAATGAATGTCAACGAGAATAATATCAGGGCCTATCTGCCGTATGTCTTTATACGGTATTACAATATTCGGCTCACAGTTTATAAAGCCCAATATGCGATTGCATCCGGGAACCATTATTTTGCAGATACATCCGCTGCACTGGTCGAATTCCAGGTCACAGATTCTGCCAAGTTTCCTGCAATCCTTAATATTGATAACATCCTTGCATTTTAATTCCGAAAAAAGCATATATCCTCCTATTCCAGTACCGTCTCTGCACTTCGGTGCCCTGACTAGGGAAGAAATCTTCAGCCACTTTCGTGTCTGAAATTTCTTCCCTGTGTCTGAAAGACACATTGCACCCCCGTTCCGAGACTGTTTTTAAATTTCCTCTTGACATTTCTTAGCTGGACTAACTGGACGATTCCAGCGCTGCATCCGGTGAAATTCCTTTTTTATTACAGATATGCTGCTCTTTGATAAATGATAACAAAAAGAAGCCTTTCCTGTTGGTCAGAAGAATATTTTTTAGTCAGGGGCACATACTAGTGTACAGCATCACTCACATTTCGCCAGATAACCGATTTGAGCTGGCATGAAATCAACGCAGGGTTCTGCGTAGAAATGAGGAAGGAAAAAATGACACAGGGTAAAGTGGAAATCTGCGGAGTTAATACATCCAAGCTCCCGCTGCTGAAGACAGAAGAAAAGGAGGCTCTTTTTCAGCAAATAGAGGCTGGTGATACAAAGGCACGAGAAGCGTATATTGAAGGAAATCTGCGGCTTGTGCTCAGTGTCATCAAAAGGTTCTCTTCCAGCAATGAAAATGTGGATGATCTGTTTCAGATCGGATGCATAGGGCTTATTAAGGCAATTGATAATTTCGACTCTTCCCTGAATGTTAAATTTTCAACGTATGCCGTCCCAATGATTATAGGAGAAATCCGACGTTTTCTCCGGGACAACAGCACCATGCGGGTCTCACGCTCTCTGAAGGATACGGCTTATAAGGCAATCTATGCCAGAGAATCTCTGACCAGAAAAAATCTGAAGGAGCCTTCCATTGAGGAGATTGCCACTGAGATAGGCATTGCCAAGGAAGACATTGCCTATGCTCTGGACGCAATTCAGAATCCCATGAGTCTTTATGAGCCCATTTTTACCGATGGGGGCGATACTCTTTATGTAATGGATCAGATCAGCGATAAAAAAAATAAGGAAGAGACATGGGTGGAGCATCTTTCCCTAAGTGAAGCCATGAAACGTCTCAACGCAAGGGAACATGAAATCATTTCCCTGCGCTTTTTTGAAGGGAAGACCCAGATGGAGGTGGCGGAAGCCATAGGCATCTCTCAGGCGCAGGTTTCCCGCCTGGAAAAAAACGCTCTCCGTACTATGCGCTCTTATCTCTCGGCATAGAGCGTGTCTGTAAATTGCTGAATGTCTGTCAAAAGGCCCAAATGAGCAGAACCAATGTGGAAATTGGCTTGGTGTATTGTTTTTAAGTTGACACCAAAGTGTCAATGTTTCTTCAGAAAACGGTACAGACAGCCCAGATAGAGGAGCCCCAATGTGAGCTGGCTGGCCAGAAGCCCCCAGAGATACCCGGTAATTCCAAATTGGGGAATTGCCAGGAATACAAAGCATAAACGCAATAACAGGCATATTACATTCATGACAAAAATGTGTCCCGCCATGCCAAGGCCCTGTAAAATGCTTGACAAGGTGGTATCCAGATAAAGGAATGGGCAAAGGAAACCCAGGGTAGTGATAAAGTATCCCGCCAGGGGACTGTGGAATAAAGAGGTTCCCATCCATTTGCCCAGAAGTACGAAGATACCCATACAACACATGCCCAGCAGACCGCAATACTTTACGGTGCGCAGAGTGGCTTTTCTGACTGCGTTCATATCGCCTAAAGCGTAACTTTCAGAAATCATAGGCAGAAGCAGAACAGCGATAGAACCGGTCAGCGCGTTTGGAAAGAAAATAAATGGCATGGCCATGCCGGTGAGAACGCCATATACACTCAGGGCTGTGATATTGTCATATCCATAGATTTTCAGCCTTGAGGGTATGGATACGGACTCCACACTTTGCAGGATATTTAGTACAATGCGATTGGCGGTCAGAGGAATGGCCATGGCGAGGAGTTTTCCATATAATCTCTGTGTGGTCTGTGAGGCAGGAAAAGTGGTATGTAAAAGGGGTAATTGGCGTCGGCCCTGGGTGACAGGCGCCTCTGTCATGGCGGCGGTACGGGAATCTGAGAGCCGTCTGCGGGGAACAACGGCAAGGACCGCCATAAGCATGGAACAGAATTCACCTATGGTAAGGCCAAGGATGGCCACACTGATAGAGGGGGTATGGCCGGATGCCAGGCTCCAGGCGGAAAAAAAGTACACACTGCCCACTCTGACCAATTGTTCTAAAAGCTGGGAACCGGCAGGAATGCCGGCTTTTTTGATGCCGTAAAAATAGCCGTTTACGCAGGCATGTATGGCGCTTAAAGGTACGGAAAAAGAAAGGATGCGCAGCATGGAAGCGGTTCTGGCTTCCTGTAGCAGACGTATGGCTATGGTATCCGCAAAAAAGTATAAAACTGCGTTACATAACAGGGACAGAGGTATGGAAATACTCAGTCCCAATATCACAGGACGGAAGGAAGGGCGTCTCTCTGTGGCGGCAGTCTCCGCCACAAGTTTGGAGATGGCTGTCTGGTATCCTGCGGCGGTGAGGGCAAAGGAAAGGGACAGCACAGGACTCAATAATTGGTAAACACCCATTTCTGCCTCTCCGAACAGTCGTGAGAGATAGATGCGGTAGAAGAAGCCAAGAAGCCTGCTGATAAATCCTGTAATTGTCAGAATAAAAGTACCTACTATCAAAGGGTGGCGCTGTTTTGTTTTTATAGCATTCATAAGTGGTTATTTCGTACCTGATCTTTTTCAATAGTATATGCCCTGTGTAAAGTTGACAGAACTTTCCTGAAATGATATACTACCATATCAGTTTCGTCAGTACGCATGTAACACATTTAGAGCGGAACTAAATTAAGAGGGGGTCACGAAGATGATTTATTTGGATAATGCGGCTACCACGAGGACCCACAGTGAGGTTGTGGAGGCGATGCTGCCTTATTTTACATCAAAATACGGCAATCCCAGCTCGGTGTACTCCTCCGGTTCCGCAGGAAGGAAAGCCATAAATGAGGCAAGGAGATCTGTTGCGGAAGTCATAGGGGCGAAGCCGGAGGAGATTTATTTCACATCGGGAGGTTCGGAAGCGGATAACTGGGCCCTGAAGGCAGTGGCAGAGGGATATCTCCATAAGGGAAGGCATATTATCACGACTAAAATCGAACATCACGCAATTCTGCGCACCTGCCAATACTTGGAGACCCAGGGCTTTGAAGTGACTTATCTGGATGTGGACCGGGAAGGGATGGTAGACCCAAAGCAGCTGAAAGAGGCAATGCGGCAGGATACAATCTTAGTCAGCGTAATGGCAGCCAACAATGAGATTGGCACCATGGAACCGATTGGAGAAATCGGCAGGATCACGCGGGAAAGAGGTGTTCTGTTTCACACGGACGCAGTACAGGCATTTGGTCATGTTCCAATCTGTGTGGAAGAGCTTGGAATAGATCTTCTAAGTGCCAGCGCGCATAAACTAAACGGTCCCAAAGGAGTGGGAATGTTATACATCCGAGCGGGAGTGAAGACAGGAGCGCTGATTCATGGCGGCGGACAGGAGCGGGAGAAAAGAGCCGGAACGGAGAATGTTCCGGGTATCGTGGGTTTTGGAGCAGCAGCGCGGCGTGCTGTGGAAAATATGGAACGGGCAGCCGGGAGAGAGAGGGAATTGAGGGATTATCTTATCAGACGCATAGAGAAGGAGATTCCAGATTGCCGGCTCAACGGACACAGAGAAAAAAGGCTTCCGAACAATGTAAATTTTTCCTTTCCTGTTCTTGAGGGAGAATCATTGGTGATTATGCTGGACATGAAAGGAATCTGCGCTTCCAGCGGTTCCGCCTGCGCTTCCGGCGCCGAAGATCCTTCCCATGTATTGCTTGCCATTGGTTTAAAGCAGGAGGAAGCGAAAGGGTCTCTTCGTCTGACTCTCTCGGAAGAGAATACAAAAGAGGAAATGGATTATGTGGCGGATACATTGAAACAAATCGTGACAAAATTACGGAAAATATCTTATATATCGTAAATAGGGATAGATTTTACAGGCAAAACAGGTTATAATCAAAAGAAGAGCGGATAACTTGAATTCATCATTTTGGAGAAGCCAGTGATACGTAGAAAATATGTAAGTACAAGAGCTCTAAAAAAAGGGATGGCAATTGACCAGGCAATAGTGGACAGGTCTGGCCGCATTTTGATTGCCCGGAAGACCACATTGGATGAATTTCTTATCGATGCGCTGCAAAAAATGGGGATTTCCGGAGTATATATCAGAGAAGGAGAAGAAGATCCGGCGGACCCTGTCATCGAAGTGTCGCCTGAAGTGAAGGAGAAGATAGAAAAAAACAAGGTGGCAGATCGGGGCAGAGTCACTTTATCCGAGAGTGTTAAGAAGCGTGTGACGGAGGGGATCAAGTATCTTTACAGTGATACGGCGGCCACTGATTTGACTGGCACGGCTGCGGAAGTGACGGGAAACTTAATGGATTCCATTATGGAAAACGATGCGGTGGCCTTAAATATAGACGCCCTGAAGGTGAGTGACGAATATACATTCAAACACAGCGTGGATGTGGCCGCCATAGCCATGCTGATTGCCAAGAAAAGCGGATTTTCGGAACCGGAGATTGAGAAAGTTGGAATGGCAGGGCTGCTTCATGATGTGGGCAAATCGAAAATTCCCAGTGAAGTGCTGAACAAAGCAGGTAAACTGACGGAAGAAGAATTTGACATTATGAAGAAACATTCTCTCTACGGTTATGAGATACTGAAAGAGAAAAAGGATATTCCTCAGGAAGTGCTGTTAGGAGTGTTACAGCATCATGAGAAAATAAACGGGAAAGGATACCCCATGGGGGTGTCAGGAGATAAGCTTTTTTCCTATGCAAGGATTCTTTCCATTGCCGACGTTTATGATGCTCTTGTGACAGAGCGCCCCTATAAGAAAGCATTCTCTCAACAAGACGCCATTGAAATGATTATGGCTATGACGGATGAACTTGATATTACTTATATGAGGAATTTCCTGGCCATTATTATATTGTATCCTGTGGACAGTGTGGTTACGTTGAGCAACGGGGAGAGAGCTAAGGTAGTTAAAAATAATCCTCAGTATCCTCTAAGACCAAAAGTGATAGGGCTGAAGACAGGGACGGTCTATGATTTGTCAGAAGATATCAAATGTGCCAGTCTGATAATTGAATAAAAGAGACTGTGTGACTGAGGATGGAACAGGAAGAAAACGCGCTGCAAGGATGGAACAGAAAGAAAACGCGCTGCAAGGACGGAAAGCTATGAAGGAACCAGGATTGAAATATAAGCTTTTTGTGGTGGAGGACGATGCGGTGATTGCGGAAGGCATGAAACTTCATCTGGAAAAGTGGGGGTATGAGGTATGCTGTGCCAGGGACTTTCAAAATGTGCTGGGCGAGTTTGCTGCCTGTGGTCCCCAGCTGGTTTTGATGGATATTGGTTTGCCTTTTTTTAACGGATATTATTGGTGTTCTCAGATCAGGCAGATTTCACAGGTTCCAATTATTTTCGTGTCTTCCGCCGGGGACAATATGAACATCGTCATGGCCGTAAATATGGGTGGAGATGACTTTGTGACAAAGCCTTTTGAGCTGGAGGTCCTGTCTGCGAAAGTGCAGGCCATGCTGCGAAGGACTTATGCTTTCCGGGAGCAGACCAATGTGATGGAATACGACGGATTAATTCTGGATCTGACAGATGCCTCTCTGTTTGTGGGAGGCCAGAAGACAGAGCTGACCAAAAATGAATTTCGGATATTGCAGATTCTCTTTGAAAACGCGCAAAAGACAGTTTCCAGGGAGGCAATTATGAAACGGTTATGGGACAACGACTGTTTTGTGGACGATAATACTTTGACGGTAAACATGACCAGGCTTCGCAGGAAACTGGAGGCCGTGGGCAGGGGACAGCTGATTCACACCAAAAAGGGATTGGGATATTGCATCGGAGAATAAGCAGATAATACAGGGGATTCAGGAAAGCATGGAAACGGAGAAAACATGAAACTGTGGATGCGATATTTGAAAGAGCAAAAGATTTCAATACTACTTTGCCTGATAATAGTAGGTTTGCTGGTGGGTGTGGGTTCCCTTTACCAAATTGAAAATGTGGGAAAACTTCTGTATGCCGCTTTTTTGGCACTGGTGGTCTGGGGAGCGGCAGGAATTTTCAGGGGCATGAAATATGTGTCCGAAAGCAAAAAGCTTGAGGAAATATACAGGCATTTTGAACAATCAGGAGAGTTGCTGACAGGCATTGGAGATATGAGGAATGGGGAACACATTAAGGAGGCAGGGACTTTTGCAGAAGCTCAATGGCTCCTTGCTTTACGTATCTGTGAGGAAATGGAAAAAAATCGTCATAAAATGGAGGAAAAATCTGCGGAATACAAAGATTATTATCTCATGTGGACTCATCAGATAAAGACACCTATTTCGGCGCTGAGGTTGTTGCTGGAAGGGAGCGAGATACCGGGCAGAGCTGGTTTTCTCATGCGGGAAGAGTTGTTTAAGATAGAACAGTATGTGGATATGGTACTGACATTCCAGAGACTGGAAAGCATGTCCTCCGATATGGTATTGCAGGAATATGATTTGTCTTCCCTGATAAAGCAGGCAGTAAAAAAATATTCTGTATTATTTATCAATAAGGGATTGCGTCTGGAACTGGGGGAAATGGATATTCAGATTCTGACAGATCAAAAGTGGTTTATTTTCTGTCTGGAACAAATTCTTTCCAACAGTATAAAGTATACCCCAAATGGCGGGATAACCATAAGCGCAAAGGAGAATATGCTGAGCATTCAGGATACGGGCATTGGCATTCGCCCGGAGGATTTGCCTCGGATTTTCGATAAAGGATTTACGGGTTACAATGGAAGAATGGAGAAGAAATCCACTGGTATCGGATTGTATTTGTGCCGTAGGATTTGCGGACAACTGGGGATTCAATTGATGGTGGAAAGCCGGGAGGGGGAAGGTACCAGGGTGATTTTGGATTGGAATAAAGGAGATAGAATACATGGGGAATCAATCTGATAAAAGTCAGGATAATTTGGCTGGAATGTGGCAGGAACCAAAATCAGTCACAAAAGAAGAGGAATACATCATTTTGAATCGTCAGGAGGAAGATCCCGATGCGGGGGAAAAATATGAGCGCAATATGGCGGTCAATGAGGAACTGGCGAAATATGAATATTTTGACTGGAATGAGATACGCAAAAGCATGGGTCTCACGCAGGCCATCCTGAAGAAGGGGAAGGAGCTGTACAGCAATAAGAAGGTGAATATTGACAGGATAGAATGCGGATACTCGGAGGGGAGAAACGATGTCATCGGTGAGGCTTACGGGAGTGCCGGTGAGGGAAAGGCGGCCTTTCCCCTCTATATAGCGTTCAGCAGGGACACGGCATTGTTTGCGGAATGTGCCTGTCCGGAGTGCAGAAGGCATTATTATTCGGGGTATTATCGAAGGGAATATTGCGCTTATCTTGCGGCGTTTTCCATGCTGATGCAGGAGAGGGCGCAGGGCAGGAATCTGGGAGATGCCACGGATCTGCGTGCTATGCGGATTTTAAACGCATTTTCGGAACAGCGTGTGAACCATGTGATTTCAGGTACCGTGGGAAAGGAAGAAAGCCTTACATTGCTTCCCAGGGTGACAAAGAAGAAGGGGGAATTATCGGTTTCTTTTAAAGTGGGAGAGAAGAAGCTCTTTGTCATCAAGGATCTGTTTGAATTTTATGAAAATGTCCTGGAATCGAAAATGGCTTCTTACGGAACCGGAACAACATTCAACCATGGAATCAATCATTTTACAGACGATTCCAGGAAGTGGATTGACTATATCGGAAGAATTGTCAAAGAAGAAAAGGCTTTTGAGAAAAGGCTTATTGAGGCCAAGAGTTATTCCAGAAAAGCCTTGTCCAAAAACGGTGAGCTGGCCCTGTTTGGATGGCGGCTGGATGAACTGTACAGCCTCATAGACAGCAGGGGGATAGAGTATGAGGACAGAGATCTTGAGAAAAGAGTGAAGGCAGTACTGCATACAAAGGAACGAAATCCCTATATTTCCATTTCCATACGAAAGAATGCCTTAAGTGACAGAAGGACTTTTCATGGAATAAGCGTGGATTGCCGAATTCCGGAATTGTTTTTTGGTGTGGGTACGGCGTATTTTATTGCCGAGGATAGTTTGTGCAGGCTGGAGGAGGCATTTCAGCAGCGCATACGTACCCTGGCGGCATTTTGTCAGGATGGCGCAGCCTCCTTTCAGGTGGGGAGGAACAAGCTGGCCCAGTTTTATTATTCTGTATTACCACAGCTGGAAGGCGTGGTTGACATTATGGAGGAAAACGCGGACGAAATCGCGGCGTATTTGCCGCCCCAGGCAGAATTTGTATTTTATCTGGATGCGGAAGAACACAATATGTCTTGCAGGGTAGCGGCCAGGTATGGGGACAGGGAATTCCAGGCCCTGGATTATCTGGATCAGGAACGGGTAAGGGAGCCTTTTCGGGAGTGGGAGAGAGAGCGGGAAATGCTCTTTATGGTACAGCAGTGGTTTCCTTATATTGATTGGGGCAAACAGGAATTGCATTGTAATCGTGAAGAAGAGCTGATGTATCAGGTGTTGGATAAAGGGGTGGATATGCTGCTGACCATGGGGGAAGTGCGATGCACCAGGCGGTTCAGCGGCGTGAACATAGGGCGCAGGGTCAAGATGTCCGTGGGTATATCCGTATCCAGGGATCTGCTGAACCTGAATATTGTCACACAGGATGTTCCGCCACAGGAATTGCTGGATATACTGAAAAGCTATCGGCAGAAGAAAAAATACCACAGGCTGAAAAACGGAGACTTTTTAAGTCTTGAGGAAGACAATTCCCTTCAGACTCTGGCAGAAATGATGGACGCTCTGCGCATGTCACCAAAGGATGTACTGAAGGGAAATGTGAAACTTCCCATGTATCGGGCCTTATATCTGGACAAGCTTCTGGAGAAAAATGAGGAAATATACAGCAGCAGGGACAGTTATTTCCGGGAGATGGTTAAGGATTTCAAAACATTAAACGATGGGGAATTTGAAGAACCCCCTTCCCTTGTGGGCATTATGCGAGGGTATCAGAGAACGGGGTACCGGTGGCTTCGGACATTGGAGGCATATCATCTGGGAGGGATTTTGGCGGATGATATGGGGCTTGGCAAGACATTACAGATATTGGCTGTTCTGCTCTCAGCGAAAATGGAAGGGAAACAGGGGACTTCCATTGTGATAGCGCCGGCCTCTCTGGTTTATAACTGGGGAGAGGAAATAAAAAGTTTCGCGCCCGAACTATCCTGGAATTTTATTACTGGTACCCAGGAAGAGAGACGGGAGAGACTGGAGCGTTATGAGGAATACGATGTGCTTCTGACCTCATACGATTTGCTCAAACGTGATGTGGAGTATTATGAGGATAAGGAGTTTTTCTATCAGATAATTGATGAGGCCCAATATATCAAGAATCACACGACAGCCGCCGCCAAGGCGGTGAAGGTAATCAGGAGCCGTACCCGGTTCGCGCTTACGGGCACCCCCATTGAGAATAGACTCAGCGAGTTGTGGAGTATTTTTGATTTTCTGATTCCGGGGTATCTGTATGGGTATGATGTGTTTCGGAATGAATTTGAAGCTCCTATTGTGAAGAATGAGGACCAGGAAGCATTGGAGCGTTTACAGAGGATGACGGCGCCTTTTATCCTGCGGAGAATGAAGGAGAATGTTCTGCGGGATCTCCCGGAGAAGTTGGAGGAGAATCGGTATGTGAAATTTGAGTCTGAGCAGCAGAAGCTTTATGACGCCCAGGTACTTAGCATGAAACAGAAGATTGCCATGCAGGATGCGCAGGAATTTCAAAAAAATAAGATGCAGGTTCTTGCGGAACTTATGAAGCTCCGTCAGATTTGCTGTGATCCCGGACTATGTTTTGAGAATTATAAGGGGGAGTCGGCAAAGCTGGAAGCCTGTGCGGAATTGGTGAAAAGCGCTGTGGAAGGCGGTCATAAGATACTGCTTTTCTCCCAGTTTACTTCCATGTTGGAGCTGGTTGCGGCGAGGCTGGGAGAGGAAGGAATCAGTTTCTATACCATTACCGGCGCCACGCCAAAGGAGAAGCGGCTGCAGCTTGTAAAATCCTTTAACACAGATGAGACAAAAGTATTTTTAATCTCTTTAAAAGCGGGAGGTGTGGGGCTTAACCTTACAGGGGCGGATGTGGTGATCCATTATGACCCCTGGTGGAACCTGGCAGTGCAGAATCAGGCCACTGACCGGGCGCACCGCATAGGACAGACCAAAATGGTGGTGGTATACAGATTGATTGCGAAGGGTACCATTGAGGAGAAGATACAGGAACTTCAGGAAAGCAAAAGAGCGCTTTCAGAACAAGTCATCCAGGGGGACGCAGGACAGCTTGGAGGAATGAGCAAAGAGGATTTTATTTCTCTTTTGAGTTAGAGCGTGTTTGAAAAATTTATAAATTGTGGTATATTTTTCCATCCTTGTCCATATACTGGTATAAAAAGGAGGAGATTTTATGGCTAGAGGACAGCGTAAGACCATTGATGAAAAAATTACCGCAAAGCAGGAGCTGATAGAGGCACTGACAACCCGTATAGAATCAGAAAAACGGGAATTGGATGAACTTTATCAGGAGAAGAGAAGAAAAGAATTGGAGGTGGTAAGCGATCTCATTGAGGAGTCAGGGTTGGGACCGGATGAAGTGGCGGCAGTATTGCAGCAGTATCTGGAAGAGAGAGAAGAAGCAGTTTCCTGAACATAAAAAATCCAGAAGGAATGCCTTCTGGATTTTTTTAATTTAATCTATTTCCCGTGAAGCAAATTTGATTTCCCGTTCCAGACTTTCCGGCACAGGAGTATTGCTGTTGCGAAGTTTCTGCGCAACGACATTGAGGTGATGTAATCGCTGGGCAGAGACGATCTTTTGACGGTGAAGCAGTTCTGAGTACATGGGATTCTGTTCCAGATTGCTGTCCAGAGAAGCGGGGAAAGGACAATACGTGAACAGGATGCGCCGGGCTACTTTATTCAGCCTTGCGGAACCACTTGATTCAAACAGTACCCATACCACATAATCCCGTACAAACATTTCTTTAAAACTGTTCTTGGCCCGTTGCAGGCTGATGACAAGTTTTTCTTTGGATTCTTTGCTTAGTTCGCTGTTTTTCCTGAAAAACTGTACATAGTCAAAATATTCGCTGGTCAGGGAAGCGTCGGATATGTCGTTCCAGCGGCCGCCCTGTATTCTCTTGCAAAGTTCCCATCTGAATTCACCCGTCAGTCGTACCATTGTGGTATTCAAGTCTTCCATATGGAAGATGGAGAAGAGCATACGGCTGGGGCTGTTGCGCTTTTTCCCTTCGATTTCCTGCCACATGGACCCTTTGATTCCCACGTTCGGCATTAAGATAATATCGGGCAGAAATTCCAGATGAATGCTTTCCTTGCCCATAATCTGCATATTGTCATAATCCATGCTTTCTCTGTAGAATGCGGAGTAGTCAACGCTTTTTATCAGTTTCAACGCTTTTTCCACGAGAGCCGGTGTTACAAAAGAGGCATTCAAATCTTTCAGAACGTTTTCTGCGGTGAAAACAGGACAGAAAGTAGTAATCCGTCCATAAGTTATCTTATTGACAGAAGGGAACATGTTCTGAAGCTCATACCGAACCAGTTCCAAAGGGTTGTTTTCCAGATCTGCCACAGCGGCGGCGGATAAATTTCCCTGGCGTTTCTGCTTATGTACATAGTCGCTATAATCTTCATCCAGTTCGTTACGGCTGGGAGATTTCTCGCCGTTGTAAATGGCAAGGAGCCAGTCATAAAAGGTGTATATACCATAATCCGCCGTCGATATAATGCTTCTGGCAAAACGGTATAAGCTTACACTGTTCTCCGCGCCTGCAAGCTCCTCATCCACATAGCCAAAATATAAAAACATTTTCACAGGAATGGGAATATTTGCTACCGAGAGAGAACGTTCAAATACACTGGCATAGACGACATAAAATTCTTCCGTCAATTTTTTGCGGAGACGGTTGACAATATCTTCCGTGGAGTTCTTATCCTCAATTGCCTTATATGCCTTGACATCCTGACGAAACGTATTTTCCGTATCACGGTCAAGGTCGGCAAACTCCAGGATGGTATTTAGAGATTCCGATAATTCCTGCATAATATCCGCCTCGGAACCGTCTTCGGAAGATGCTTCCTTTTTCGGAGTGGACAGCTGTTTGATTTTTTCACGAAAGGCCTGGAGTCTTGTGGAAACCTTTTCCTGATTCAGATCGGGGTCCTCTTCCAGAAGGAGGTTCATCCGGGAGATATTGTTGTAAAGCCCATCCATGTCCTGGCCGCTTTGACCAAGACGGCAGTAAAGCCTGGTGAGCAGATCAAACAAATCGTTTTCTGAGTCATTGAAATAACAGTTCATAATCTGGCAGCGATACCGGTAATGTTCGTCGAGGACGGAATAGGTCTTACGGAAGTCCAGTGAACCTTTCCGGAGAATCCCCAGGGAGAGACCCGGTTCCTGCAACATAATCGCAGCGTTTGTTCCCCCATAAATGTGTTGTAGAGCAAGGTAATAGCTGTTCAGCCATACATCGGGGGCTTCTTCCCCAAGATACGCGTGTATGGAGTCCAGCTCCGGCAGTGTACGGGATTGGATCTGGTATCTGCCGCAAAGGGCGTTGTACTTTTCATAATCCTCCGTCATATTTTGGTATAAGCTGATACTGTTCATTTCGGAAACTGAGCTTTGTGCCATCAGGGCATTAAACTGACGGAACATGGATAGAATAAAGAGTTTTGCGATATCCGGACGCTTTTGGAGAATATCTTCCAGCGCCTGCATATTGCTCAATGGGAAAGTAAGAATGGTACTGTCTTCCAAGGTAGTGTAGCCAAGAAAATGTACTTCAGAACAAATCTCACATATTCCGATTACATCTCCTGAACCTAATTGATAGGAACCACCGGGATATTCGGCCAGGACACGCCCCTGGGTAATCAGGTGTAAAGCGGTCATGGGCTGTTCACGGCGATAGATAACTTTTGATTTTTCTACTGTGTTTCCTGCCATATGTTGTCCCTCTGATATTTGATAAAATTTGATGGAATCCCATTCTCCCAATTCTCCTGTGAAATGTCCGGCGTTGGGAGAAGAGTAAGAGTGGTGAATGTACCATGGTAATGAAACCATATAAGATAAATCATAGACGAAAAACCCCCTTGTGTCAAGGGGGCTGTTTTTTGCGCACGGGCACCCAAAGGAAGATGTCAGCAGAGCTGACGGGTGCCCGGCGCACGAGTAGGGGTGAAAAGCCTCCCCTATTTGATTGTGAATGCTCAGGTCGAAAGGTTCTTCTGTGCCGTGGAGAGCATTAACTTAATTCTGTTTAACTGGTTTACTTCGCTGGCACCCGGGTCGTAGTCGATGGCGACAATATTGGACTCGGGATATGCTTTTCTCAGAGCCTTAATAACTCCTTTCCCCACCACATGATTGGGCAGACAGCCAAAGGGCTGCGTACATACGATATTGGGCACTTTGTCGTGTATCAGTTCCACCATTTCTCCTGTGAGAAACCACCCTTCTCCGGTCTGATTTCCAAGGGATACAATGGGTTCCGCAAAAGAAGCAATCTCACGTATGGGGGTGGGCGGAGTAAAATGTTTTGATTTCCTGAACTCTTTTACAGCGGCGCCCCGCAGGACATGCTCTATGGCCCATATGCCCATGGCTGACATGCGCGCGGTTTTTCGGCTCATCCCCAGGCTGTCTGCTTTGTATATCTGATTGTAAAAACAATACAGCATAAAGTCCAAAAGATCTGGCACCACGGGTTCCGCGCCTTCCGCTTCCAACAGCTCTACCAGGTGGTTGTTGCCGGCAGGAGAAAATTTCACAAGAATTTCACCCACCACGCCAACCCTTGGCTTTTTGATATCCAGGATGGGAATCTTATCGAAATCCCGTATAATTTCCCGGCACAGCTTTTGAAATTTCAGGAAGTTAATATGTTTGGCGGATACAAAATCCCGTAAAATCCGCAGCCATTTTTGATGTGCGGCATCCACACTTCCCGGAGTCTGTTCATAGGGCCGCATGCGATACACACAGCGCATAAGAATGTCGCCAAACTGTGCGGCAACAGCGGCCCGTATCATGAGGTCCGCATTCAGATGAAATCCCGGATTCGACTCTATGCCGCCCAGGTTCAGGGAAATGACGGGAATTTGTTCCATATTGGCTTTTTTCAGCGCTCGGCGGATAAAGCCTATATAATTGGTTGCCCGGCATCCGCCCCCAGTCTGGCTCATGACGATTGCGGTCCGATTCAGGTCATATTTGCCCGACAGCAGCGCTTCCATAATCTGGCCTACCACCAGAAGGGAAGGATAACAGGCGTCATTGTTCACGTACTTTAGTCCCACGTCCACGGAGTGTTTGTTGTCATTGTCAAGCACTACAAAATGATAACCGCAGGCATTGAAAGCCGGTTCCATGATTTCAAAATGGATTGGGGACATCTGAGGACAGATGATGGTGTAATTTTGCCGCATTTCCTCAGTGAAGGAAACTTTTTCAATTGCGGCAGAGCGCAATTCCCGCTCTTTCTGAGTTTTTTCTCTTACCCGTATGGCCGAAAGCAGGGAGCGTACCCGGATTCTAGCCGCGCCCAGATTGTTCACTTCGTCAATTTTTAAACAAGTATAAATTTTGCCGGAACCGGATAAAATATCATTAACCTGGTCCGTTGTGACGGCATCCAGCCCGCAGCCAAAGGAGTTTAACTGTATCAAATCCAGGTTTTCCGTGGTCTTTACATAGCTTGCGGCGGCGTAGAGACGGGAATGGTACATCCATTGGTCGGACACGATGAGAGGTCTTTCCGGGCATCCCAAATGGGAAATGGAATCTTCTGTCAGCACCGCTATGCCAAAGGAAGTAATTAATTCCGGTATACCATGATTGATTTCCGGATCGATATGGTAGGGCCGGCCGGCCAGTACAATTCCCCGTTTTCCTGTCTCTTTCAGGTATGCCAGCACTTCCTCTCCCTTTTGGGATATGTCATTTCGGGCACGGGAGAGTTCTTTCCACCCTGCCTCTGCCGCTTTTTTGATGTCTTCAGAGGAAAGTTCGGAAAATTCTTTGATTAATGCGGTTGTCACTGTTCCAAGATCCCTGAAAGACATAAAAGGGTTGCGCAGCCTGGCCTGCCCATTGCTGATTTCTTCCACGTTGTTCTTGATATTCTCGGAATAGGAAGTGACAATGGGGCAGTTGTAATGATTGTTGGCGCCTTCCACTTCATCCCGTTCATAGAACAGGGCAGGATAAAATACGAAATCCACCTTCTGTCTCAGGAGCCAGGTCACATGGCCGTGGGCCAGTTTAGCCGGATAACATTCGGACTCGCTGGGAATGGATTCGATGCCAAGTTCATAAATCTGACGGTTGGAGCTGGGCGAAAGGATAACCCTGTATCCCAGATTGGTGAAAAATGTATGCCAAAAAGGATAATTTTCATACATGTTCAGCACTCTTGGTATGCCCACCGTACCTCTGGGAGCCTGGTCGGCGTCCAGAGAAGGATAGGAAAAAATACGCTCCAGTTTATATTCATATAAATTTGGTACATTTGCAGCGTTTTTCTGGCCGCCAATGCCACGTTCACAGCGATTGCCGGAGACAAACTGACGTCCGCCGGAAAATTTGTTGATGGTAAGCCGGCAGCTGTTGTTGCATCCCCTGCATTTTGCCATAGAAGTGTCATATTGAAGGGCACAAATTTTTTCATAAGAAAGCAGTGAGGTTTCATAACCTTCTTCAAAGCGCTCACGGGCGATGAGAGCGGCGCCGAAGGCCCCCATGATACCGGCGATATCGGGACGAATGGCTTCGCATCCGGCAATTTTCTCAAAGCTTCGCAGTACGGCGTCATTATAGAAGGTACCGCCCTGGACCACAATATTTTTGCCCAGTTCGGTTGCGTCCGATACCTTGATTACTTTAAACAGCGCGTTTTTGATGACTGAGTAAGCCAGACCTGCGGAGATGTCCGACACACTGGCGCCTTCCTTTTGGGCCTGTTTCACTCTGGAGTTCATAAATACGGTACAACGAGTTCCCAGGTCAATGGGATGTTCGGCGTAAATGGCAGCCCTGGCAAAATCTTCCACGCTGTAATTCAGGGATTTGGCAAAGGTTTCGATAAAGGAACCGCAGCCGGAGGAACAGGCTTCGTTGAGCTGCACGCTGTCAACAGCCTGGTTTTTGATCTTGATGCATTTCATATCCTGGCCGCCTATATCCAGAATGCAGTCCACTTTTGGATTAAAAAAGGCGGCTGCGCAATAGTGCGCAACGGTTTCAACCTCGCCGTCGTCAAGGAGAAACGCCGCTTTCATCAGCGCTTCCCCATAGCCTGTGGAGCAGGAGCGGGCAATGTGTACACCCTCGGGGAGCAGCCCGTAGATTTCTTTTAAGGCATGGATGGCGGTTTTTAATGGGCTGCCGTCATTGCCCGAATAGAAAGAATAAAGAAGAGAACCGTCTTCTCCCACCAAAGCGATTTTCGTTGTGGTAGAACCGGCGTCAATGCCAAGGAACGCATTGCCCCTGTATTCTGAAAGGGCGGCGGCTCCCACATGGGCCAGGCTGTGGCGTTTCAAAAACGCGTCATATTCTTCCTGGTCAGTAAAAAGGGGTTCCATGCGCTCCACTTCAAATTCCATTTTAATATCGGAAGAGAGCTTGTCTGCCATTTCTTCCATGGTCACGCCCACAGCAGATTTCGCAGTGCCTTCCTCCGCATGCAAAGCAGCGCCAATGGCGGCGAATAAATGGGAATTATCCGTATTGATAATATGTTCTTCATCAAGCTGCAAAGTACGGATAAAAGCGGTTTTCAATTCCGAGAGAAAGTGCAAAGGCCCTCCTAAAAAGGCTACATGTCCACGTATGGGCTTGCCGCAGGCCAGTCCGGAAATGGTCTGATTTACCACCGCCTGGAAGATGGAGGCGGCCAGGTCTTCTTTTGTGGCGCCTTCGTTAATCAGGGGCTGGATATCCGTCTTGGCGAAGACACCGCACCTGGCGGCAATGGTATAGAGAGACTGATAGTTTTTCGCGTATTCATTTAACCCGGAGGCATCCGTCTGAATCAGGGATGCCATCTGGTCGATAAAAGAACCTGTACCTCCCGCGCAGATACCGTTCATGCGCTGTTCAACGTTGCCCCCCTCAAAATAAATGATTTTGGCGTCTTCTCCGCCAAGTTCAATGGCCACATCCGTTTCAGGAGCCAATGTTTTCAGCGATGAGGCCACTGCAATGACTTCCTGGGTAAATGGTACACCCAGATGGTTTGCCAGGGTGAGACCTCCTGATCCCGTGATCATGGGATATAATGTAAGATTCCCCAGCTGTCTATATGCTTTCTCTAAAAGTTTGGAAAGGGTTTCCCGGATATTCGCATAGTGGCGTTCATAATCAGAAAAAAGAATATTGTGCCCTTTGTCCAGAATTGCAATCTTGACTGTGGTGGAGCCGATATCAATGCCAAGAGTTGCAGTTTTGTCAGTAAATTCCATGTGATACTCCTTCCTGAGTGGATAATTATGATAATAGGCCCAAAACTCATAAAAGAGCTTTGGCATGTACATTATGGGAGTAAGAGATAACACCTCCCCTTAAATCGACATTCGATGACATTATAGTACACTGTAAAATAAAATGCAAGTATCCTTAAAACCATATCGCAAAGGGAGAAAACAGGGTTTTATCCTGTAAAATACACAATGGAAGCAATGTAGGTAAAAATTACCGCAACCTATGAAAAGTTTATAAAAATACTGATTTTTATATTAAAAAGGAAAAGTCTGGTTTACTTATGGAAAGAGGGATGATAAAATGAATATGCTGAAGTGCCGAATAAAATGACGGAAGGGGTGAAGGAGTTGCCCGGAACTGTCGGCGGCATTGCCGGCGATATGAGGCGAAGATGGAGGATGAGTCTGAATGAGCAAATTTGAGAGAAAATTTGGAAAGTATGCCATTAAAAATTTATCGTTAATGTTGATTCTTTGTTATGTGGTAGGGTATGTGATAGAAATAATTAACGAAAATTTTCTTCTGTACCTGACCTTAAATCCCTATGCGATTCTGCATGGGCAGGTCTGGAGACTTTTCACATGGATTATAGTGCCGCCGGGTTCCCCGGATTTGTTTACAATCATTATGCTTTTGTTTTATTATAACATAGGCAGCAGTCTTGAGCGCACCTGGGGGACCTATCGCTATAATGTATACCTGTTATCAGGAATGCTGTTTACAGTGCTGGGAAGCTTTCTGTGGCTGGGAATTCAGTATATGTTTGAGGGCGGAATGATTTCCTCGGCCTATGCGAGCGGTTGGTTTTCTTTTCATTCTATCTTTTTCAGCACTTATTATATTAATATGTCCATCTTCCTGGCTTTTGCGGCTACATTTCCGGATATACAGGTGCTGCTGATGTTCCTGATTCCGGTGAAAGTGAAGTGGATGGGGATATTATATGGGGTATTGCTGGCATTTGAGCTGTTCAAAGGAGATCTTGTGATCAGGATAGCCATAGGCTCCTCGCTGTTAAATTTTGTTATCTTTTTTATTACTTCCAGAAACCACCTTCATATGTCACCGAGACAGATGAAGAGAAGAGTGGAGTTTAAACAGGATATCAGGCGAAATTCCAGGGTGACTAAGCATAAATGTGCCGTGTGCGGCCAGACAGATGAGGATGATCCAAGCCTGGAATTCCGATTTTGTTCCAAATGCAACGGAAATTATGAATATTGCCAGCAGCATTTGTTTACGCATACGCATGTGAAGTGAGGGGGCCATGGAAGAGAGTTCAAGAGAGCAATTATTTGTCAGGGGACTGGAAAAATTGCGCCGGATTGGGAAGGCGCAGGGAAACTACATTTTAGAGGGACAGGCAAAGGAAGAATTTTCAAGCCTTGACTTAAGTGAAAGCCAACTGAAAATGGTGTATGACTATCTGACCAAATATGGAATCGTGTGCAAACCTTCTGTGAAAGGAGGCTCCTTCAGGGAAGAGGGGGCAACGGGAAGAATAAATTCAGGGGAAGAACTGGAAGAGGCGCTGACAGAAGAGGAGAGGGATTGCCTTAGAATGTATTTGGAGGAAATTGCCGCATTGCCTGTCTGTGAAGAGGAGGAACTGGATAGAATTGCCATTGCCGCCATGGAGGGAGACAGGAAAGCGCAGGATGGGCTGACGGAGCATCTGCTGCGGGATGTGGTGGATATTGCGAAACTGTATGTGGGGCAGGGTGTGTATCTGGAGGATCTGATAGGGGAGGGGAATATGGCTCTTGCCATGGAACTGCAAAAAATGGGCGGTATGAGACAGACAGTTTCCTCCAATGCTTTTGCCTGGGTCAGGGGAGAAATGGCAAAGCGAATTATGGATGCCATGGAGAATCTTGTACACACCAACGAAGATAATGTGAAGGCGGACAGAAAGGCAGCGGAACAGGTTAATCTGGTGGCTGAGAAGGCAAGGGAACTGGCGGAGGAACTGCGGGGAAAAGTGACGCCGGAGGAACTTGCGCATGAAACAGGAATGTCTGTGGAAACCATACGGAATGCCATGCGTATGAGTGGTTACAAAATAGAGGATATATCGGACGGTTAATCCCGGCCGGGCAGGAGGCTGACATGCGGAATACGGTTTATGAAGATAATAAATACAGTATGCAGGACACAAGCCGTGTTTATGTGGGCTGTAAATATACCTTGGGAGAACTTTTGGAAGCGGAGGAAATATTGTTTAAATTTCGCATGCTTGTAAGAAAGTATATATTGCCGGAAGCAGACGCGCAGGACACCCTGGAAACACATTTGTATTATCTGCCTCCGGACACTTTTCTGGTGGAGCTTTATCAGCAGATGAAGGCAAAAGTAAAAGTAAACATAATAGAGGAAAAGAAAGCATGGTTCGGCGCATCCAAAGGCACAAAGAAACAATATACCACAAAGCTGCTTACCATAGGGCAGCTGGTGGAAATTCCGCCCAGGGAAAAAGAAAAGCAGGGAATTGTGATACAGGAACTGTCTATAAGTAAGCTGGCTTTGGCCGGATTATAAGAAGAAAGCGGGACAAGTTCCCGCAAGCAGGAACTGGAATACAAAAACAGTCTCGGAACGAAGGTGCCCGGAAGGGTTTTCAGACGCGTATGCGGCTGAATAACCCTTCCCTCATAGGGGCACCGTAGTGCAGAGACCGGAACAAGTTCCTGCAAGCAGGAACTGGAATACAAAAACAGTCTCGGAACGAAGGTGCCCGGAAGGAAATATCAGCTGCGCCCTATGCAGATGAAATTTCCTTCCCCAGTAGGGGCACCGAAGTGCAGAGACCGGAACAAGTTCCCGCAAGCGGGAACTGGAATAGGAGAAAAAACGATGAAAGTAGAAGAATTAGCAGGTTATGAAGTTATTGAGAAAAGGGAGATAGGGGATATCAACAGCGTGACCTATCTGTGCAGACATAAGAAGACAGGAGCAAAGGTAGCGTTGATTTCCAACCAGGATGACAACAAAGTATTTTATATCGGATTTCGTACACCGCCGAAGGACTCCACCGGTGTGGCGCATATTTTAGAGCATTCTGTTCTCTGTGGGTCCAGAGAATTTCCGGTAAAAGATCCGTT